>PAZP01000026.1 GCA_002715565.1 Flavobacteriales bacterium
CAAACTCTACAAGGCATTCCATCTAAAAAAAAACCTTGCTCAATCTTATCCATGTTGATGTAATATCTATAAGAGGTATCATTTTGTATAGTAGAAGTATCCACTACTCCTCCAATTGGAGAATTTGGTAGCCATATAGCACCATTACATGACCCTCCATCTATTGCATAACCACCATTAAGACAATGAGCAGGCGTACTTAATGGTGCGTCATAGGTAATCAAAGTAGGCTCCAATATAACAAACGTGTCAGATCTTGCTATACAACCTTTATAATTTGAATGTGATACTGCTTGAATTCCGTAAATTCCTTTATTAAGATCATCAAAATATACTAAACTATCAATATTATAAGAAGTATCATTAAATATTAACACTGGATTAAGAGTATCATTATATAACCACAACTGATAATCATAACATATATTAGGAAATAAAACTTTAGCATTTCCATTAACAGAATCATAGCAAAGTATATTATTTTCTGATATCTGCATGCTTAACTGACTAGCTAAAGTAGTATCTATAAATAAATTTGTTAGTCCCTGATTATAAATATAATCAATACTATCTTTACAACCATATATGTCTGAAATATGAATATCATAATACCCCCTAGTTAAGTTAACAAAGTGTGCAGAATCTTGTTGTAATTCAAAAGTATTAATAAACGATTGTGATGGCCAAACAGACAAACCATCCATATATGGATAATTATTATTTCCTAAATCTATTAAAATTGCAGTGGTATCAAATCTAAGTGTGTAGTCAATCTGATTTCCTTCACCTGTCCAATCAACAATTATAGAGCCATCAAAACCACAACACGTTTCTTTATTTTTTTGTATTGATGAAATTTTTAAAGGAGCAACCTTTGTTATTTCTATAATTGTATCAAATATACATTGAGCATCATCTTCAATAGTAATAACAATGTTTTGAGAAGCATTCATAGTTGTTTTTTGACATGTATCAGATTCATTTATTGACTGACAAACCGTATCACTATCAATAGTTATTAAATATGGTTGAACACCATTTGAAGGTATGATTGAAATAATTCCATCATTCTCTCTACATGTTTCTTTCTCTGTAAAGATATTAGCTTGAATTGGAACTATATTTTCTATAACTTCAATATTTGACCAAAAGATCTGGCAACCTTTTGCATCTTCAATATAAATACTATCATATACTGCTGCTGGAGCAGAAAATATTATAGGAGAACCAATTTGCGTAGCGGATGGAGGTAGTCCATTAACATGTCCTATCACAGGTGGATTTGAAATATTTATATCATCGAAATCTATGTTTATTTCTCCAAGTGCAGGACAAAAGGCGTCATTAGTAGTGACATTTAAAATTTCTAGCTTATATTCATTAATTGTAAAAGGTTGTTGGTAGTTACTACACTGAACAGTATCATTATAATATAATTCTAGATTATAGTCTCCTGCAGTTAAAAATATTGATGAAATATCCCCAATACTATCACCAGGTACATTTAATGGGTTTCCGGCAGGAAAATCTCTAAGTAGATATTGATAACTTATAGAACTATCTGGCACACTAAATTCCACTAACACTTGAGTACTATCAGAATTACACACTGTAGTTAAAGCTGGTGTAATAAATGCGTTTAAAAATTGAATAGAATCAAATTCTGGCTCAAGAATTGTAAAAAAGATGGTTGTGTCAGAGCAAGCTCCATTAGAAAGCAGTTCAATATTATATAATCCTGAACTTAATTGATTAATATTTAAAAAACTATTATTACTAATTAGGTTTGCAACTGAAATTGTCCCGCCTATTGTACTATCATTATTTAAATTAAATTCTCCATAACCAGATAAAAAATTAAATGTTGCTTGACCTAAATTATCTCCTGGACATATATTATTAATAAGATTACTTAAAACTGGGTTACATGGTGGCGCCACAGACATTGCAGGATTTAAAACAATTGTATCTGTTGCACAATTATGTGGCCCATTATCCTCAATAAATATCGAGTATTGACCTATTGATAAAGAATCCAGGTAAAATTGTCCTTGTGAATTAGATTGCATTGGAAATGGTTGTAAAGGAGCTCCAGAAGGATCAAAACAAAATGCCTGATAAGGAGGATTTGCACCATTTGGATATCCACCAGTTGAGTTACTATAAATTGAATTTGGATTAACATCTATCATATAACTTCCGTCAGAATTAGAAGAATCTGACATGAGAGTAATAGTAGTTTGAATTTGATAAAGCCCTCCATCCCGATCTACTTCAATAGGTATACCATCAAATATTATACAACCTGTTGCATCTTCTACTGTTACATAATAGAATTCATTTATTGGATTACCACTAACACGTCTTGTTAAGGCATAATTACTGGTAGCATTTAATCCTGGAATAGCTTGGTCAGAGAAGGTGTGAAAAGTATCTGTAGTAGCCCATGTAGAGGCCGCATCTAAAGCAGAAGGATTGTTTAGTGATGGGTCAACACTATCTACTCTATATGTGATCAATCCTATTGCTTGCACTCCTGTAATATGAATTTGACCATCTGCATTCGAATAGCATGTAATATTAGTTGTAGTAATCGGGTCAGCACTACAAGAAATACCAGCAGTTAAAGTAAAAAATAATGTAGTATCACAACCATTATCATTTATAACCTCTACTTCATAGAGACCGTCAGACAATCCTGTAAAAGAACCGGTACCGTTCTGAATTAAACCAGAAGGACCTGTTAATGTAAAGCTATAAGGAGCTTGTCCTAAAGCAATTACATTAATCTCACCATCATTACTAACTATTGTAGTTGGATTTATTGATGATCCATTTAAAGAAGCTGGTGGAGTATTAAAATATGGTCCATCGTTAAATGGAACATAATTTGTATCAAGATTATTTCCTGTAGCTACATCTTCAAGGATAATCATCCAATTACCAGCATAAAAATTATTATTGAGAGAATTTATAGGATTTGTAGATCCAGGAATATTTGTTATTTGAACCCAAAATCCTGCAGCGTTTTCCCAATAGAATAAAATATTTACTGGTTGTACTGGATTAGTTTGATTTACATTCACAACTATATCCCCATCAAGACCTGAAGGGCAAGATGGATCTGTAGTAGTAATCGCACCTAAGGTTGGATTAGAACTAGAAGGATTGACTGTAATAAAACCTACCATCCCCATACCAGCATGAGGATCGCAATGATAATCGTACGATCCTGGAATATTGAAAATATGTGAAAATGTCCACGAACTACTTGAAAGTGCATTCCCAAATCCTTCTGGATTATTTGGAAAAGTACCTAATGTTCCATTTACATTATGAAAACCTACAATGTTATTCCAAGTAACTGTGTCCCCAATATTAATGTTCAAGCTATCTGGAGTAAAAACATCTAAAATTCCCGTTCCCCCAATAAAGCCAACATCAACAATATGGTTTTGCTGAGCTGTTATATCGTTAGTAAATGAAAAAAGGAAGTATATAGTTAAAAGTAAAATTCTTTTCATGCAAAATCTTTTTCTTAATTTTTATTTTATTAGAGGTACACCTCTAGCCTGCAAACATACAAAAATTTATCAACACCTACTATATATGTATAGTTATAAAAGCGTACTTTTGAATACTCATTTTTTAATATGAATAATTATCTTGAACAATTAAACAAAGAGCAAACAAAAGCTGTTAGACATATAGACGGCCCCTTAATGGTTATTGCAGGGGCAGGATCTGGAAAAACTAGAGTACTAACATATAGAATAATCCATCTATTAAAAAATAAAATTAATCCATATAATATTCTTGCACTTACTTTCACAAACAAAGCGGCAAAAGAAATGAGAAGAAGAATAGAAAATTTTGTAGGTATTAGTTTAGCAAATAATTTATGGATGGGAACATTCCATTCTGTTTTTGCTAGAATACTAAGGTTTGAGGCTGATAAAATAAACTATCCATCAAATTTCACTATTTATGATACAGAAGATTCTAAAAATCTAGTTAAAAGCATAATAAAAGATCTAAATCTAGATAAGGAAACTTATAAAGTTGGTATAATTAGAAATAGAATTTCTGCACTAAAAAATAATTTCATAACATCTGAAACTTATCATAAAAGTAATGATTTAATGCAAGCTGATATAATTTCTAAAAGAACAGAGTTCGGTAAAATATATCAAACATATGAAAACAGATGTAAAAAATCTTCAGCTATGGATTTTGATGATTTATTACTAAAAACCTATGAGTTATTATCCATACATGCTGACACACTTATCAAATATCAAGAAAAATTCAAGTATATTTTAATTGATGAATATCAAGATACGAACCAAATTCAATACTTAATTATTAAAAAATTAGCTGCTCTTTATGAAAATATCTGTGTCGTTGGTGATGACGCTCAAAGTATTTATTCTTTTAGAGGTGCCAATATCCAAAACATATTAAACTTTAAGCTTGATTACCCTGACTATAAAACTTATAAACTAGAACAAAACTACAGATCAACAGCAACGATAGTTGAGGCCGCAAATGGATTGATTAAAAAAAATGAAAAGCAAATAAGAAAAGAAGTATGGACACACAATAAGCAAGGAGAAAAAATTATTGTTGCTCAAACAAATTCTGATAATGATGAAGGTAGATTAGTTGCAAATACATTATTTGATATAAAAATGAATAATGATGAGTTATATAAAGATTTTACAATACTATACAGAACAAATGCTCAATCCAGACCTCTTGAAGAAGCTCTAAGAAGAAAAAATATTCCATATAAAATATATGGAGGTTTATCCTTCTATCAAAGAAAAGAAGTAAAAGATTTATTAGCTTATTTTCGACTAACTGTAAACCCCAATGACGATGAATCTTTTAAAAGAATAGTCAATTATCCAGCTAGAGGAATTGGAGCAACTACAATTCAAAAGATAAACATTGTAGCTAATGAGTCTAATAAAAGTTTATGGGAAGTTGTAAATTCTATAGAAAATTATAATATTAATTTAAACAAAGGTACGCTAAATAAAATATCTAATTTCTCATTGATGATTAATGATTTTATAATCCAAAATAATCAAAAAAATGCTTATGATATTGGCGAAGAAATTGCAAATAAATCAGGCTTATTCCATCATCTTTATAACGATAAGACTCCTGAAGGAATAAGTAGGTTCGAAAATATGCAAGAGTTGTTGAATGGTTTAAAAGATTTTTGTGAAAATAATGAAAACAATAATTTAACTAATTTTATTCAAGATATTGCTCTTCTTACAGACCAAGACAATGAAAAAGACACTGATTTTAATAAAGTTACTCTAATGACAGTACATGCTGCAAAAGGTCTTGAATTTCCTTATGTGTTTGTTGTAGGATTAGAAGAAAATTTATTTCCTTCGATGATGAGCGGTGAAAGTCAGGAAGACATGGAAGAAGAAAGAAGACTTTTTTATGTTGCTATAACAAGAGCTGAAAAAAGATTGTTTTTATCATACGCAAATACAAGATTTAGATGGGGTCAATTTATAGACTGTAGAGAAAGTAGATTTTTAAATGAATTAGATGAAAATTTACTAGATAAAAAAGACTTTAACATTCAAAAAAAATATAATATATATACTAAAACCAAAAAACAAAATTCAACTTACAAAAATACCACGCAAAACATTTTCAAAAATAGACGCTTAAAAAAATTATCTTCAACAAATCATCAAAATCACAATCAATCTAATGAAAAAATAGTAAATGGGGTAATTGTAAAGCATGCTAAATTTGGTAAAGGCAAAATATTAAATATAGAAGGAGATGGAGCAAATAAAAAAGCTACAGTATTTTTTGAAGGAATTGGACAAAAACAACTTTTATTAAAATTTGCTAAGCTTGATATTATAAGCTAGTTTTTTTATTGAGTAATTTTCTTGCTAATATTTCATCTTTTTGCAACTGAGCTTGCAAAAATTTCGAGCTTTCAAAAACTTTTAAATCACGCAAATAATCGATAAAATAGACTTCAATTTCTTTTCCATAAATATCATCTGAAAATTCAAATATATTAACTTCTATTTTTTCTTTATGTTTAGATATATTTAACATTCCAGAATAATTTTTATCATCTATTTTTAATTTAACAAGATAAACTCCTTTTTTTGGGATAAGCTTACACTCATCTAATTGTAAATTAGCTGTTGGGAAACCAATTTTTCTTCCTAATTTATCACCGTGGACAACCGTTGCCGAAAACATATATTCATAATTTAATAGACTATTTGCTTTTATTACATCCCCTTCTTCTAATGCACGTCTTATTTTTGTAGAGCTGACTGTAATTGAACCATCTTTTTTTGCATCTATTCTATTTAAATCAAAAGAATATAGATTAGATAAGTCTTTTAATTCTTCAAAAGAACCCTCTCTATTTCTTCCAAACTGATGATCATAACCAATAACCATACTATGCATATTCAATTTACCTATCAATGTATCTCTAATAAAATTCATTGCTTTTTTTCTGGAAAATTCTTTTGTAAACTGATGAATAATCAAGTGCTGTAATCCTAATTTTTCTAACCTATTTTTTTTCTCTTTAATTGTGTTTAATAATTTAAGTTCCTGAGCATCTGAAAAAAGAACATTTCTAGGATGTGGATGAAAAGTCAATAATACACTTTCTAATGATTTAGATTTTGAAATATTCAATAATTTAGAAAGTACAAAAAAATGCCCTTGATGCAAACCATCGAAAGTACCGATAGTAATTGCAGTTTTTACATTTGATGGAAAATGATCAATTGAGTGGTATACTTTCACTTAATTTATATGAGTTATTTTTTGTTAAAAAAGTGTTCAAAAATAACAATTAATTTTATTAGCCAATTTTAAGTTTCAAACAATTTAAAAATAGTAAGTTTGCACCATTAAAATTAATCATAATAATATAAATAACTTTAAGATATGTCAGTAAAAAACGGAAAGGTTTCACAAGTAATTGGTCCTGTAGTTGATGTAACATTTGAAAACAATGAATCGGACTTACCAAATATTTATGACTCTTTAGAAATTACTAGAAATGATGGTAGTAAATTAGTACTTGAGTGTCAACAGCATATAGGAGAAGATACTGTTAGAGCAATTTCTATGGAAACAACTGATGGGGTCAGTAGAGGTACAGAAGTAGTTGCAACTGGAGCTCCTATTAAAATGCCAATAGGAGAAAACATTAAAGGAAGAGTTTTTAATGTAATTGGAGATGCTATTGATGGCATGGAAAATCTCGACCGTTCAAATGGACTTCCTATACATAGAGAAGCTCCAAAGTTTGAAGATTTATCAACTGCAACTGAAGTTTTATTTACTGGAATTAAAGTTATAGATTTAATTGAACCATATGCAAAAGGAGGAAAAATTGGTTTATTTGGAGGAGCTGGTGTAGGAAAAACTGTATTAATACAAGAACTTATTAATAATATTGCTAAAGGACATGGTGGTCTTTCTGTTTTTGCAGGTGTAGGGGAAAGAACAAGAGAAGGAAATGACCTTTTAAGAGAAATGTTAGAATCTGGTATTATTGACTACGGAAAAGATTTTAACCATACAATGGAAGAAGGAGGATGGGACTTATCTAAAATTGATAAAAGTAAATTGCAAAACTCTAAAGCAACATTTGTTTTTGGACAAATGAATGAACCTCCCGGAGCCAGAGCCAGAGTAGCTCTTGCTGGTTTAACTATTGCAGAATATTTTAGAGATGGAGATGGGCAAGGAAAAGGAAAAGACGTGTTATTTTTCGTTGATAACATCTTTAGATTTACACAAGCTGGATCAGAAGTATCTGCACTTCTTGGAAGAATGCCTTCTGCAGTAGGATATCAACCTACACTTGCTACAGAGATGGGAACAATGCAAGAAAGAATTACATCTACAAAAAATGGTTCAATTACTTCTGTTCAAGCAGTTTATGTACCTGCAGATGACTTAACAGACCCAGCACCAGCAACTACATTTGCCCATTTAGACGCAACAACAGTACTATCAAGAAAAATTGCCGAACTTGGTATATATCCTGCTGTAGATCCACTTGACTCTACATCAAGAATATTAACGCCTGAAGTTGTTGGTGATGAACATTATAAATGCGCTCAAGATGTCAAAGAGCTTTTACAGAGATATAAAGAACTGCAAGATATTATTGCTATTCTAGGTATGGATGAGCTTTCCGAGGAAGATAAATTAGCTGTACATAGAGCAAGAAGAGTTCAAAGATTCTTATCTCAACCTTTTCATGTGGCAGAACAATTTACAGGATTACAAGGTGTACTTGTAGATATTCAAGATACCATTAAAGGGTTTAATATGATTATGAATGGAGATGTAGACCAGTACCCTGAAGCAGCATTTAACCTTGTAGGTACTATTGAAGAAGCAATAGAGAAAGGTGAAAAAATGATTGCAGAAGCAAAATAATCTTATATATGAAAATACAAATAATAACCCCTGAGAAAGAATTATATCAAGGAGATATTTTATCTGTAAAGCTGCCTGGAACAGATGGGGAATTTGAAATTCTTAACAATCACGCTGCAATAATTTCAACATTAACAAAAGGAGAAATTAAAGTGAAAATTGATAATGAAAATAATGAAATTTTTAAAATCAATGGAGGTGTAATTGAAATGCAAAATAATAACATTATTGTATTAGCAAACTAATTAAAAATATCTATTTCTTTATTCAAAGTAATGTTAAGAATAATCATTTTATCATGCTTTTTGTTTTTTGGATGCATAAAAAACAATCAATCAAATTTTCAACTACAAGAAGGTGATATATTATTTCAAGATTTAGACTCTTCACCTCTTTGTGATGCTATTGAATTAGTTACACCAGGATATAAAAATGCGAATTTTTCACACGTTGGTGTAATAGTAGAAATTAAAGACAGTAACAACATTAATGGAAACTATAACTTTAAAGAATCTCTCAAAGTCTTAGAAGCTATACCTGATAAAGTGAAAATCACAAGATTGGATAGTTTTTTAAACCGTTCTTTTGATATAAACAATGAACCCAAAGTTATTGTTGGTAGAGTAAAAAAGGAATATCGATATTTAATTAAGGATGCTATAAATTTTATGAAAAATAAATTAGGATTTAAATATGATGATGAATTCTTATTAAATAATAATATGTACTACTGTTCTGAATTAATATATGAAGCATTTTTAGAAGACACAATCTTTAAATTATATCCTATGACTTTTCTACACCCTAAAACTAAAGACACTTTGAACATATGGAAAGATTATTACTCTAAATTAAAAATAAAAATTCCAGAAAACCAATTAGGCATTAATCCTGGTATAATGTCAATTTCTGAAAAAATTGATATAGTACATATTTATGGAATTCCAAATGGGATGAGAGAATAATTACTCCCTATTTTTTGAATCAATCAAGATAGTAACTGGACCATCGTTATTTAATCTAACTTGCATATCTGTACCAAATTTTCCTGAAAAGACTTTTCCTTCTAGATTTTTAGAAAGTTCATCCAAAAAGTTATTATACAATGGAATAGCAACTTTTGGTTTCGCAGCTTTTATATATGAGGGTCTACTTCCTTTCTTTGTTTTAGCATGCAATGTAAATTGACTAATTACCAATATCTGGCCATTAATATCAAAAATAGATTTGTTCATCATATTTTTAGAATCTGCAAAAATTCTTAAACTTAAAATTTTATTTACTAGCCAATTAACATCATTTGTAGTGTCTTCATGCTCTATACCAACAAATATCAGCATTCCATTTTTTATTTCAGCATGTAATTTATTATTAATACTTACTGAAGAATTTAATACTCTTTGAATAACAATTCTCATAAATTAATATTTTTCTTTTCTATAGGTATTACCATCATCTTCAGTAATCATACTCAAATAATTAGCATACCTGCTTTTTGAGATAGAACCATGTTCTACAGCTAATTTAACAGCACATTCTGGCTCATTTTTATGAATACAATTATAATATTTACACGAATTTCTAATCGCAATAAATTCTGGAAACAAACTAGCGATATCACTAATTTGAACATCCACCAATCCAAAACCTTTTATTCCAGGTGTATCAATAATTGAGCCACCAAAATCTAGTTCATACAATTGTGAAAATGTTGTTGTATGCTGCCCTTGATTATGAGATTCAGAAACAACTTTAGTTGCAAGCCTTAAATTAGGCTGAAGCTTATTTATTAATGTAGATTTTCCTACACCAGAATGTCCAGATATCAAATTTAATTTATCTTTCATTATATTTTTTATTGAAAGTAAGTTATCATTTAAAACTGAAATAGAAATTGTTTTATATCCTGCTAATCGGTATACTTCTTCTAGTTCTTTTTTGTTTTCTAGTAATTTACTATCATATAAATCTATTTTATTAAATAATAAAATAACTTCTATATTAGATGCATTAGCTGCAACTAAAAAACGATCTATAAAAGCTGTAGTAGTTATAGGACGATCTAATGTGATCATTAAAATTGCTTGATCAATGTTTGATGCAAGTATATGAGACTGTTTAGATAAATTAACCGATCTTCTTACAATAAAATTTTTTCTTTCTATTAATTTTACAATCATCCATCTGTCTGATTCTTGTGCAATTTCAACATTATCCCCAACTACAATAGGATTAGTACTTTTTATTCCTTTGTTTCTAAAAATACCCTTAAGACCACATTCAACAATAATACCTTCTACAGTTCTTACTGTATAATTTTTTCCAGTTGTTTTAAGCACTAAAGCATTCATGAAAGCAAAAATACGATATAAATTATTTATATATAATTAAGATATTGTTCAAACTATAATTATCAATCTTAAGAATATAACTTTTCTATATCATAATATTGTATATTTATTTGTTTTTATAATTTTACAACTGATTAAAGATCTCCCATTAGATATGTCTATCAGTATTAATAAAATAAGCAAATATTATAAAAAGCAACTTGCTCTTAATAAAATATCTTTTCAAATACAAAAAGGTGAAATTGTTGGTCTACTAGGTCCTAATGGAGCGGGGAAATCTACACTTATGAAAATTCTTACTTGTTTTACGAAAGAAAATTCAGGGAATGTTAACATTTGTAATATTAATAAAGATGTTGATGAATTATCAATAAAATCAAAAATTGGTTATCTTCCAGAAGAAAACCCTTTATATACAAATATGTATATAAAAGAATATCTTTCTTTTACAGGAAATATCTATAATATACCAAATATAAAAAATCGTCTTGCTGAAATAATAAAAATAACAGGATTAACAAAAGAACAACATAAAAAAATCTACCAGCTTTCTAAAGGATATAAACAAAGAGTTGGTTTGGCTGCTGCACTGATACATAATCCTGAAATATTAATTTTGGACGAGCCTACTACAGGTTTAGACCCAAATCAAATTATAGAAATTAGAACACTAATAAAAGAATTAGCTAAAGATAAAACTGTACTTCTATCAAGTCATATAATGCAGGAAGTAGAAAAAATATGTACTAGAATTATAATTATAAACTCTGGTGAAATAGTTGAGAATGAACTAATCTCAAGACTAAAGAAAAAAAATATTAATCTAGAAGATCATTTTAGAAAATTAACCTCTTAAGCAAAATTAGATACTATTTTTTGGACATTATCTGATCTTCCCATGGTATAGAAATGAATACAAGGAGCTCCAAATTTTATCAATTCTTTAACTTGCTGTTTTGACCAGTCTACCCCTACTTGCCTTACCTGATCATCATGTTTACACTTTAAAACCTCGTCTACCAATAAATTTGGTAAATTAAGATGGAATCTTTGCGGCAATAATGTTAGTTGCTTTTTTGTTGAAATAGGTTTTAAACCAGGAATAATTGGAATATTAATATTATTTTCCCTACATAAATCAACAAAATCAAAATATTTTTGATTATCAAAAAACATCTGTGTTACAATATAGTCAGCACCAGCATCAACCTTTTTTTTCAAAAAATGAATATCTGATTTCATATTAGCAGATTCAAAATGTTTTTCAGGGTACCCAGCAACTCCAATACAGAAGGAAGTAGGAGAAGAATTTCTTAAATCTTCATCTAAATATATACCCTGATTCATGCCTTTAACTTGAGTTAAAAGATCAGAAGCATAACGATGTCCTCCTTTTTCTGCAGTAAAATAAGTCTCAGATTTGATAGGATCTCCTCGCAAAACAAGTACATTTTCCACTCCAAGAAAATCCAAATCAATTAGCGCATTCTCAGTTTCTTCCTTGTTGAATCCACCACATATGATATGAGGAACCGTATCTACTTGATATTTATTCATTATCGCAGCACAAATACCTACTGTTCCAGGTCTTTTTCTAACAGATCTTCTTTCTAAAAGGCCATCTCCTCTTTTCTTGTATACATATTCTTCTCTATGATATGTAACATCAATAAAAGGAGGTTTAAAATCCATAAGAGGATCTAAAGACTCATATATTGAATTAATACTTTTTCCCTTGAGAGGAGGTAATATCTCAAAAGAAAATAAAGTAGATTTTGCTTTTTTAATATGTTCTATTACTTTCATTTTTTAAATATTTGATCTTAACCATTTTTCAGTTTCATTTAAAGTCATTTTCTTTCTTTTTGCATAATCTTGAAGCTGATCATCTTGTATTTTTCCCACACTAAAATACTTACTACCCGGATATGAAAAATAATAACCACTAACTGTTGCGTTAGGATACATTGACATATTTTCCGTCAAATTCACTCCTATTCTTTCAGCATTTAAAATTTTAAATATTTTTAATTTTTCAGTATGATCAGGACAAGCAGTATAGCCAGGAGCTGGCCGAATACCATCATATTTTTCTTTTATTAAATCATCATTAGTATAATTTTCAATTTTTGCATAACCCCAAATCTCTTTTCTTACTTTTTCATGCATAAATTCAGTAAGTGCTTCAGCTAACCTGTCAGCTAAAGATTTTAATAGTATCGAACTATAATCATCTAAATCCTTAACAAACTCATCTAATTTTTTTTCTATATCAATACCTGCTGTACATACAAATGCCCCCATATAATCACCTCCTTCACCAATATAGTCTGCTAGACATAAATTATGCTTAGAAGTCTTTAATTGTTGACGTAAAAAATTAAATGTTTCTATATTTTTTCCTTTTTCAAACAAAAGAATATCATCACCATCCTTACTTACTTTCCAAATTCCCAAAACAGCTTTTAATTTTAGCCAATTATTATTTTCTATGTTTAATAACATATCATACGCATCATCTAACAATTGTTTTGCATCTTTTCCATATTTAGGATCTGTTAATATATCAGGATATCTGCCTTTCATTTCCCAAGAAATGAAGAACGGTGTCCAGTCAATATAATTAACTACTTTAGATATTTCAATAGAATCAAATACAGTAACTCCAAGTTTTTTTGGCGGATCTAAATATTGTAACTTAGGATCTAATTTATATGCATTATCTCTTGCATCACTTAAAGAAACATATTGTTTTTGTTTTTTTCTTTTAAGATAATTACTCTTAATAGCTAAATATTTATCTCTTACTTCTTTTTTATATTGATTAGAATTCTTAGATAATATCTTACTAGCAACAGTTACTGATTTAGAAGCATCTAATACATGCACAACTATATTTTTAGTGTATTTATCAATTAATTTAACAGCAGTATGAACCTGAGAGGTAGTTGCCCCTCCTATCATTAAAGGAATGTTTATATTATTTCTTTCCATTTCTTCAGCCACATTTATCATCTCATCTAAAGAGGGAGTAATTAAACCACTGAGACCGATTATATCAACTTGATGTTTAATAGCTTCTTCTAATATTTTATCAGCAGAAACCATAACTCCCAGATCTATAATTTCAAAATTATTACAACCAAGTACTACGCCAACGATATTCTTTCCAATATCATGCACATCCCCTTTGACTGTTGCTAAAAGTATCTTTCCTGCTTTATTTCCTTGAGTTTTTTCTTTTTCAATAAAAGGAGTTAGAATTGCTACTGATTTCTTCATAACACGAGCTGATTTTACCACTTGGGGTAAAAACATTTTACCACTTCCAAACAAATCTCCTACTACATTCATTCCATCCATTAATGGACCTTCGATTACATCTAAAGGTTTTTCAAACTTTAAACGTGCTTCTTCAGTATCCTCTTCAATATAAGTAACTACTCCATTGATTAATGCATGAGATAGTCGATCCTCTACAGGTTTTTTTCTCCATTCTCCATCTTTTTTCTGATTCTTATTTACTCCTTTATATTCATCGGCAATATTTAATAATCTTTCCGTAGATTCTTCATCAACATTAAGCAGTACATCTTCGACTGCTTTGAGTAATTTTTGTGGAATATCCTCATACACTTGAATCATTCCAGCATTTACAATACCCATATCCAGTCCATTTTTGATAGCATGAAATAAAAAAGCAGAATGCATAGCTTCTCTTACGATATTATTACCTCTAAAGGAAAAAGAAACATTACTAACTCCTCCACTAACTTTAGCAAAAGGAAGATTTTTTTTAATCCATTTTGTTGCTTTAAAAAAATCAACTGCATAATTATTATGCTCATCTATTCCAGTAGCAACGGTCAAAATATTTGGATCAAAAATAATATCTTGAGCAGGGAAATTAACTTTTTTAACTAAAATTTCATATGCTCTCTTACAAATTCTAATTTTATCATTATAATCTGCCGCTTGTCCTTTTTCATCAAATGCCATAACTACAACAGCTGCGCCATATTTTCTAATCTTTTTTGCTTGTGCTATAAAAATATCTTCCCCCTCTTTCAAAGAGATAGAATTAACAATTCCTTTACCTTGTATACATTTTAAACCAGCTTCAATAATATCCCATTTTGATGAATCTATCATTATGGGTACTTTAGATATTTCAGGCTCTGATGCAATTAAATTTAAAAAATATGTCATTGCGGAAACACCATCAATTAATCCATCATCCATATTGATGTCTATAACTTGAGCACCATTTTGAACTTGTTGTAGAGCTACTGAAAGTGCATCTTCAAATTTTTCTTGTTTTATTAATTTTCTAAATTTAGCAGAACCCATCACATTTGTTCTTTCTCCAATATTTAAAAAATTGCTTTGAGTTGAAACAGTAAGTGCCTCCAATCCAGAAAGCTTTAATTGTAATTGATTATTAGGAATTACTCTAGGTTCATATTTTAAAGTTGATTTTGAAAATGATTCGATATGCCTTGGTGTAGTCCCACAGCATCCACCAATAATATTTACCCATTTATAATACATAAACTCTTCAATTTGATTAGCCATGATTTTAGCGGTCTCATCATACTCTCCCATTTCATTTGGCAATCCTGCATTAGGAAAAACACTGATAAAACAATTTGCTTTATCAGATAACTCCTTAATATATGGCTGCATTTTTTTAGCACCTAAAGCACAGTTAAAACCTACACTTAAAAGAGGTAAATGAGAAATAGAATTTAAGAAAGCTTCAACAGTTTGACCAGATAGTGTACGACCACTTGCATCAGTAATTGTTCCTGAAACCATAATAGGAAGTTCAATATTCTTTTCTTCAAAAACTTCTTTTATAGCAAAGAGTGCCGCTTTACAATTTAATGTATCAAATACAGTTTCAACAAGTAGAATGTCTACACCTCCATCTATTAAAGCAACTACTTGTTGTTTATATGCTAAAGAAAGATCATCAAAATTTACGTGTCTATAGGCAGGATCTTCTATATCTGGAGATATAGAAGCAGTTCTATTAGTTGGTCCAATAGAACCTGCAACAAATCTTGGTTTTTCATTTGTGGACATTATAACTGCTATATCTTTTGCAATCTTTGCAGAATGATAATTTATATCATAGACAGCAGATTCTAAACCATAATCTTTCTGAGCAATTGTAGTTCCGCTAAAAGTATTAGTTTCAATAATGTCCGCTCCTGCTTTTAAATATTCATGATGTATTGCTTTTATAATTTCTGGTCTAGTAATTGATAATATATCATTATTACCCTTTAAATCTTTGGAATGATTTTTAAACCTTGTACCACGAAAGTCTTTTTCCGATAAATTATACCGTTGTATCATTGTTCCCATAGCTCCATCTAGAACAAGTATCCTGCGATTTAATATATCTTTTATACTATTTTTCATAATAATTA
Source organism: Flavobacteriales bacterium (assembly GCA_002715565.1). Lineage (GTDB taxonomy): Bacteria > Bacteroidota > Bacteroidia > Flavobacteriales > BACL11. Next base: position 16,265 of record PAZP01000026.1, read on the forward strand.
AAACTTAGCAAAAAAGATTAGAGAATTTAATGGAATTCGCTCATCTTCCTCCAATTGGAGCGGGAATTAGCACCTTGCTTTTCCAAGGTTGCCAAGACATCATCGGGCCCATCCCTCAGTCTTTCTTGATAAGTCTAGTGCAAATTAAAGAGATTTTTTATTACATACCAAATCTATAGGTCTATTTTTTTTATTAAATTTGCCGATCCAAGTGGAAAGATTTGGCTTATTGCAACCACTAAAAAAAATGCTAAAATAGTATTCCTTAGTCGTTGCCAAATCAATCTACATTTTATTAATTTTAATTATTTTAAAATGTCATATTATTTTACATCCGAATCTGTTTCAGAAGGACATCCAGACAAGGTCGCAGATCAAATTTCAGACGCTCTATTGGATAATTTTCTTGCACAAGACCCCAATTCTAAAGTAGCATGCGAAACTTTAGTTACAACTGGATTAACAGTACTTAGTGGTGAAGTAAAAACAAATAGTTATGTTGATGTACAAAAAGTTGCTCGTGAAGTTATTAGAAAAATAGGATATACTAAGTCAGAGTACCAATTTGATGCTGATAGTTGTGGAGTTATATCTGCAATACATGAACAATCAGCAGATATAAGACAAGGGGTCACAGAAGGAGAAGGATTAAATAAAGAACAAGGTGCAGGAGACCAAGGTATGATGTTTGGATACGCTACTAATGAAACTGAAGATTTAATGCCTTTAGCATTAGATATCTCTCATAAAATACTTATTGAACTAGCTGCAATTAGAAGAGAAGGAAAAGAAATGTTATACTTAAGACCTGATTCTAAGTCTCAAGTCACATTAGAGTATAATGATAATCATACAGCTAAACGAATAACAGATATAGTTGTATCTACACAACATGATGATTTTGACTCCGAAAAAAATATGCAAAAGAAAATAGAAATGGATGTCAAAAACATTCTTATGCCTAGAGTATTGAAAAAACTATCTAAAGACAATCAAAATTTATTTGGTGAAGAAAAATATCATGTAAATCCTACGGGTAAATTTGTAATTGGAGGTCCACATGGTGATACTGGTTTAACTGGAAGAAAAATTATAGTAGATACATATGGAGGAAAAGGAGCGCATGGAGGTGGTGCTTTTTCTGGTAAAGACCCTTCTAAAGTTGATCGTTCAGCAGCATATGCTACACGTCATATTGCAAAAAACTTAATAGCAGCAGGTATAGCTGATAGAATACTTATTCAAGTAAGTTATGCAATAGGTGTTGCAGAACCTATGGGTGTATTTGTTGATACTTATGGTAGTACAAAGATTAATATAAGTGATGGTGAAATTGCTGAAAAAATTAAAAATATGCCATGTTTTAATCTTAAACCTGCATCAATAATTAGTAGATTAAAACTCAAAAATCCAATATATTCAGAAACTGCTGCATATGGTCATATGGGGAGAAAGCCTGAAATAAAAAAAACATATTTTGAAATTAATGGACAACTAAAAGAAATAGAAGTAGAAACGTTTACATGGGAAAAATTAGATTGTCAAAAAGAAGTAAGAGAAGAATTTAATCTTTAATATAAAATACAAAACATATTTCATAATAATGAAAAGGACATTATTATTTATCTTAATTTGTGTTAATTTTTCACTTAAAGGACAAATTGAGATGACTTATAAATCTAATAATTCTCCAAAATGGGTTCAGTTAATGTATTTGGAGAATACTGATGTAGGAAGTGTGATTGAAGAGTACAACAAGTTTTATAAGAAAAATAAATTTGTTAAGAATAAACATACTCAATACTATAAAAGATGGATTCGATCTTTAAGTAGAACAACAAATTTTAATAAAAAAAAACTAAAATCAAAAGTTAATAATCAATGGGAATGTATTGGTCCCTGGGATTTTGATAAAGACGCTAACAGTAGAAGTTATGCCCCAGGATCTGCTCACGTCTATACTGTAGAACAATCTAAAAGCAATTCCAATATTCTCTACGCGGGTACAGCTACTGCAGGAGCCTGGAAAACGGAAGATAAAGGAGATAATTGGAATTTAATAACATCTAATATTGCTTTAAATGGAGTTTATGCATTAGAGATAGATTTTATAAATCCTGAAATTATATATATTAGTGGAAACGGCAGTATATATAAATCATATGATAGTGGCAATAATTGGGCTATCATTGGAGATGCTAATTTTAATAGTGTAACTCATTCAGTTAAAGATATTAAACTAAACCCAAATAACAATCTAAATTTATTTATTGCATCTAGTGAGGGTTTGTTTAGGTCAGTAGATGGTGGAAATAACTTCACATCTGTTATGAATGGCAATTTCTTAGAAATTGAATTTCATCCAAATTCTTCTGATACTATGTATTTTATTAAACAAATAAATGATCAAACAGAGTTTTACCGATCCAATGATGGAGGTAATACATTATCATTATTTACAAATGGGTGGCCTACTCCATCTGTTGGAGAAGAACAAAAAAGAACAGAAATAGCAGTTTCACCAGCATCGCCAAATAAAATTGTTGCACTTGCTACAGGAGAAGCAAATGGAGGTAGCGGATTATACGGAATATATGTTAGCTTTGATAAAGGTGAAAACTGGACATTTCAATGTTGTGGTTCTCAACCAGCTGGAATACCTTCAACAACAAATATTAATTTGATGGGTTGGCAACCAGATGGATCTGATGATGGAGGGCAATATTACTATGATTTAGCTTTAGCGGTAAATCCAAATAATGCCGATATAATTCATGTTGGCGGTGTAAATCATTGGGCGTCAACTGATGGTGGGATTAATTTTTCGTGCCCAGCAAAATGGAGTGAACCACACAAAAAAGGATATGTGCATGCAGATATTCATGACATTAATTATTTTGGAAATGATTTATGGTTTGCATGTGATGGAGGGGTATTTTATTCAGATAATGCAGGAGATAGTATATATAAGAAACAATATGGTATTGCAGGATCTGATTTTTGGGGTTTTGGAGCTGGATTCAAAGATGGAAATGTTATGCTAGGAGGAACGTATCATAACGGAACCCTATTAAAAGATGGAAGCACATACATAAACGACTGGCTTTGCACTGATGGAGGAGATAACATTAGAGGGTTTGTTAATTTTGGTTTACCTAGAGTGGCATATAGTGACTATAATGGAAAAATTCTTTCGGGAGATAGAAATATTGATATCAATACTTTCTCATTAGCTAAAAAACCTAATGCCTCATATATCATTGGAGAATCTTCTCAAATGGAATTTGACCCAAGGTGTTTTAATTGGAATTACATTGGAGAAGATTCCACCTTATGGCTATCAAAAGATAATGCTTCATCTTATTCTCCAGTTCATCATTTTGACCATAAAGTTACTTCAATTGAAGTTGCATGGAGCAATCCAAATGTAATTTATGTATCTACATGGCCCTCCTGGTGGGGAACAAAAAAACTTTGGAGATCAGATGATGCAGGAAAAAATTGGATAGATATAACTCCTACTAATATAAATGGACAGGATTGGATTCCATATGACATAACTATTAGTAGTAATGATGCACATACACTTTGGATTGCTAGATGTAGTATGTATGGTGGTGTTCAAGATGCGAAAGGATATGAAGTTTTTAAATCTATAAATGGGGGATTAAATTGGATAAATTGGAGTACTCCTACTTTAGATGATATAAATGCAACAAATATTGAGCATCATAGAGGTAGTGACGGAGGAGTATACTTAGGAACAAGAGATGCTGTTTATTATCGAAATAACTCTATGTCTGATTGGGTTATTTTTGATAATAATTTACCCAAAAGTACTACTTCTACACAGTTAATTCCTTACTACAGAGAGGGAAAATTATTTAATGGCACTAATAGATCTGCTTATCAAATTGATTTCTATGAAAATTCTGCTCCATCAGCACAAATTGCTGCAAATAAATTAGAAATTAATTGTTTAAATGACACGGTTCAATTTGTAGATCACTCTGCAGTACGGCATAATAGTGCCACATGGCAATGGTCTTTTCCTGGAGGAAATCCAAGTAGCTCTAATTTAGAAAATCCAAAAGTTTTTTATAGTTCGCCTGGTAGTTATGATGTTAGTTTAACAGTTACAGATGCATATGGAAGTTCAACTCAAAATTATAATAACTTTATAACATATACAGACTCTGTTTACTTAATAACTAATACAGATGAATTCTATCAAGGATTTGATGCAGATATATTTCCTCCAAATGCATGGGAAACACCAGCAGCCTCATTTTCATGGCAGAGTATTGATGTTGATACTGGTATAAATTGTATCCCGACTAAAGTGGCATATGTAAACCATTATTGGATAGATCAAATTGGAAAAGAAGCCTATTTAATTAGTAATAAAATAAAGCTAGGAAACGGCACATCAGCACAAAATTGGTTAGTATATGACTATGCATATTCAGGTTATGCTAGTGGATATGATGATGGTTTTAGAATTGATATTTCTACTGATTGTGGTGCAACTTGGGATTCTATTTTTGGAGCAATTGGTCCAGATTTACAAACTACTGCGTACGTAGGATCTGCTTGGTATCCTACATGTGGAAGCTGGGATACTGATAGTATTAATCTTAGTAATTGGGGACTAAATGGAGATACAATCATGATTCGTTTTGTTGCAATTAATGATTATGGAAATAGATTTTTTATGGATAATGTAAAAATTAATGGTCTAAATATATTGTCAATTAATGAATTACAAGAAATAAACAATGTTGAAGTATTTCCTAACCCATCCAAAGGAACATTTAGAGTAAAATCTAATCATAAAAATATAGAATTTGAAATATACACTACAATGGGTAAATTAATAGAAAGAGGAATTATTAATAAACAATCTAAAACAATTAGTTTATCTAATCAAAAGAAAGGAATCTATTTTATACAATTTAAAATTGAGAATAAAATAATCCAGCAGAAATTAATTATTCAGTAGTTAAATATGAATTACCTCATCATAAGCGGCTGCTACAGCTTCCATAACAGCTTCACTCATTGTTGGGTGAGGATGAATAGCTTTTAATATTTCTTCACCTGTAGTTTCTAATTTTCTTGCTACTACTGCCTCTGCAATCATTTCTGTAACATTATAACCTATCATATGACAACCTAACCATTCTCCATATTTTGCGTCAAAAACGACCTTAACAAAACCATCCTTATGTCCTGCAGCAGAAGCTTTTCCAGATGCTGAAAATGGAAACTTACCGACCTTTACTTCATATCCTTTTTCTTTAGCTTGTGCTTCAGTCATACCAACCGATGCAATTTCTGGGCTTGTATAAGTACACCCTGGCACATTGTTGTAATCTATTTTCTCTGGATTATGTCCTGCTATCTTTTCTACACAAATAATACCTTCCGCTGAAGCAACATGAGCCAGTGCTTGTGTTGGTAAAACATCTCCTATAGCATAATAACCACTTATATTTGTATTGTAATATTCATCCACAATTATCTTTCCATTTTCTGTTTTAATACCTACATCTTCAAGTCCAATATTTTCAATATTTGCAGAAATACCAACAGCTGAAAGTACTACATCACAATCTAAATTTTCTTCTCCTTTAGAAGTTTTAATACTAACCTTACATCCAGAACCTTTAATATCAACAGATTCAACTGAAGAATTTGTCATTATTTTAATACCCGATTTTTTAAAAGAACGCTGTAATTGTTTAGAAATATCTACGTCCTCTACTGGAACAATATTAGACATATATTCAACCACAGTAACATCAACTCCCATGGCATTATAAAAATAAGCAAATTCTACACCAATTGCCCCCGATCCAACAATAACCATTTTCTTAGGAGCTTGAGATAAGCTAAGCGCATCTCTATAACCTATAACCTTTTTTCCATCCTGAGGAAGATTTGGCAGTTGTCTACTTCTAGCTCCAGTAGCAATAATAATATGCTTTGCGCTGTACGCGGAGTTTTTACCATCTAACACTACTGAAATCTTATTGCCTTTTAATACTTTTCCATGACCATTAAGGACATCCACTTTATTTTTCTTTAATAAATAATCTATTCCTTTACTCATACCATCAGCAACATCACGACTTCTTTTAATAATATTTGGAAAATCAGCATTAACACCACTTACTTCAATTCCAAAATCACTAGCATGATTAATATAATCAAAAACTTGTGCAGACTTCAAAAGTGCTTTTGTTGGTATACAACCCCAATTTAAACAAATACCTCCTAAACTTTCTTTCTCTACTACTGCTGTTTTTAAACCAAGTTGCGAGGCACGTATAGCTGTAACATATCCTCCTGGACCACTTCCTAAAACAATAACATCGTAATTCATATTTTTATTTTTTATTTTAAAAAGCAAATGTAGTAAAAATGTAGACTTTATAACAGTTAATTATCACTCTTAAAATTTGTACTTTTGTTTTTTTATAAATCATGATTAATTACATTATTTCATACAAACACCCTCACAGGCATTATATTGATTTTGAGATACATACATCTACAAATGGTAAAAAAAAGATGCAGTTTCAACTAGCTGCATGGAGACCAGGAAGATATGAATTAGGAAATTTTTCTCAAAATATTCAAAANTGGCATGCTTATGATGAACATAAAAATGCACTTAAATTTTATAAAATCAGTAAAGATCTTTGGGAAGTTGATACAAGTAAANCAAAAAAAATATCAATAATTTATAATTTTTATGCAAATAAACTAGATGCAGGATCATGTTATTTAGATGAACATCAACTTTATTTAAATCCTGTGCACTGTATGTTTTATATTGTAAATAGAATTAATGAAGATTATTCTATAAANATTAAATTACCTAATGATTATAAAATAGTAAGTTCTTTAAAACAAATGAATAATCTTTTATCTGCTAAAAATTATGATGAACTAGCAGAATCTCCTATTATTTGTTCAAATAACTTGCAATATGATTCATATATTGTAAATAATATTANTTTTCATCTCTATTTNCAAGGAGAATGTAATATAAATTGGGGAAAAATTAAAAATGACTTTAGCGCCTTTACTAAAAGTCAAATTGAACATTTTGGCTCNTTTCCTGTTGATGAATATTATTTTCTTTTTCAAATAACTCCATATAGAAGTTATCATGGTGTTGAACATACAAAAAACACAGTATTACTTTTAGGTCCAGGTAATGAAATAATGAATAAACGATATGAAGATCTATTAGGTGTATGTTCTCATGAGTTATATCATACTTGGAACATTAAAGCTATTCGACCTAAAGAAATGTATCCATATGATTATACTAAAGAAAATTATTTCCGTACAGGTTTCGTGGCTGAAGGGGTCACAACATATATGGGTGATTTAATGCTTTTTAATTCCGGTGTTTTTAATTGGGAAGAATTTATTAAAACACAAAATCAAAACTTAGAAAGACATCTTATGAATTATGGAAGATATAATTTATCTGTAGCCGATAGTGGTTTTGATAATTGGCTTGATGGATATAAAATAGGAGCTCCTGATAGAAAAGTTTCTATCTATCCAGATGCAGCGCTTTGTATGTTAATGATTGATTTAGAAATTTTAAGAAATAGCGATGGGAAAAACAGTTTACACTGTGTAATGAAAGAACTTTATGAAGATTTCGCACTCAAAAACAAAGGATATTCTGAAGNTGATTTTAGAAATNTTTGTGTNAAATTTGGAGGACTAAAAGNAGCTNAAATATTTGAAGATCATATTTATGGAACTGAAGATTATATTCCTACTCTTAAAACTTCTTTAGANGTTATAGGCTTAGAATTAATAGAAAAAAAGAATCCTAATCTCTCTGCTCAATATTTTGGTTTTGTTGCGATAATGGAAGATGGTAAGTTTATTATTAAAAAAGTAGAACCTAATTCTGTAACAGATAAAAACGGAATTGCTCCTGAAGATGAAATCACTAAAATTAATGAGNAAAAGATAGAAGGTAAAATATCAGATATNTTAAAANACTGTAAAGATGAAGTGAGATTCAGNATAAAAAAGAAATTTTCAGAAGAAACAATATCTTTAGCTATTGGTAATCACTATAAACTATTAGAATTCGTTAAAAAAGAAAATGCTACCAATAAACAATGTGCTTTAAGAAAAGTATGGGGGAGCTAATTATGAAAAAAATAAAATTACATAAAGGAAAAAAATATAGTATATGCTCTTGTGGATTGAGTAAAACCCTATCCTTTTGTGATAATGAACATAGAGATTATAATGATAAAAATGGTACAAACTATAAATCTGTAAAGGTTATAGCAGAAGAAACAGTAAGTATAGATGTTAACTCTTCAACTTGGAATATTAAATGAGAAAAATTTTAATCATATNGCTTTGTCTGCCTCTATTTATTTTCTCTCAAGAAGAAAGAAAATATGAAAAAACTATATCTTTCTCTCAATTTGCCCAGGAATTAAAAGAAGNTGCTGACAAAGGTATTAACTATACTTTGGAAAATTGCTACATCACCTACAACCCAATAAATGATAGAAAATATGTCATAGAAAATTTAGATCTAGAANAATTTGAAGGNGATGCATTAATTCGAGATCTTCAATTTAGTGACAGTTCTGCNATATCAATAACAAATTGCAAATTTGGAGATGTAAACAAACTACCTAGAGGNTATCAAACCACATTACAATTCTTTAATTGTAGATTCGGATCACTAAATATTAAAAATATTAATGTTGGAGTAATCCATTTAGATAGTATATATGCGAAAGATATAGATCTCAATTGTGAAAAAGAAAAAAAAGATACTAAACCTTATAGCATTAAAGTAACAAATTCTGAAATTGTAGTTTTACATGCTACAAGCTACATCGAAAGCAAGCAATTCGGAACATTCTTTTTCAATGATAAACCTACATTATGGATAAATAAAAATACTATACGCAATACGAAAGTTTCTGGATTTAAAAGGTTGANTTTTAAAGAAAATAAAGCACACGCATTATTGATTGGAGGTTTTTACTCAGATAATCATGAAATGGGACAAATATGGGTTGATAATAATATATTTTCTGGAGAGATAAATGCTGAACGCCTAAGTATTTTAAAAAATGATTTATGGGAGATTGACAACTATAATGGTATATTTATAAATAACCTCATCTCAAATGATCTTTTATGGATAAGGGGAAATCAAATAGAAAAAAAACAAGAAATCAAAAGCAAAGACTTTGATTTTTTAGAAAATAAACTTTTAGATATTTATATAGATAGAGATATTAGTGCAAAACATTGTAAAGATACTTTAAGATTAAAAGACAATATATATGATGAAACATGGAATATTACAAATAAAATCGATTTTCTTAAAAAATATTTTAATAATATAAATNTAAATATTGAAGTAGCAAATAGCACAAGCATTATTGAAATTAGAAATTGTGAATTTGAAAGTCTTTGGTTAGAAGAAAATTCAACAAGTCAATTAAGCATTTCTCATAATGTGTTTGAATCTTTGGTGCAAATTCTGAGAAATGATATAGATTCTGTAATATTAGTAAACAGTAACACTCTACCTATTTCAAAATCTGTANATGTTGATTCAAGTTTNTTTAATAGAATAGGAATAAAGAAATCTTACANAGATACGACAATACATCCAAAATATTGGAAAAAGGAAACGCTTTATGGAAACGAAAAATATAATGACATAAAGATTTATNTTAAAAATGATGANCAAATATTTTCTTCATTAATAAAGTTTTATAAAAAATGGATCCCATTTTTACAAAATAATGGAAACCCATTAGCCAATATATTAGCAATTAAGCTTAAAGACATAGAATCAAATATCAAAATGTATGAATATTATAACAANCCTAATATAGAGAAGTGGTTTAATTGGAAAGGATCTGTATTTCTTAAGTGGTACTCTGATTATGGAACAAATCCATTTAAGGCACTTGCATACTGTTTCTGGGCTATGCTTTATTTTGCAATGTTNTATTTCATCTTTTATAATGAATGGGATAAAATTGATAGAGGTTTTCTTATTAAAAAATTTAATAGTGTAATGGATTATTTTACAACTGAGAAAAGAATTGAAGATTTCTATTCTTCAACGCATGATAAAGAAATNACNACNTTTANAGAATTTAAAGANACNTTNGATAANAATAAAGTNTATATGCCTNGNATNTTAGCATCNCTTGCAAANCCTATTTATCAAATATCTNTNNTNCGCTATAANTTNCTTAACTTNTCTTANAAAAAAGCAGANTTTATGGCTGGTAGAAAATGGGTAGATTTAGAACAAAAAGAAAAATATTGGATTGGNNCTTTAACTTTCTTTTTAACATTTACTTATATTATTTACCTTNTATTTATTCGAGCTTTAANTTCAATTGTATTAAGNATTAATGCTTTCTCTACACTTGGTTTTGGNCANATACCAGTAAGAGGATTTACAAANTATGTTGCAATTATTGAAGGNTTTATTGGTTGGTTTATGCTAAGTATATTTCTTGTTTCAATATTAAATCAAATGCTGAGTATATAACAGTTGAAAAATGATGAATATAATATTACATAATAAAAAATTTGAAGTTTCTATTACTAATACTGAAATTTCAGAAATAGTAGAAACGATTGCAAATAACATAAATGCAACAAAAATTAAAGATCCTNTATTTATTGCTGTAATGAATGGNGCATTTTTATTTGCAGCAGATATCATGAGAAAAATTACGATTCCAAATGCGGAAATATCATTTATAAAACTCTCATCCTACTCAGGCACAAAGACAACCGGTGAGGTAAATGAGCTAATTGGAATTGGTCAAAATATAAAAGGTAGAAATGTTATTATTCTAGAAGATATCATTGATACAGGAATCACATTAGAAAAAATAATGACATTACTTGAAAAAGAAGAAGTGGCAGATATAAGAGTAACTACATTACTATTTAAGCCAAAAGCATACACAAAAGAAATTAATATTGATTTTATTGGAAAATCTATTGCTAATGATTTTGTTGTTGGTTATGGCTTAGATTATGACGAAATTGGACGTAATTTGCCACATATTTATAAACTTAAANAATAAAANATGTTAAANATCGTATTATTTGGTCCTCCAGGAGCAGGAAAAGGGACCCAATCTAACTTATTAATTAAAAAATATAATCTAGTACATTTNTCTACNGGAGATATTTTAAGATCTGAAATTACTGAAGGAACTGAACTTGGTCTTGAAGCAAAAAAACTAATGGATAAAGGTGATTTAGTTCCTGATGAAGTAGTAATTGGAATGATATCTTCTAAATTAGATAATAACCCAAATGCCAAAGGATTTATTTTTGACGGATTTCCTAGAACAAAAGCTCAAGCTCTTGCTTTAGATAAATTATTAAAAGAAAAAAACACACATATATCAAGAATGTTGTCTTTAAAAGTAACAGATCAAGAACTTATAAATCGTTTATTGAAAAGAGGAAAAGATTCGGGAAGAGCAGATGATCAAAATGAAAATATTATCTCTAATAGAATTAATGAGTATAATAATAAAACTGCTCCATTAAAAGACTATTATGGTAACCAAAATAAACTAAGTGAAATTGATGGTTCTGGAACAGTTGAAGAAATATCAAATAAGCTAAGTATAGTAATTGATAAACTATAATTCGATTTAATGAAAGTTAAGAATTCTAATTTTGTTGATTATGTAAAAATCTTTTGTCGCTCTGGAAAAGGTGGTGCTGGATCAACTCATTTCCACAGAGATAAAACCACCGCTAAAGGAGGTCCCGACGGTGGTGATGGTGGTCGAGGTGGTAACATTATACTAAAAGGTAATAAACAAATGTGGACGCTTCTGCACTTAAAATATAAGAAACATATTTTTGCTGAACATGGTGGAGCAGGAAGTGGAAATCATAAACACGGAAAAGATGGTAAAGATCAGATTATAGAGGTGCCACTAGGAACAGTTGCTAAAAATGCTGAAACAAAAAATCAGCTAGTAGAAATAACTGAAGAAGAACAAACATATATTATGGTTGAAGGAGGTATGGGAGGAAAAGGAAACTCCCACTTCAAATCAGCAACAAACCAAACTCCAAGATATGCCCAGCCTGGAATCGACGAAAAAGAAGGTTGGTATATTCTAGAATTAAAAATTTTAGCTGATGTTGGATTAGTTGGTTTTCCAAATGCTGGCAAATCAACTTTATTGTCTGTAGTCTCTGCTGCTAAGCCAGAAATAGCAAATTATCCTTTCACTACTTTAGTCCCAAACTTAGGTATTGTTAGTTATCGAGAAAATCAATCATTTATTATGGCCGATATACCTGGAATAATAGAAGGAGCAGCAGAGGGAAAAGGACTAGGACTTCGTTTTTTAAGGCATATTGAAAGAAATTCAACTCTTTTATTTTTAGTGCCTGCTGATTCAAATAATATTGAAAAAGAATTTAATATACTATTAGGAGAATTAAAAAAATATAATCCTGAACTTTTAGATAAAGAAAGAATTTTAGCAATAAGTAAAAGTGATATGCTTGATAAAGAATTAATAACAGAAATTAAAAAAGAACTTCCGGAGAATATTAAAACGGTTTTTATTTCTTCAGTAGCTCAAAAGGGACTCATAGAACTCAAAGATATTATTTGGTCAAAATTAATTAGTGAATAGATTAAACAACATAGATATATTTATATTTCATTTAATTAATGAAAGTGGATTTACTGAATTAGATCCTGTAATGCTATTAATATCTAATAAATTAATATGGATCCCTCTATATATATTCATACTATATTTAATAACTAAAAAATATAAATCTAACATGTTGTGGATATTACTTTCATTAGTAGTATTAATTTTTGCAGCTGATTCTGGATCTGTACAATTATTCAAAAATATATTTGAAAGATTACGACCATGTCATCAATTGGAAGAAATTAGATTAGTTGGAAATTGTGGAGGATTGTATTCTTTTATAAGCTCACATGCAGCAAATTCATTTGCTATCGCATTCTATATAAGTATTTTATTTAGAAATATAAAAGGGTTTATTTTATTATTTTCTTGGGCAACAATAATAGGTTATAGTAGAATTTATCTAGGTGTACATTTTCCTTTTGATATTGTTGGTGGGATGTTATGGGGTCTTTTTGTAAGTTTGCTAGTATATATTTTATTTAAAAATAAAATAAATGAAATCAATAGATAGTATTTGGATTATTTGGCTAGTATTAGTTATTATTTGGAACTATGGGTGGCCTAATGTTCATCCAATTGCAGATGTTGTTGTTGCGGTAATATTATCTTTATTGTTCATTATAATTAAAAGTCAAAAAAAATGAAAAAAATAATTTGGATTTTATTAATACAATTAATTGTCGGAAAAAATTTATATAGTCAACAACCCAAACTTGTGATCGGAATAGTTGTTGATCAAATGCGATATGACTATATCTACCGTTTTTGGGATGAATTAGGAAATCAAGGATTTAAAAGATTAATAAATGAAGGGCATTTTTTAAGGAATTGTCAATTTGGATATGTCCCAACATATACTGGACCTGGTCATGCCTCTATTTTTACAGGAACTACTCCATCTGTTCATGGAATAGTAGCAAATAATTGGTATGATAAAAATTCAGGAAAATATATTTATTGTGTTGGAGATAACGAAATGAATATTATTGGATTTTCACTTAAAAATACCGCAATTTCTGAAGACGGAAAAATGTCACCTCACAACATGCTTACTACAACATTTGGAGATGAATTAAAACTTTTCAATGAACAAAGTAAAGTTATTGGTGTTTCTTTAAAAGATAGAGGGGCTATCTTACCAGCTGGCCATACAGCTAATGCAGCATATTGGCTGGGAAATAATGGGAAATGGATTAGTTCATCTTATTACATGAAAGATCTACCTGATTATGTTAAAAAAATTAACACAAATTCTATTTCAAAATATTTAAAAGGAAAATGGGAAGTGAATGGTTTATTTTCTCATGATTTAGATTCACTACAATTTAAAAACGGAGAAAGTGTTATTAAAAAAACACCTTTTGGTAATAGTATTGTTAAAGATCTTGCAATAGAAATCTTAAAAAAAGAAAAATTAGGACAAAGGAATACTACTGATATTTTAACATTAAGTTTTTCCTCTACTGACTATATAGGTCATCAATTTGGACCACATGCGCATGAAATAAAAGATACATATTTACGATTAGATAAAGATATATCAAGCCTTCTTAAATACATTGATAGTAAGATAGGTTTTCAAAATACTTTAATATTTATTACAGCAGATCATGGTGTAGTTTCTGAGCCTCATCAGTTAATGAAAAGAAAAATACCTGCTGGATATTTTGATAAAAATATAATGATTAGTGAACTTAAGGAACATCTAATGAAAAAATACAATTGGCCTAGTAATAAAGAGGAATCTAATGAATATATTTCAAACTTTTCAAATAATAATTTATACTTAAATCATCAATTTATTTTGGATAATTTAAATGTAAGTATTGAAGAAATTCAAAAAGAATGTGCAAACTTTTTATTACAGTACAAGTGGGTAAAGAACACCTATACAGCAAGCCAATTACATGAAAACGAATATTCTAACTCTTTTCACTCTTTAATTCAAAAAGGATTTAATCAAAAAAAATCTGGAGATGTAATTGTTAGTTTACAAAGTGGCTGGCTTTCTGTTAATTGGCGTAATGGAGGTACTACTCATGGTTCTTGTTATTCATATGACACACATGTACCTTTAATATTTTGGGGTGGAAAAATTCCAAAAGGAACAACAGATAGAAAAGTATACATAAGAGATATTGCTCCTACTATTTCTACAATTTTAGGTATTTCATATCCTAATGGATGTACAGGAAATCCTATCCCTGAAATTACACAATGAAAAAAATACAATCAGATAATTATCAAATATTAATTGGTAAAAATATTCTCAAAAATCTTGATTTAAAATCATATTCCAAAATAGCAGTTCTAGTTGATGAAAAAACTTTTATTCATTGCTTGCCAATTTTAATAAATGAACATCAAAAGTTAAAACAATCAACTATTATAAAAATAAAAGGGGGAGAGAAACATAAAACAATTAATACTGTTCAAGTTATTTTAAAAGAATTAGTTGATAAAAAATTCAACAGAAAATCTATTTTAATAAATTTAGGAGGAGGTATCATTGGAGATATTGGAGGATTTTGCGCTAGTATTTACAAAAGAGGAATTAACTATATACATATTCCTACAAGTTTACTAGCTATGGTAGATGCATCTATAGGTGGAAAAGTAGGCGTTAACCAACAATGTTTAAAAAATAATATTGGTCTTTTTTCAAACCCAACAAGTGTTATCATTGATACTACATTTCTCAAAACTTTACCAAAAAAAGAAATGCAAAATGGTTTTGCAGAAGTATTAAAGCATGCATTAATAGCAGATAAAAATCTTTGGAATAAAATTATAAAAACTGATTTTGATTTATTAGAATGGGAAGAAATTATTAAAAAATCTGTAGAAATAAAAAATACTATTGTTTGTTCTGATCCTAATGAAAAAAATCTAAGAAAAAAATTAAATTTTGCTCATACATATGCACATGCAATTGAAAGTTATTACTTACAAAAAAATAATCCAATATCTCATGGAGAGGCTGTATATATTGGAATTATGTTAGAGAGTGAACTTTCTGAAATAAATAATGAAGAAAAAATTCAGATAAAAAATTATATTTTATCTAACTTCAAATTACCATTGATTCCAAGTAAAAATGAATTATTAAAATTTTTAATTCACGATAAAAAAAATTTAAATGAATTAATAAATTTTAGTTTACTAACAAAAATCGGAGAGTGTACAATCGATAAGATGTTTTCTATAAATGAATTATAAAATATCACATCCACATAAGTCTATAAATTGTGAAATAAATCTGCCCTCTTCAAAAAGTATTTCCAATAGATTATTAATAATTCAAGCTATTTGTAATAATAATTTTAAAATTAATAACTTATCTAAATCTGAGGATACAAAAAAACTAGTTAATGCTCTCAAACAAAAAACAGAATCGCTTGATCTTGGTAATTCTGGAACTACATTGCGTTTCCTAACAGCTTTTTTTTCATTAAAAAAAAATAGAGAAATCATTTTAACAGGATCAAAAAGGATGAAAAAAAGACCAATTAAAAATCTAGTTGATGCATTACTAAAAATAGGGGCTAATATCTCATATTTAGAAGCAGAGGGATTTCCTCCTATAAAAATAAAAGGAACTAATTTAAATGGTGGAAAGATAAAAATCAATGGTGACGTTAGTTCTCAATTTATTAGTGCTATTTTATTAGTTGCGCCACTTTTAAAAGATAATTTAGAATTAGTAATTTGTGAAGATATTGTATCAAAAAAATACATTGAAATGACACTTAATTTAATGTCTGAATATGGTATAAAGAGTTCATTTATAGGCAATATTATTCAAATAAAAAAACAGAAATATATTGCTAAAGATTATTTTGTAGAATCTGACTGGTCATCAGCATCTTTTTGGTTTCAAATCGCTGCCTTATCTAAAGATTGTCATATTTTATTAAATGGTCTATCAAAAAACTCCTATCAAGGTGATAAAATTATAATGGATTTGTTTAAAAAATTAGGTGTTAACTCAAACTTTAAAAATGGTAAGCTTCTTCTTACCAAAAGTAATCATTTTGACTTTCCTAAAAAGTTGAATTTGATAGAAACACCTGACCTATATCAACCTATTAGGTGTACATTATTTGCCAAGAATTTAAATATAGAATTTTTAGGAATTAAACATTTAAAATATAAAGAAACTGATAGATTAATAGCTTTAGAAAAAGAAATAATTAATTTAAAAAACAATAAATTAATTGAAACACATAATGATCATAGAATGGCAATGTGTTTTGCACCTTTATGTCTAAAATATGATGAAGTTAAAATTAAAAATATAGATGTTGTAAAAAAATCCTACCCTAGCTTCTGGAAAGATTTAAAAAAATCAGATTTTACAGTAATTCCTTTAATTGACTTAAACAATTAATTTCAAATTCAATATTTTCATCGTGTATAATCTTATTTGGATTAAAATAAATCTGTTGTATACCAGCATTTTTTGCTCCAAAAATGTCTGCAATTAAATCATCTCCAATTAAAATAGATTCATCTTTTTGAGCCTTAGCTTTATTTAAAGCATATTCGAAAATTTTTATGTTTGGTTTCTTTACACCTACTTTTTCAGATGTAATAATATGTTTAAAAAAACTAGACAAACCTGATTGAGATAACTTAACATGCTGGACCTCTTCAAATCCATTAGTAATAATATGCATCTCATATTTTTTATTTAAATAATTAAGAACATCTAAAGTATATGGAAATAATCTTTTTTTAAGTGGAGATATTCTTACATATTCTAATCCTATTTTCTCGGATAAACTTTCATCTTCTATTCCATATTCTTTTAATGTTAAATAAAACCTTTTGCCTCTTAGTTCTTCTTTACTTATTTTATCTTCACGATATAAATCCCATAGTCTTTCATTGTGAATTTTATATTTACGTATAAAATTTTCTGCACTATTCATCCCTAAATTTGATAAATTAAATTGGTTAAATAATTCTGTGAGTGTTTGAAGAGAGTTACTCTCAAAATCCCATAATGTTCTATCTAGATCAAAAAAAATATGTTTTATATTCATTATTTATATGAATTATTGAAAATATACAAATTTTATTTATAATATATCTAAAGATAAAAAAGGACTTACATGTAGTAAGTCCCTCTAAAATATATCTAGTAATTTATTATTATGCTAACGCATTAACATGTTTTGTTAATTTTGATTTTAAATTAGCTGCTTTATTCTTATGAATAATATTTCTTTTAGTCAATTTATCTAGCATTGCAACTACTTTAGGAAGTAGACTGATAGCTTCTTTCTTTTTAGATGTTGATCTTAACACTTTTACTGCATTTCTAGCAGTTTTATGTTGATACTTGTTTAACAATCTCCTTTTATCAGACTGTCTAATTCTTTTTAACGCAGATTTATGATTTGCCATATTATTTATATTTTGTACCCCGACGGGGAATCGAACCCCGGTTACCAGGATGAAAACCTGGCGTCCTAACCACTAGACGACCGGGGCGTATCCTATTTAAAGGACCGCAAATTTATACTTTTTTTATACTCCTACAAAAAATTATTCATTATTTGTTTCAAATGAAAACTTATACCCTACTCTTTTAGCTGTTTTAATCTTTTGATTATTATTCATATTTAATACATGATGTACCGAAACCTCTCTAACATCATTAAAGTTTGGCACCTGCAAATCAAAATTTAATGCATATAACATTAAAACATCAATAATAGAATTTATTTGTTTGAAATCTATTTCTTGATTAATAAAATCATTAAATAAATAACCTATTTGCTTATCTCCTTCGACAAAAAAATGCTTTTCCTTATTAACAAATATACGTGCCACTAAAAAACCTGAATCATTTAATCTATTATATCTTAATGAATCAGAAAGAAAATTATATACATGAATTACTCCACAAAAAGATCTCATAATATCATCTTTTACATATTTAGTTTTATGTATTGAATGGGTAGATGGAAAATCAAATACATTTGAATGCATATGAAAAAGCAAAGTATCACCAGAAAATTTAATTTGAGCTTCAAACTTTCCGCTTGAAGAATATTCTACATGAATTTTCTTTTGTTGTTCTGATAATTGTTTATTAATTATTTTAGCTTTTTCCTGTAATGTTTTTTGAAAATCACTAAAAACAGATTTTGTAATACTATAGATATTCTGTTTAGTTGATGATTTTACTTTTAATAAATTTACTATTTCATTTTCCATTTTAATAAGCTTTTGCAAACAACACTCTCTGTTTTGATGGCATTCCAGTAAACAAACAATTTCCCGCGGTTTTTTCTTGATCACTAAGAGGAATGCAACGAATAGTTGCTTTTGTTTTTTGCTTTATCAATTCTTCTGTTTTAGCTGTACCGTCCCAATGCGCATATACAAAACCCCCTCTATCAATATGTTTAATAAAATCATCTTTTGTATTAGCAATAAATGTATTCTCTTCTCTAAATAATAAAGCTTTTTTGTATAAATTATTTTGAATATCTTCTAACAAATTTAAGACTTCATTTTCAATATTTTCAATTTTTACAATCTGTTTTTCTAAAGTATCTCTTCTAGCAATCTCAATAGTTCCATTTTCAATATCCCTATTTCCTAAAGCTAATCTTAATGGGACTCCTTTTAATTCATATTCTGCAAACTTCCAGCCTGGTTTATGTGTATTTCTTGCATCATAATTAACAGAAATACCCTTAGATTCTAATTTTTGTTTTACATCAAAAGCAACTGAATTTATTTTTTTCAACTGATCATCACTTTTATATATAGGGATAATTACAATTTGAAAAGGAGCTAATTTTGGGGGTAATACTAAACCTAAGTCATCAGAATGAGTCATTATTAAAGCACCCATTAAACGAGTTGACACACCCCATGAAGTAGCCCAAACATAATCTTGTTTTCCTTCCTTGGTTGTATATTTTACATCAAATGCTTTTGAAAAATTCTGAGCTAAAAAATGAGAGGTTCCAGCTTGTAAGGATTTACCATCTTGCATCAAAGCCTCAATACAATAAGTCTCTTCAGCACCAGCAAAACGCTCATTTTCAGTTTTTAAACCTTTAATAACTGGCATAGCCATGAAGTTTTCAGAAAAATCAGCATATACATCTATCATTTTTTCTGTCTCTTCAATTGCTTCTTTTTTTGAAGCATGTGCCGTATCCCCTCCCTGCCATAAAAATTCAGCTGTTCTTAAAAATAGTCTGGTTCTCATTTCCCAACGGACAACATTGGCCCACTGATTTATTAATAATGGTAAATCTCTATATGATTGTATCCATTTTCTATATGTATCCCATATTATAGTCTCAGATGTAGGTCTAACAATTAATTCTTCTTCAAGTTTTGCATCAGGATCAACAATAACATCTCCATTATCACCATTTTTTAATCTATAATGTGTAACCACAGCACATTCTTTAGCAAATCCTTCTACATGAGCAGCTTCTTTACTTAAATATGATTTTGGAATAAATAATGGAAAATATGCATTTAAATGACCGGTCTGTTTAAACATCCTATCTAGTTCTGCCTGCATCTTTTCCCAAATAGCATAACCATAAGGTTTTATTACCATACAACCTCGTACTCCAGAATTCTCAGCTAAATCTGCTCTTTGTACAATATCATTATACCATTGTGAATAATCATCTCTTCTTGATGTAATCTTTTTTGCCATTTAATCTTAAATAATGTAATTTTGTTGTACTAAATTCGTTATGAATTGTGAGACAAAACTAAGAAATTATACTTTTATATCTAACATGTAAAATAAAAAATAGACTTATGAGACTTATACTTTACTACTTTTTATTCTTAATTTTAAGTTCATGTGGAACTACATCATATGTAAATTACACAGATCCAAATTACTTAAACAGTGAAGAATTTGATGTTTATGAGGAACCAGAATATCAAAATACTGCAACAGAAACAAGCATTGAAAATGACACTACTACATATGAAGAAAATACTTCAAATTATTACTATGGAGAAAACTATTCTCATAGAATAAGAAGGTTTTATAAGCCAATGTATTATAGTGGGTATTATAGCGGTCTATATAATGATTGGTATAGCTATGATCCCTTTTATTGGGGAAATAGTATGTATTATGGAGTAAATTGGCATCATCCATATTCAAACTACCATAATTATTGGTCTTATCCTTACTATAGTTACTATAGTCCAAATTATTATTCAAATTTTTATAGACCATATTATTATGGATATAATTATATACCAAATCATAGCAGTGTTAGAAATAATTTGATATATGGACATAGAGGCTCTCTTACTTCAAAGAAAAAAACAAATATCAAACTGAGAGGTCAATTTAATAATGATAGAAATAAATCAATTTCTAATATTCCTAATAGGAATTACAATAGTTACAAGAATATTTCTAATAATCCTAAAAAAGATAACATAAGTGAAATCAAAAATGTAAAAAACAATAGACAAAATTTAGAAAAACAACAAATAAGAAATACAAGATCTCAAAAAATAGAAAGATCTAATAATTACCGAACAAATAAATCAAATAGAAGTATACGTTCTTATTCAACACCAAAGAAAAATACTACAAGAAAAAGAAAATAACTATGAGAATATCACTTTTAATTACATTTTTTATACTTCCTACAATATATAGCTTAAAAGCACAAAATGAAACAGATGCATTAAAATATTCACAAAATAATATATTTGGTAATGCTAGATTTATTGGAATGAGCGGATCATTTGGAGCTTTAGGTGGTGAGTTTTCATCATTAAGTCAAAATCCAGCTGGTATAGGGATGTATCAAAACAATGAAATATCATTTACTCCTAATTTTAGTCTTAATAATACAAAATCATATTATGGAGCTAATCATATTGAAAGCGATAAAATGACAAGTAATATTAGTAGTTTAGGCATAGTTTTTTCAACAAAAAAAGAATCTGACTGGAAAAGAATCAATTTGGCTTTGGGTTGGAACAAATTAGCATCATATGAACAAGATATTAGAATAGAAGGGATAAATAAAAACAGTTCAATTGCTGATAAATTATTAGAAATTGCTCAGGGAAAAACAATTGATGAACTAGATGATTTTTTTTCCTATCCTGCATTTGCGACTGATGTTATTGATTTAACAAATAATACAACAGATAGTTCTAATCAATATTTGTTTGATAATGGAAATTATATTTCACATGTAAATAGTAATGCTAGTAAATTACAAAGAAGTCGTTTTCTATCTTCTGGAAGTAAAAATGAATTTATTTTGTCATTTGGAGGTTCATATAAAGAAAATATTTATCTAGGAGCAACTATTGGATTTCCTAGAATTGAAAATTATCAAAGAACTTATTATAGTGAAGATATGTTAGAGGACACGATAAATGGTCTACAAGCATTTGATTTTGGAGATGAATTATCTGTGTATGGAGATGGAATTAATATTAAAGCTGGTGCTATTTTAAGGTTAGCAAAAAATGTTAAACTAGGAATAAATCTACATACACCAACTATATTTAATATAGAAGAGACATATTCAACAAGTATGACTACATATTTTAATCAAGAAGGGGCATATTCGTACAACAGTGTATATGGCTATAATAGTTATCAATTAATTACCCCTTGGAAAGCAGCTATAAGTGGCTCAACCATTATAAATAATTTTATACTTATCAATTTAGATTATGAATTAATAGACTACAGTTTCTCCAAGATGAATTCTGAAATATACGACTTTAGATATGAGAATGAACAGATCAAAGAAAAATATCAACAAACTAATAATGTTAGAATTGGTACAGAACTTAATATAAATCCTTTCATTTTAAGAGCTGGGGCATCTATTTATGCAAGTCCATATAAAGAAATAGATCAAAATATTCAAAATTACACCTTTGGATTAGGAGTTGATAATGGCAGATACTTCTTTGACATAGGGTATATCCTAACTCAAGGAAATAGTAAATATCAATTATATAGTGAAGATTATATAAATCCCATACCTATAGCAATAACAAATCACAACCTGGTTATGACAGCAGGATTTAGATACTAATATGACACTCTTTTCAAGCCTAAATTAGCTTTATAATGAATATCTCGTTGGTAGTCAAAATCTTTAATTTTAAGACATTTTTGATAATATAAAGTAGCATTTTTGAGATCTCCATTTTCTTCGTATAATAATGCAAGCTGCAATGCTGACATTGGAGCAAAATAACTAGTTTTGAAATCCTTTCCAAAATTATAAGATTTTTGAAAACATAACTTAATTAAATTTTCACTCTCTTTTAAAGCCTGCAAAATTCTAGCTTTTCTATACCAGTATTCAACAGTATCATGAGTATTTGAAAAGTTTGAAGGTTTACTTTTTTCAATTCTATCAAGAGCTTTTTTATAATAACCGCCATCATATAGCAACCTAGCTTCCAATAAAACAGGATGAGAAAAAATTTGACGTTCAGCATCTCTATTAGCTTTTTTATCTTCTTCTGTATTCAGTGAACCTAATAAAAGAACCTGATTTAAATAAAATTTCGTTTGTTGGTCGTCCTCTTGCAAGTAGCTAATGCAAGCTAAATTTTGGTATGTGGACTTAATAAAATTAATTGATTTAGATTCTTTTAAATAATATTTAAAATGGGTCTTTGCATTTCCATATTCTAATTTATATAACTTTGACTTTGCTAAAAGATAATCTAAATAAGGAAAAGATATTTTTCCTTTAGTATTAGGTCTGTTTTCTAAAACATTAATACAATTATCATTCTCTCCCAATTTATAATAAATCCTAGCTGCTATAAAATTTAATAAATAATTCGTTTCATAATCACTTCCTATTTCTTTAAGATATTTTCTACATAAATCTATATTATCTAATATTGTTAAATTTAATGTAGAAATTAAAAAAAGTAATTCAGTTCTATAAATATATGTTTGTGGATTATTTATTAGACTGTCTAACTGTTGCATACCTTTTTCTACATCTCCTTCAAATCTGGTAAGTTTAAGGATCCATTTGTATTTTTCAGGAATTACACCTAATAAAATATTTATTAATCCTAGTCCTTTGTTATTTAAAATAAATTCGGGATGATTTTTTTTATTTTCTTGCAATAATTTATATGCTTGAATAAAATCAAAAATAGCAAGTGTATAATTATTAAATTTCAACTGCATAAACGCAAACTGAAGATGAATCTCAGACTGAACAAATAAATAATACGGTGACGTATTATCAATTTCTTTTAAAGATTTTATGATTCTACTCTTTTCCTTTAGTAATTTCTTATAATAAGTAAAATCATCTGAAACAATGACATTTACAAAATCCAAATAATTCTGATTTAAAATAATAATCCCATTATTTGGATTTTCTCTTCTTTCATTATTTAATATTTTTTTAGCATCATTTAATTCTAAATTAATTATATGAGTATAAGTTTTTATCATACTTTCATTCATATCAAATGAAGCATAAAGATTAGTACTAATAAAAAATATAAAAATGAAAATTCTCATAATAAAAAAGGGAATTCAAAAATATTAAATTCCCTTTTAAAAAAATTTTAATAAAATTTAAAACATTTCGGAATCAATCATTATCCTACCACAATGCTCACAAACAATAACCTTTTTATGCATTTGAATATCTAATTGTCTTTGTGGTGGTATTTGACTAAAGCATCCCCCACATGCATCTCTCTCAACAGAAACAACCGCTAATCCATTAGACACTTTACTTCTAATTCTTTTATACGCATTTAACAACCTTTCATCTATTACCTTTTCAGCTTTAGCGGATTCTTTTATTAATTTACTTTCTTCTTTTTCAGTTTCTTTAATAATATCATTTAATTCTACTTCTTTGATTTTTAGTTCTGCTTCCTTATCATTAATTTGTTCTTTACAAGCATCTATTATTTCTTTCTTATGAACGGTACTAGCTTCGTTCTGTTTCATTTTCTTTTCATGTAGTTCAATTTCAAGATTTTGATATTCAACTTCTTTAGTTAATGATGTAAACTCGCGATTATTTTTAATATTCTTTAATTGTTCTTCATACTTTACAATGGACTCCTTTGCAGAAGATATAGTGTTTTTATTCATCACTATAGAATCTTTTATTTGTTCTAATTCTTCGTTAAACTTTGAAAGTCGTGTATTTAATCCTTCTATTGAATCCTTCAAATCATCTATTTCTAGTGGCAACTCCCCTCTTACTATTCTAATTCTATCAATATCAGAATCAATTACTTGAAGTTTATGTAAAGCTTTAAGCTTTTCCTCTACTGAAATTGTTTTTATATTTTTTTTTGCCATCTATAAATAATTAATTGGATTTGTATTCACTTTTGATAATAGGATGGCAAATTTAGTAAATTTTTTGACAAGGAAATCATAAATCAAATCCTTTGTATATTGTTCGCTTTCATAATGACCAATATCTGCAATAATAATTTTCTTATCAGCATCAAAAAATTGATGATATTTAATATCTGAGGTTATAAATATATCTGCTTTATGCTTTTTCGCCTCTTCAATTAAAAATGCTCCACTTCCTCCACATACAGCAACATATTTAATATTATCACAAGTAATAGCAGTATGTTTAATACATTTAGTGTTCATTACTTTTTTTAATTCTCTAAGAAATTCGTTCGATGCAACTGATTCTGTAAGTTCTCCTATAAGACCAGATCCTATTGATTTATTTGTGTTTGGAATTATATATATCTGATATGCTATTTCCTCATAAGGATGAATAGTTCGCATAGCGCTTAAAATATTATTTTCATCTTTTGTATGATAAACAACTTCTATTCTAGTTTCTTTTTCATAATGAATCTTTCCCTTTTTACCAACATATGGGTTCGATTTTTCTTTTGGATGAAATGTTCCTAATCCTTCAGATGAAAAACTACAACAATCATAATCCCCAAGCTTTCCAGCGCCAGCATGAAACAATGCCTCTTTTAATTCTTTACTTTTATTTAAAGGACAATAAACAACTAATTGTCTTAAAATATTTTTCTTATGAGATAAAACTGCTCGATTTGTTAAATTGAGTTTATCAGCGATTCTTCCATTCACACCTTTAATTACATTATCTAGATTTGTATGATATGCATATATTGCAATATTATTTCTTATAGCCTTAACAATAACACGCTCAGTATAATGATTATAGTTTAATTTTTTTATATCAGAAAAAATTATTGGATGATGAGAAACAATCAACTCGCACTTATTTAAAATAGCTTCTTCTATTACCTCTTCAGTACAATCAAGAGTAATTAAAACACGAGATATATTTTCGTTTTTATTGCCAATAATTAACCCTGAGTTATCATACTCCTCTTGATACTCTAAAGGAGCTATTTTCTCCAAATAATCTGTTATTTGATATATTTTCATTCTCCAAAAATACAAAAGTCTTTTATTACAAAAAACTATCTTTGTAATATGAATTTTTTGCTATCAATATTATCAATTATTTTTGATTATATAATTCGTTTGAAAAATATTGTTTTCGATTATGAAATTTTAAAATCAAACTCTTATTCTATTCCTATTATTTGTGTTGGTAATTTATCTTTAGGAGGTACAGGTAAAACACCTCATGTTATTTTATTAATTGAAATACTTAAAAAAGATTACCATGTTGCTGTTTTAAGTAGAGGATACAAAAGAAAAAGTAGAGGTTTTAAATATGTGAAGAGTCATGATAAAGCAAGGGATACTGGAGATGAACCTTTATTAATTAAACAGCTGTACAATAATATTACAGTAGCTGTTGAAAAAAACAGAAATAAAGGAGTGAAAAAAATTATTACTGATTTTCCAGAAACTGATGTTATAATTTTAGATGATGGATTTCAACACAGAAAAATTAAAGCAGGTTTAAACATATTACTTACTTCATTTTGGAATCCCTTTTTTAAAGATAAATTATTTCCTTTAGGAAAATTAAGGGAAAATAAAAATGGAAAAAATAGAGCAGATATAGTAATTATAACTAAATGTCCTAATAATATAAATTCTAATTATAAAAGAGAATTAATAACTCTACTTTCTCTATTGAAAAATCAAAAAGCGTATACATCAAATATAAATTATCAAAAAATATTTTCTTTAAATAGCGAAAATGAATTAAATAATCTTTCATTATATAGCATCACTCTTGTTACTGGAATAGCTGAAACAAATTCAATTATTAAATATCTAAAAAATAATATTTATACACATATAAAATTTGGTGATCATCATAATTATGATTTAAATGATATTAAAAAAATAATATCAATTTATAAACAAGATAGTAATTCAAAAAAAATTATCTTAACAACCAAAAAAGATGCTGTAAAGTTAAATGAATTTAAAAATGAATTTAAATCTATAAATATATATGTAATAAATATAGAAGTTAAAATTGACAACAACGAACAATTCACAAAACAAATCCTTAATTATGTTAAAAAAAATAGAAGAGAGCACTCTTTTTCTTAAAAATAAAATAAATTATAATATTGATATTGGTGTTATTCTTGGCACTGGACTTGGAAGTATAATTAATGAAATGGAAATAAAAGATGTTATTGCATATTCAGATATACCTAATTTTCCAAAATCTACTGTAGAAGGTCATTCTGGAAAATTAATTTTTGGTACAATTAAATCAAAAAATATAATTGCGATGCAAGGCAGATTTCATTATTATGAAGGATATTCAATGAATGAAATAACATTACCAGTACGGGTAATGAAATTTTTAGGCATCAAGAATTTAATTGTTTCTAATGCAAGTGGAGGTGTTAATCCAATTTTTTCAATTGGAGATATAATGATAATAAATGATCATATAAACTTAATCCCAAATCCATTAATTGGAGAAAATATTGAAAGTCTTGGGCCTAGATTTCCTGATATGAGCAAACCTTATTGTAATAAAATGATTAAAAAAGCTGAAAACATTGCAAAGAAAAACAACTTAAAATTACAAAAAGGAATATATGCTGCGGTAACAGGTCCTACATTAGAAACACCTGCTGAGTATAAATATTTAAGAACTATTGGGGCTGACACAGTAGGTATGTCAACTGTACCTGAAGTTATTGTAGCGAGACACATGAATATCCCGTGTTTTGCGATTTCTGTCATTACTGATTTAGGAGTGCCTGGAAAAATCAAAAAAGTAACTCATAAAGACGTCCAAAAAGTAGCTGAAATGACTGCACCAAAAATTACTTTATTAATAAAAGAACTAATATCTAACATATGAAAAAAAAATATTTATCAATTTTATCAGTAATACTGATTAATTTAACATCTACCTACTCACAACAAACCGCTACAGAATTTTATAATTGGCAAGATTCTACTCTTGTTGGATCATGGGCTTATGATAATATATATAATGAATGTTGGGGATTTGAAGTTAATTCACATGAAATTGCTGTGATTGGATCAACAGCTGGAACGCATTTTTTTGATATCACAGATCCAAAAAATAGCACCATGGTTGCCTTTGTTGCTGGAGCATATACAGGAGGAGGAGTTATTCATAGAGATTATCATGATTATCAGAATTATTTATATGCTGTTTGCGATGAAGGAAGCTCAAGTACATTACAAATTATAGATATATCTAATCTTCCTATTTCTGTTAATGTAGTTTATGATTCAAATAATTTATTTCAAAAGGCACATAATATATTTATTGATACAGCAACTGCAAAATTATATGCATGTGCATCAACAAGTACAGCAATGGATATTTATAGTCTTGCTGATCCAACTAATCCTGTTTTAATACATTCATACAATGATGTTGGACATGTTCATGATGCATATGTAAGAAACGATACTGCATATTTAAATTGTGGAAATGATGGCTTTAGAATAGTCGATTTTCATTATTTAGATTTACCAGGAAGCATATCGCCAATAGAACTAGCATCGTTAACTTCATATCCAGATGCTGGCTACAATCACTCTGGATGGTTAAGTGATGATGGTCATATATACGCTATGCAAGATGAAAATCATGGATATGATGTAAAAATATTAGATGTTTCAGATTTTAATAATATTTCTATACTGTCTACTTTTAATACAGGCATAAGCACACAATCAATGGCTCATAATGGAATAATAAAGGACAATTTACTTTATATTGCATACTATCACGACGGTTTAAGAATATTTGATATATCTAATCCGTCAAATCCAGTAGAAACCTGTTTTTTTGAAACATATCTATGTGGAGATCACAATTCATATAAGGGTGCATGGGGAGTATATCCTTACCTTTCATCTGAAAATATAATTATTTCTGATATGCAATCAGGACTATTTATAATTAATTGCGATGTGAATGAATCATGGAATTGCGAAGACGGAAAATGTAGTAATCCAGGTGATGGAACTGGAATTTACGCATCTATAACTGATTGTCAATTAATTTGTGGAATTGAATCATGGTGTTGTAATAATGGTATTTGTGAAGATCCAGGTGATGGTAGCGGAATTTACGCATCAAAAAATTGTTGTCAAGCAGAATGTACTCCAAATATTATAAATGAATGTATACCAACCATGAATGAAAATAAAAATATATCAGAGATAATTCTTCCTAATCCAGTAGATGATCAATTTAAAATTTCATCACATTATGGTAAGTATTTTAAACTTTATAATATTTTTGGAGAAATTATATACGAAATTGAGATATCCAAAAAAGAGATGACAGTAGAAAGAAATAGATTAAAATCAGGTTTATACATTTATAGAATATATAATGATGATGATAGTTATACATATGGGAGAATAATTTTTAAATAAACTGATGAAAAAAAATAAATATGAAGCAATAATTGGTCTAGAAGTTCACGCCCAATTACTAACCAAAACAAAAGCATATTCAAATGATGAAAATATTTATGGTGCATCGCCAAATACAAAAACATCATATATTTCTATTGGACATCCAGGAACTTTACCAAAATCAAATAAAAAAGTTATTGAATATGCAGTAAAATTTGGCGTTGCGGTAGGCGCTAATATCAGAGAAGTTAACGAATATGCGAGAAAAAATTATTTTTATGCAGATTTACCAAAAGGATATCAAATAACACAAGATAAAACTCCAATATGTACTGGAGGAAAAATTCAAATAACTGACGAAAAAGGTAATCCTAAAAATATAAATATTACAAGGATACACATGGAAGAAGATGCTGGTAAAAGTATTCATGATTTAGATCCTTTTAATACGTTAATTGATTTAAATCGTGCTGGAGTTCCATTAATAGAAATTGTTTCTGAACCCGAAATAAAATCCTCCAATGAAGCCTACAAATATTTAACTCAAATAAGAAAATTAATTAGGTATTTAGAAATTTGTGATGGAAATATGGAGGAAGGTAGCTTGAGGTGTGATGCAAACATATCTGTAAGACTTCATGGAGAAAAAAAATTTGGAACAAAAGTTGAAATCAAAAATATGAATTCTATAAGTAATGTTAAGAAAGCTATTGAACATGAAATAAATAGACAAATAAAACTTTTAGAAAATAATAAAGAAATAAGACATGAAACTAGAAGTTATAATGCAAGTAATAACACTACAATTTCCATGAGACATAAAGAATTAGCAAATGATTATCGTTATTTTCCTGAGCCAGACTTGCAACCAATAATAATCAAACAAGAATATATTAAAAAAATAAAAGAAAATTTACCTTTACTACCAAATGAGCTAATACATAAATTCAAAAATAAATATAATCTTTCTGAATATGACACATTATTACTAACTGAGAAAAAAGATATCGCATTATATTATGACGAGGTTTGTAAATATACTCAGTACTATAAAACTGCAGCGAATTTTATAAACGGAACTGTTAAGTCATATTTAAATGAACATGCTCTTCCAATAGCAGATCTTTCTATAAAACCTGATAGATTATCTAGTATTATCAAAATAGTTAAAGAAGGGGAAATAAGTTATTCTATAGCAACATCTAAAATTTTCCCACAGATGATTAATTCAAATGAAAATGCCTATGATATAGCAAAAATGAATAATTTAATTCAGCAAAGCGATAGTGCTATTTTAAATGATTATATACAAGAAGCATTGAAAAAATATCCTCAAAAAATCAAAGAATATAAAGAAGGTAAAAAAGGATTGATTGGATTATTTATGGGAGAAGTAATGAAGTTATCAAAAGGAAAAGCTGACCCAAAATTAGCTAATCAATTATTAAAAGAAGAACTTGAAAAATAATGAAAGTTAAAAATAAAATATATTTCGCATCTGACTTTCACTTAGGAGCACCTAATATTGAAGATAGCCATAAAAGAGAAAGAAAAATTGTTAACTGGTTAGATGAAGTAAAAGTGGATGCATATAAAATTTATTTAATAGGTGATATTTTTGATTTTTGGTTTGAATACAAAAAAGTAATTCCTAAAGGGTTTACAAGAATATTAGGTAAACTTGCTGAACTATGTGATGAGGGAATTAAAATTTATTTATTTACAGGAAATCATGACATGTGGATAAAAAATTATTTTACAAAAGAAATAGGAATAAATACTATACATGAAAATTCAATAATTAATGAACAAGGACTGAAATTATTTATTGCTCATGGGGATGGTTTAGGTAACGGAGATTATTTCTATAAATTCCTAAAAATAATTTTTAAATCAAAATTTTGTGTCTGGTTGTTTAGTCGACTACATCCAAATTTTTCATTCGCAATTGCACATATGTGGAGTAAAAAAAGTAGAGATAATAATAGCTTAAATAATAATGATATTCTAATACAATTTTGCAAAAATCAACAAAAAATTAATCCTGTAGACTATTATATACTTGGACATAATCATAATCCTGAAAAAATTAAATTAGATAGTAAATGTACCTATATAAATACTGGAGATTGGTTATCTCATTTTTCTTATGCCATTCTATTTGATGGAAAAATAGAGTTAAAAAAATATAATAATTAATTGTTATATTTTATTTTCTATCTACGCAATATGATTTTCTCTACAAAAATGATCTCAGAATTATTAATTGCTTTTATAAAATAAATACCATTTTCTAAAATTGAAAGATTGGCTGTAAAAGTCTGTATATCACTTAAAACTTCTCCCTCAAAAACACTCATCACCTCTTCCCCTAATATATTAACAACAGAAATTTTAATTATCTCATTTGATAAATTATCAATTACGAAATTAGTATTACCATCTGTCGGATTTGGATATATTGAAAACTTAGCATTATTTTGATTAATCTTCAAAGATGATGTGTCCCCTATCTGAATGTTATCTAAATAAAAATTATTTGATGGAGCATTATGTTCATATACAAACTTAAATTGTATATTTTCTTTTTTTAATTGTGGTTTAGACATTATTGTCTTACTCCACTCTGAAGATTGCGGATCATTATATATTTCATGATATAATCCAGCACTTGAGATCTGTACAGATGATAGAGATTCTAAAAGATTCCAATCATCACCACAATCATCTGAATAGTATACAATAAGTCTATCTTCAGGAAAAGTGTTTTTTGATGCTCCAGCCCAACTAAAACTTATACCTGGATTTGTGATTTGACTTAAATCATAAGATGTAGATATAATTTCATGTGTACCGTAGCTAACCTGATTTCCATTTATTTTTAAAGAAGAAGTTCCATCATTACCTACACCATTAACTCGCTCCCAAGATGAATTTGACGCTAAATCAAAACTCCATGGACTCTCAAGTTCCATTGCCGGTTTTTCAAACCAATCTCCATCTGAAGCATCATTAATACTAGCAGTATCAACATTTGATTCGAAACTGTAAGTATATATATTATTAGTACTATTAACTGCTGAAGTAGGATAAACATTAACAAATTTTTCTCTGACAGTTTCAGTAGTACATGAATTAGAATACTTAGCAATATAAACTGTATCATTTAATTCNCCTCTCCAAAAATGNTAAACAGGTGCAAAGTAAGCACCAAACTCCGTATCTATTTGATGAGGTTNAATATTTTTTGCNCCTAGACTATCTANCTCTTCAAAACTTTTAGATTGAACGATTAGNGTTCTCACATCTGTTAAAACCTCTGTTGCATTTTCAACATCAAGATCTGNTAGNTTTTTAGCTCTAGCTTCTGTTGTTTCTGTAAACTGNACGGTTAATTTAACATCATATTGACCAGGTGAATTATAGGTATAAAAAACATTTGTATCTCCTGAGGAATCAGTATCTCCATTNCCAAAGTCCCAAANATAAGATGATACTTGATTTCCAAACATTCCTTTNCTTCCAGATATAATCANTGTTTCACCTTCACACAAAGATCCTGTACCTCCACCAAAATGACTAAAAACAGGTTTCTGNGTACAGATTGGTGGCTTATGTCCATCTTCTGTTCCTGTAGCTAATATATTATCATGAGAACAAAGATATTCTCTATATGCAATTTCATTATCATCACCATCCATTCCTAAATGCATTTTCATTATCTCAACTTGACCTTTACTAAACATAGTGCAAAATTGATCTGGTGTATAATCCATATAATTCATGAACATTTCTCCTGCTGGATTTAATGTGTCCGCTATACAACCCCAAAAAGGTAAACCTGAACCAGCAGGTGGTGCTAATCCTGCATGATAAGGAAAATCATTAAAAGTAATACCGTAATTTGGCTCTCTAGCAGGAGGCGTA
The DNA here is from genome assembly GCA_002715565.1 of Flavobacteriales bacterium. Classification (GTDB taxonomy): domain Bacteria; phylum Bacteroidota; class Bacteroidia; order Flavobacteriales; family BACL11. The sequence continues at coordinate 49,802 of PAZP01000026.1, forward strand.
TCTGCAATACCATCATCTCCACAGTTTGCATCACCCCATACATGTCTTAGACCTAACCAATGCCCAACTTCGTGAGTTAATGTTCCTCCGCTTGCCATCTGACTTGCTAATAATACTACCCCATCAGTTGACATCGATCCGCTCCATGGAAATTGAGCAAATCCCAATAATGTATTACCATCATTTTGAGGTGCAAATTTTCTTAATGTCCAAATATTAAAATATTTGTAGGAGCTCCAGTAGCTAAGTGCTTTCACAGCATTTCTAGGTGTTGGTTCAAAAGTCATTGACGATTGAACTCTATTGACACCTGTAGTTGGCAAGCCATTTGGATCTTTCTTAGCTAAACGAAACTCTACTCCCAAACTACCTCTAACTGATGCAAAAACATCAGGAGTACGAGCTAAAAAGTTAGATGCTTGACCATTAATATTTCTATTTAATTCATCTAATGCAAATTGAATTTGTTGGTTGGATAAATTTTCTGGCCCTAAATCATGTATAACATGAACAACAACTGGTATAATAATTTTACCATTTTCAGTTTTCAAGCTAGTCATTTTACTTATTGCAGAAAGATATTCCTTTTCTAGCTCATTATTCTTATCAGACAGTTTTTGATAAAAATCAGGGTATTTTTCTTGTTGTTTTTTAAAAGACCCTTCATATGTTCCACAAATTCCTTGCGCAAATGAGAAGGTTGAAATTAAAAAAGCGATAGTAAATAATGATAAAATTTTATTTTTCATATAAAAAACTTTTAGTAGACAAATATAATGAATATCTTTTTTGTGAAACATAAATAAAATTAAAAAAAATAAACTTTAAAAAAGTAACTACAGGATATGCTTCTCTGCATGATATGAAGAGCGCACCAATGGACCACTTTCAACATGCTTAAATCCTAAACTCAAACCTATTTTTTCATATTTTTTAAACTTATCAGGACTAATAAAATCAATCACTGGAAGATGTTTTTTTGTTGGCTGAAGATATTGACCTATAGTCATAATTTGCACACCAACTTTTCTCAAATCATTCATAGTTTCTATAATCTCCTCTTCTTTTTCTCCTAATCCTAGCATAATACCAGATTTTGTATTCATTCCATTATCTGCTAAATATTTTAAAACATCTAAACTTCTTTCATATTTTGCCTGAATTCTAACTTTTTTTGTAAGTCTTTTCACAGTTTCCATATTATGAGAAACAACTTCAGGAGATGCATTAATAATTTTCTGAAGGTCAGCCTTATTGCCTTTAAAATCAGGAATTAATGTTTCCATTGTAGTCTTTGGATTGACACTTCTTATCGCATTAATTGTTTTAGCCCATATACTTGCACCCCCATCTTTCAACTCATCTCTATCAACAGAAGTAATTACAGCATGTTTTACTTTCATTATTCGTACTGATTCTGCTACTTTTCTTGGTTCTTCAAAATCTACTGGAAGTGGCCTACCTGTTTTAACATTACAAAATCCACATGAACGAGTACAAATATTTCCCAATATCATAAAAGTTGCAGTTCCTGCACCCCAACATTCCCCCATGTTAGGACAATTTCCACTCTCACAAATTGTATGTAGATTATATTTTTTCGTCAAACTTCTAATATTCTTATACGCCTGACCAGTTGGAAGTTTAACCTTTAACCACTTAGGTTTTTTGTACTTTTTTTTAGATAAAATATTCGTTTGGTTCTGACCTTTTAGTAAACTGACTTTATGCCATTTAGGATCGGTGTTTTTCATATTGTTTGACAATATTAAGAATTTTCTTCTACTTGATCTTGAATTGTGACGCCTTCACATGGCTCCTTATACACACCACATGAATTTAAAATAATAGTTAAAACAACTATAAAGCTAATAAATAATAATTTTTTCATAGATATAAAATATACGCAAAAATACATATTATATCACATATTATTATAACTGTTTATATCTTTGTTCAATTAAATTAAAAATGATTGTAAAAACAACTAAAATAAAAGAAGATTGGCAGCCTCTATTAGCAAAAGAATTTAGAAAAAACTATTTTGTCAAATTACATCTTTTTATTTTAGAAGAAAATAAAAAATATAATGTTTATCCAGAATATAAAGATATATTTAATGCGTTTAAACTATGTTCATTCAAAAAACTAAAAGTTGTAATTATTGGACAAGATCCATATCATAAAGTAGGCCTGGCACACGGCCTTGCATTTTCTGTTAAAACAAAAAATCAACACCCACCCTCGCTAAAAAATATATTAACAGAATTAAAAAATGATATTAATATTAACAACCTAAATAATGGAGATCTATCTAATTGGGCTAAACAAGGAGTGTTACTTTTAAACTCATTGCTTACAGTAAGAGAAAATGAGCCTGCATCACATCAAAATATAGGTTGGGAAAAATTTACCAATCATGTAATAAAATTAATATCTGATCAGAAAAATAATATTGTTTTTTTACTTTGGGGAAAGCATGCTGCTGAGAAAATAAGACACATAGATAAAGTAAAACATCATATATTAATATCTAGTCATCCTTCACCATTATCTGCATATAGAGGTTTTTTTGGGTCAAATCATTTTTCAAGAACTAATAATTTTTTAATTAAAAAAAATATCAAGCCTATTAATTGGAATTTATGAAACATATTACTTCAATTTTAATATCAATTTGTTTCATTCAGCATGATAATAGTAAAATACTTGATGAGATTATATCCTATAATAATAAAATAGTGCTAGAACATTATAAAGAAAAAGAAAAGGTACTAAATAGCATACTATATATTTCTGTAAAAAGACAAAAAATGTATCATATAGATAAAAATAAAATTATACAAACATACATTATTTCAACATCAAAATATGGTATTGGAAATAAGGAAAAAAGTAATATGACCCCATTAGGCTATCATGTGATTAAAGAAAAATATGGGGAAAATACACCTATTTTTGGTAAAATGAAAGGAAGAATTTTTACAGGAGAGATAGCCACGATTTATACAGATGAAACTAAAAGCAAAACTGATGATATTACAAGTAGATTATTATGGTTAGATGGCCTAGAACCAGGTAAAAATAAAGGTGATGGAATAGACTCATTTAAAAGATATATCTATATTCATGGAACTTCTGAAGAAGGACTTTTAGGTTCACCAGCATCACATGGGTGTATTAGAATGAAAAATAAAGCAGTAATTGAGTTGTACAAGAAAGTAAAAATAGGTACTTTGGTACTTATTTTATAAATATTTAAAACCCATGATTGAATCTGTAATTTTTAGTTTATTAGGAGCTCTACTAGTAGGTCTAATAATATCGTATTCATTAAAATTAAATAAAAAGAATTATACTACAGAAAATGAAGAGAGAATAAAACTATTAGAAAAAGAAAACTACTTAAAAGAAGAAACAATAAAAAACATCACCTCTAAAAAAAATATTTTAGAAGCAAAAATAGAGGTATTTGAGCAAATAAAAATTGAAAAAACACAAATTGAAGAAAGGTTAAAATTAGTTGAAATTGAAAGAAATAATCTAAAAAACGATAATACCAGGTTAGCTAAAGAAGAAGAAAATAGAAATGAAACTCTTAGNAAATCTATTGCTTCAACTAANATCTTGCAAGAAAATCTAAGAAATGAAATTGCTCGAGTTAATGACGAAAGAGTTAAAAAAGAGCAAGAGAAATTAGAGAGCATGAAGTTAAATTGGTCCAATCANGAAAAAGATATTCAAAATCATATTCGTTTAATCTGTAAAAATCATGTAATTAATTACATAGGTCAAGAAGATTTTCCTTATCCAAGAAATAAACCAGACAACTCAATTAAAATTATGGATCAACTAATTGTATTCGATGCAAAAAGTCCAGCCAATGAAAATTTGAGCAATTTTCCAAAATACATAAAAGACCAAACTGAAAACTTAAAAAAATATGCTAAACATGAAGATGTAAAAAAAGATCTTTTTCTNGTAATCCCATCAAACACACTATCTGTGATAAATCAATTCACCTANAATATAGGTGATTATAACGTCAATGTAATTACAAAAGATGCTTTAGAGCCAATTATTTTAAGTCTAAAAAAAATTGAAGAGTATGAATTTGCAGATAAATTAAGTCCAGAAGAAAGAGATAATATCTGTAGAATAATTGGAAAATTTGCTCATACCGCAAAAAGAAGAATACANATAGATCAATTCTTTGCAAAAGAATTTCTAGAAACATTAAGTAAAACTGGAACACTATTAACTAGAGAAATATTAGAAGATGTAATAAAATTTGAAAATGCTGAGAAGCTAAATCCNCCAACAGAAAGGAGAAAAAAACAAATTCTCACCAAAGATCTCAAAGAACAATCAGAAAAAATATCAAAAGAAATAGAAATAAGAGACATACCTGAAATTAAAGCTAATATTACATTTAAGAATAAAAACCAAGAAAATGAATAATACTGATGTCTTTTTTATTTACGGAATAAGATCAATTATTGAAGCAATAAATTCTGGTAAAACAATTGACAAACTTTTTATTCAAAAAGGTTTACATAATGAGCTTTTTGCTGAACTATGGAAATTAGTTAGATTGAATAGAATTAACTATAAGCATGTGCCGCTTGAAAAAATCAATAGAATGTGCAGNAAAAACCATCAAGGTGTTATAGCATATATATCTCCTATAAATTTTTATAATATTGAAGATATAATTCCACAATTATATGAGGAAGGAAAAANTCCATTAATTCTTATACTAGATAGAATCACNGATGTGAGAAACTTTGGAGCAATTTGTAGAACTGCACACTGTACTGGAGTAGATGCCATTTTAATACCTGAACAAAATTTTGCNGCTATTAATGCGGATGCTGTAAAAACTTCAGCTGGAGCNCTACATGAAATAAAAATATGTAGGACTTGGAANCTAAAAAAAAGNATCTATTTCTTAAAAGAAAGTGGCATTCAGATAATAGCATGNACNGAAAAGAGTAAAAATGAAATNAAAAATANTGGTTATTTANTTCCAACAGCTNTTATTATGGGTTCAGAATATGATGGNATATCACCAGAATTTTTAAAAATATGNGACAAAAAAGTTAATATACCTATCAATANTAATATAGCTTCGCTAAATGTATCAGTAGCAACTGGCATTATGCTTTATGAAATATTGCAACAAAGAAANAATAAATGAGCTGGTTTATTGAATGGTTTAATTCTCCATACTATCACATATTATATAAAAATCGAGANTTTAATGAGGCTGAAGTATTCATNAACAATCTTATTAAATATTTAAATATAGATAAAAATAATAGNGTGATAGATATTGCATGTGGAAAAGGAAGACANNCAGTACATTTAAATAAATTAGGATTTAATGTTACTGGTATTGATATTTCTAATAATAGTATTTTNGAAGCAAAAAAACATGAAAATAATAAATTNAAATTTTATNTTCATGATATTAGAAAAGTTTTTTNACCAAATAATTTTAACCTAGCTGTTAATTTATTTACATCTTTTGGNTATTTCAATTCTGAAAAAGAAGATCAAGCAGCAATAAATTCAATGGCTGAAAATCTGAAAAAAGATGGAATTCTAGTTATTGATTTTATGAATGTTAAAAAAGCAATCCAAAATCTAGTATTATATGAAGAGAAGACAATTGAAAATATTACTTTTTNCTTACGNAGAAAATATATAAACAATTTCATAACTAAAGATATTTCTTTTAAACACTTGAATAAAGAATATACATTTCAAGAGAAAGTAAAAGCAATTGATTTANATAATTTTTCTAAACTAATTAAAAATGCAGGCCTAGAAATTATTAATATTTTTGGGAGCTATTCTCTAAAAGATTTTAACATAAAAAAATCGGAAAGACTAATATTAATTTGCAGAAAATAAATACATTTAAAATAACATGTCAAATTGTTTTGTAATAACTGGTGGGCCTGGAACAGGAAAAACAACAATTATTAATTATTTAATTAAAGAAAATTATAACTGTATTCCAGAATTTTCCAGAAAATTAATTTCTGAACAACTGAAAATTAACGGAAATATTCTTCCATGGAAAAATATAAGGNAATTCTCAGAGATTGTTGCTAAAGAAAGAAAAAAACAAATTCAAGAAATAAATTCTAAAGAAATATATTTTTTTGATAGAGGTGTNTTNGATGTTTATGCTTATATGAAATTACAAAANATCNACACAACATCTCTTGAAAAANAAATTGGAGAAATTANTTANAATAAAAAAATATTTATCACTCCTATATGGNAAAAAATATTCAANAGTGATAATGAAAGAAAAGAAAATATTGAAACAGCCNAAAAGATTGAAAATTCAATAATAAATACATATAATAATTATGGATACCAAATTGTTAAAGTACCTTTCGGAAATGTTAAAAAAAGAGNTGAATTTATTCTATCAGAAATAGAATAATTTATAATATTTCTTTTTAGTTTTGCAGAATTAACAATTAAATACATATCAAATGTCATCACTCGTAGGAAAAAAAGCTCCACTATTTAAAGCGCAAGCAGTAATAAATGGACAAGATTTTATAAAAGAATATTCATTAGAACAATTTATTGGAAAAAAACCTGTAATANTATTATTCTATCCAAAAGATTTTACTTTTGTATGCCCAACCGAATTATTTGCTTTTCAAAATAAACTTGAAGAATTTAAATCTAGGGGCTGTGAATTAGTAGCTTGCTCTACTGATACAGAACAATCACATTGGGGATGGTTACAAATGTCTAAATCAGAAGGTGGAATAAAAGGAATCACTTATCCTATAATTGCAGATACTGATAAAACTATTTCCGCAAATTTTGGNGTATTATTTGGCGAATATGANTTAGATGAGCATGATAATATGTGTGCTACTGGACCTATGATTGCATTAAGAGGATTATTNTTAATCGACAAACATGGAGTAGTACAACATCAACTTGTCAATAATTTCCCACTTGGAAGAAATGTTGACGANGCTTTAAGAATGATCGATGCGCTACAACATTTTGAAGAAAATGGAGAAGTTTGTCCTGCAAACTGGAGAAAGGGTAAAGAAGCAATGANAGAAAGTCATAGTTCAGNTGCTAGTTATTTAGCAAAACACTAGAGATTTATAGTTCAAAAATCTGAAAAATTCAGTTGTTTTATTTTTTAATAAGCACTGTTGCGTATGCTGAGATACCCTCTTCTCTACCAACAAATCCTAGTTTCTCTGTTGTTGTTGCTTTAATTGAAATTAAATCAATATCTATTTGCATACAATCAGCAAGAACTTTTTTCATCTCAGGAATATATGACATAATCTTTGGTCTTTGAAGACATATTGTGGAATCAATATTTCCTATAAAATACCCCTTCTGATGAATAATTTTTATACACTCTATGAGTAAAATTTTACTGTCTATATCTTTATAATTGATATCTGTATCTGGAAAATTAGTTCCTATATCTCCTGAATTAGCTGCACCTAAAATAGCATCACAAATCGCGTGAATTAAAACATCTGCATCAGAATGTCCTAAACTGCCTTTTTCATGTGGAATTTTAATTCCTCCTAAATCGAAGTCAAGTCCTTCTTTTAATTGATGAACATCAAAACCAAATCCAATTCTAAAATCCATTATCCTTCTTGTTGAAATGCTCCAAAATCAAAAACTAATGTAAAACGCATAGTATTTGCAAGAGGATTATTACCATTTATAGCTCTACTGGCATTTACTAAATATGAGAAATCAAGAGCAAAAACATTGTATTTAACACCTGAACCAAAAGTAAAATATTTTCTACCTCCTTTTGTATCATGTTCATTAAAATATCCTGCTCGAACAGCAAATTGATCTGCATACCAATATTCTGTACCAAAAGAAAAATTTATTTCTCTAAATTCCTCTTTAGCTCCACCAGGCGCGTCTCCAAAAGACTGAAACATACCAGACACTACTGCAACATTTGGCTCTTTTCCTGCTACTATATTATTATTACTATCATATTCTGGTGGAGTTGGCACTAACAGTTTATTAATATCAAATGCTATAGATAATTTATTATAATCATCAAAATCTGTCCCCATAGAAGTTCCAATTCTTAGATTAATTGGTATAAAATCATTGTCATCTGTATTAGTGTATGCAATCTTGCTTCCAATATTAGAAATATTTGCACCAACAGCTAAATCAATATCTTGTTTTGAAATACGTATTGATTGCTGATAATAGCCAGCAACATCTGCAGCATAAGAAGTGCCTGCGGAAGCTTTTTGTCCTTGAACAATTTGTCCTTGAGCTAAATTTGAAAATATATATCTACCAGAAATAGCTAGTGAAAAATCTCTAGATAATTTACGTGAATATGCTGTTGCTAAAGCTAACTCATGTGGATTTCCTTGACCTACAACATCACCAGCTTGATTAGTAAAAACAATATTTCCTAATGAAAAATAACGCAGCTCTGCTGCTATTGATTCATTTTTATTAAACTTTTTATAACCTGTCAAATATGACAGATTTATATCTGGAACTAAAGCTCTTAACCAAGGAACATAGGATACGGCAAATCCAACCTCATCTTCTATAAAAGCAAATTTTGCAGGATTCCAATGCAATGAATTTGCATCAGGTGATGTCGCGACTCCAACATCACCCATAGCACCAGACCTAGAATCAGGAGATATCATCAAAAATGGAACAGCAGTTGTAATTGTATTTAATTTATCCCCTCCTGACAATTCATTTATATTTAAATCATCTTGAGAGTATAGATTATAATTAAACATTAAATATAATAATGAAAAAAGGGCTAATTTCAATTTGGTTTTATTTTCTATCATAATTTATGCAAATGTAATTAAATGTTCTTTCTAATAACGTTATTAGTTTGGTAATAGTATAACTCTTGTTGATTTTGTTATGGCATCACCATCTTCAGTATTAACAATTAACTTTGCTATATACATTCCAGCTCTCATTCGATAACCATAAATATCTTCTCCGTTCCATATAATTGGACCAACTCTATATGCTGGCATAGAATAATTCTGATTTATTGTATTAACTAAATTACCAGTGATTGAATATATCTCTATACTTACATTCATCTTTTGCGGTGTTTTATTATGCCAAAAATAAAATTCAGTAGAGGAAGAAAATGGATTGGGGAAACATAAATAATCAGTAACTGAAATATTTGCTTTATCTGTAACTAAAAAATTAATAGTTGCTTCAGAAGAGTTGTTAAAAACATCCCACAACTTTAATGTAAGTGTATGCTCTCCTATATCTAAATCATATAATGGAAAATTTATAGTTCCTCTTGAATATTCATCTTTATTTGATTCATAAAAATCATTTAATATATATGGATTTGCAAAATTTCCATCTATTACAGCAGTAATATCATGACCTATCCCATTTCCAACTGTATTAATTCCACTCAAATCATATATATCTGCAATTAGAACAGGATCCTGATTTGTCATTCCTCCATCAACAAAACTTCTATCATTCATGTATAATGCTATTTCAGGTCCATCATAATCATAATTTATATCTTCTGCTGTTCCTCCAATTATAAAATTTTCTTCTGAACCAGTTGCATCAATGGGTTGATTATCATCAGAAACAGCATAATAACTAATTTTACCAGGAGCATAACTATATGTAATATCTTTTGGAACAATAAATGAAAAAGCAAAGTTTCCATTACTAACTGTAGCAGCTCCTTTGTACAAAACATTATTTTGTTCTAAATACTCAATCGATTCTGAGCAATCATCCTCAGTTAAAGTATTTCTAGATATTTCTTTATCATATACTATTGGAAATATAGTACCATTAAATTCGTCCATAATAGTTCCGTTATTTTTAATAACACCTTCAACAGTAACTTGGGACAAAGCTTTTAATGTATCATTTATTGATGTTGTTTGAATTGTATACTCAGGATAATTCAAATGTAATGCTGGATCTCCTAAAAGAGTAAAATTACGATTATTTGCACCTGTCCCACTTAATCTTTTTGTTTGTTTATATATGTCTCCTAGTCTAGGATTCTCTCCATTAATTTTATTAAAAACAATATCTGTAAAATTAGAATTTAAATTAAAATTAGCATTAGAAAATACTAATCTAGTAGTGCTGAGTAACGCAATAGCACCTCCCTTATCATTCATAAGAAGATACTCGCCAGCTGATTTATTTTCAGGATCATCAAAATATGAAAACTTACATGTTGCGGTCATAAATAAAGGAAGTTTATTAATATTATCCCAGCTCTTTATTTGTTCGATTTCTAATATTCTTTCTTGTGCCCACCCTAAAATACTACCGTGGCCAGTATAATTAACCAATAAAGTTCCCTTTTTTATATCGTTATTTATTGCATGTTGGGTATCTTCACTTCTTGGACCTCCAGGTGTAGATTCTTGTTTATATGATGCTAAATATATTTTTTTAATATTAATCTCAGGATAATTATTTTCAACAACACTAGACAAATAGTCAGCATCCTTTAAAAAAATTGGATTTGATATACCTCCTGAACTTGGATCACAATCGTCAGCTATAAATGTAACATTATTTCTCCATGGACCATATGATAATGCAGAATAATAATTTTCAATTTTATCAACTAAAATATTAGCTTCTGAAATATTTGTTGCGGGCAATCTTCCTATTCCTATATCAACTAAGTCATTTGTAAATAACCCTTCAGTATCATCAAGAAGACCAAAATAATCGTCTGTTACATATGTTATAGTAGGGTGTGTTGAGTTGTCTGACTGATAAGTTGGGATAAAATTTGTATTATTATTAATTCTATCTTTTGGGTCATATGAACCATCACCAAATAAAAGCAAATACTTCAATTTCGAATTGACTTTATTATATTGATGCTTCACAAAATCTCTTATAGCTGTAACATCCTGCATTCCTGATGAAAATTCATTATAAATTTGCGAGGGAGTAACAACACGAGATTTTAATCCGCTTGTACTTAAATGAAAATTTGNNAAACGATTAGCAGCANGNAAAAAATTAGGATGTGAGACTATAATATATTCTATATCACTAGATATAGNATGTAAATTTTGATTTATTACTTTATTATGCATTTCTGGTATTAAATATGAATTNCTATTAAAAACGATATACTCAGAAAATTNATTAATAGAATCATTAAATGATAATGTATTTAAATTGTTATCTGTTAATAATTTTAAAACTTGAGTTGGTTTTGTAACATCCCAAACTTGCAAACCAGCTGCTCCTTGTATTTGGTAATTAGCAACTTCATTTGATTTGTTTTTAGGAGATCTAAATATCATTGAATTACCATTCATTTTTAAATCTCTTGAAGTATTGACCTCTATATAATCCAGCCATGCAATCGCTCCATTATCATTTGATATAAACTCTAATTCTAAATTAATATTTGGACTGTTAGTTGTAAATTGTTTTATCTCAGATTTTATGATTGCATAATCAGTAGCATAATTTTGTGAAATATTTGATATTATAAAACTACTTAAATTTGTATTGTCTAGATTAATATTGACATTAGAAGGGACCAGCGATCTAGCTGCAACCTCAATTTTAAGAGTACTTTGAACTCCTTGACTTAAATTCGGAAAATTAAAATCTATATTTAAGCTTTGATTATTAAAGCGTTCCCCAAACCATTTATTTCCAGATTGTATTAAATTTTCCAATTCATATTCATGTGATATAAAATCTGGAAAAGTTGATATATTTAGTGAAGGATTTATACATTCTGTTTTTTGCTGAATTATTTTAAAATCTTGTTGTTCCGGATTATAATTTAAAAAATAATATACAACATCTGAAAATAAATGTTTCTCTAATGAAAAAATTTGATTTATTGTATCATATATCCATTGATCTGGAGATTGACCATAAAATAAAATATAATCGGATGGGTCAAATAAACCATTGTTATTATTATCAAAATATTGAACAGAAATTTGAGTAAGATCTTGAAATCTAAAATCTGAATTTAACTTAGGTAACATACCATTTCCATTACTAAAAATAGATAAACCATAAATTTGCAAATTATTCATATTTATCCCTAACTCTTCTAAATTAGAATAATTTAATTGATATATTCCATTTTCTGAAGTTGAAATTTTATACCAATCTCCTTCAGACAAAACAGAGTTATACTGGGCATTAGCAGTAAAAAATACAATTAAAAAGGATAATAAAATATATTTTTTTATCATAGTTGTGGCAAAACTAAAAATCTTAAACATAAAACGGAAAAAAAATACAATTATTACATAATTTTAAGGGTAAGGAACTAGAAAATAAATAATTTGTTTATTTTTGTGAGATTGTAATTAAGAAAAAAGATTTATGATAAAGAAAACTTACAAAATATTTTTTGTGTTATTTATATGTATTAGTTTCAGTTTTGAATCTAGTGCGCAAGATCCAGCTTTTAGTCAGTTTTATGCAAATCCATTATATCTCAATCCTGCTTTTGCAGGTGCAACTCCAAAGGGTTGTCCAAGAGCAACATTAAATTATAGAGATCAATGGCCAGGAATTGGAAGAACATATGTAACAACCTCTGCATCATGGGATCAACAAGTTAATGCAATTGGTGGTGGTTTAGGAATTTTAGTAGCACAAGACAGAGCAGGAGCTGGAAATTTAAATACCTCTCATGCTTCTGTTTTATATTCATATCATCTTGAAGTTAGCAGAACCTTTGCAGTAAATGCAGGTTTCGAAGCTTCATACAGGATGATAACATTAGACTGGGGAGACCTGAAATTTGGTGATATGATAGATCCACAATATGGATTTATATACCCAACAAATGAAGATATTAACAATAATCCTACTACTGTCAGTTTTCCTGACTTTTCTTTTGGAATGTTAGGGTATTCTAAAAACTTTTTTGCTGGATTTTCAGCACACCACTTAACGCAGCCTAATCAAGGGTTTATAAGTGAAAGCGAATTACCAACAAAATTAACAGCGCACATTGGTGGTAATTTTTCTTTAAACAAATTTAGTCGTAATGTAACAACTATTTCTCCTAATTTCCTTTACCAAACACAGCAAGATTTCCAGCAATTTAATTACGGAGTATATGTAAACAAGGGACCTATGGTGGGAGGATTATGGGCAAGAAATAGCGCCAAAAATTTTGATTCTTTTATCTTAATGTTTGGAATTATACAAGAAACTTTTAAATTTGGCTACAGCTATGATATTACTGTAAGTAATCTTAAAAACAGTAATACATTAGGGGCTCATGAAATTTCATTCACTCTATTTATGCCTTGTAAAACAAAAGTAAAATCGTACAACACTATAAGTTGTCCTCAATTTTAAAAATTATTAACTTTTAATTTAAAAATAATGAAAGCAAATAAATATATAATAATATTATTTTCCTCACTAATGCTATTCTCATGCTCTAAACGTGAAAAATCTTCAATTACTGGATGGGAATATAATAATTCTAAGAACGGAGGATATGAAGTAAATTCTACATATATTGAACAAATAACAGGACCTGGGCTTATGTTTGTAGAAGGGGGTTCTTTCACCATGGGAAGAGTAGATGAAGATGTTATGTATGAATGGAATAATGTGCCTAGAACAGTTACGGTTTCATCATTTTATATGGACGAAACCGAGGTAAGAAATGTAGATTATTTAGAATACTTATCTTGGATTAAAAGAATGTATGGCCAAACTTATCCAGAAGTTTACAATAAAGCTTTACCTGACACTTTAGTTTGGAGAGATAAACTTGGATATAATGAACCATATGTTGACCAATACCTCAGACATCCTGCATTTAAAAATTATCCAGTTGTTGGTGTCAGCTGGCAACAAGCAACTGATTTCTGTGTATGGAGAACTGATAGAGTAAATGAAAGAATTTTAATTAATGAAGGGATTTTAAAAGAAGACTTAGAGCAAATGGATGATAATGTCTTTACAACTGAAACATATTTATCAGGTCAATATGAAGGAATAGTAAGAAAAAATTTAAAAAATATAACGCATGAAAATTATGGAAGTGGAGAGCAATATAGAAGAGTAAAAATGGAAGATGGTCTAATATTACCATCATATAGACTACCAACAGAGGCAGAATGGGAGTTTGCAGCATTAGGTTTAGTTGGTAATACAAATGGATCAAATACTAATAATAGAAAAATATATCCATGGAATTCTTCATCTTTAAGAAATAGTGATCCGAAAAATCAAGGTGAAATAATGGCAAACTTTAAAAATAAAAGAGGTGATAATATGGGAGTTGCTGGCAATCTTAATGATAATGCAGATATTACAGCTCCTGTAAAATCTTATTGGCCAAATGACTATGGTTTATATAATATGGCTGGTAATGTATCAGAATGGGTAATGGATGTTTATAGACCTAAAATAGAACAAAATTCAACAACTGATCACAGATCATTTAGAGGAAATGTATTTACAACATCAAAAGTTGAAGACGGCCTACCTTTAATCGACAGTTTAGGAAGGATAATAAAAGAAGATGTTAATTTAGAAGATAATGTTTATAGAAGAAATTATAAAAAAGCTGACAATATTAATTATCTTGATGGTGATATAGAATCTCAGATGGGGATCGACTGGAATAGTTATCTTGATGAAAAAGCAGAGGCAGATACTGCTAAAATTAAAATTGATAAATGGAATACAAATGTTGATAAGTATAAAAATAATACAAAAACAGGAAACAGCCATGAAATGTATGCTTATGGAGAATCATCTCTAATTACGGATAGGACAAGAGTATTTAAAGGTGGTTCGTGGAAAGATAGGGCTTATTGGTTAAATCCAGGAACACGTAGATATTTAGATCAAGATCAATCAACTGACGCTATTGGCTTTAGATGTGCAATGGATAGAATGGGGGCTCCTGTTTCTAATCTAAGAGAAAATGCCAGAAGAGGAGTAGATTATAGTAAAAAGAAAGTATATTAATTAGAAAATATTTTTTCAAAACCTCATCAATTGATGAGGTTTTTTATTAATACTAAATGAGGATTTCTGAATTATATTCTATTTTTAAGTTATATCCTAAAATTTGTACAAACAGTAGAGAAATAACTCCTAATTGTATTTTCTTTGCTCTTCGTGGTCAGAAATTTAATGGAAATAAGTTTGCCGAAGATGCAATTAAAAAAGGAGCTGCTTATGCAGTTATTGATCAAAAAGTATACAAAAAAAATAAAAATACAATTCTTGTAAAAAATACATTAAATACATTACAAGATTTAGCTAAATATCATCGCGAAAAACTAAAAATACCTGTTTTAGGAATAACAGGAACAAATGGAAAAACAACTTCTAAAGAATTGATTAGTTGTGTTTTAAAGAGTAAAAAAACTATTTATTCAACAAAAGGAAATCTAAATAATCATATTGGAGTTCCTTTGAGCATACTGGAAATTAATAACAAACATGAAATTGCAATTATTGAAATGGGAGCAAATAAGCAAAAAGAAATAGATTTCTTATGCGAAATTGCTAAACCCACTCATGGAGTAATTACTAATATCGGATTAGCTCACTTAAAGGGTTTCAAAAATATCGATGGTGTTACTAAAACAAAAACAGAATTATATAAATATTTAAGAAAACATAATGGACATGTTTTTGTAAATTATTACGATAAAAAACTAAATGTATTAGCAGAGGGCATTAATAAAACAATTTACGGCGAAAAATATAAAATTCATGAAAACAATAATATGTTTATGAACTTAAAATATAAAAATACAATATACAAAAGTCAACTTGTAGGAAAATATCAAGCACATAATATATCACTTGCTATTACTATTGGAAAATACTTTAATATTCCAGAAATAAATATTCAATCTGCAATTTTAAATTATATACCTTCAAATAATAGATCTCAAATAATAAAAACAAAACACAATACAATTATACTTGATGCATATAATGCAAACCCTTCAAGCATGAATGCTATGATAAAGTCCTTCGCTGAACAAAATAAGGAAAATAAAATTTGTATACTTGGTGATATGCTAGAACTGGGTCAAGCATCAAAAGAAATGCATAAGCAAATTATAGTACTAACTAATAAACTAAAAATACAATGTATTTTTGTGGGTAATGAATTCTATTCTATAAATAAAAGTAGCTATAAAAATGTAGACTTTTTAACTAAATATCTTAAAAAAAATCCATTAAAAAATCAAACAATTTTAATTAAAGGTTCTAGAGGAATTGCTTTAGAAAAAATCGTAAATTACTTGTAATAAAAAAATTTAATTTTTGGTTATATCNCCNATAAACTTAANCANAATAAAATAAAAAACTGATAAGAAAAAAGAAAAAATAGTAATGAAAATTATGTAAAGTACNTTTTTATTGTCTTTTTGNAATGGTAATATAGGTCTATCTATAATNTAAATTAANGGAGTATTTTNNAGCATNGTAAGCTTTGANAATTCTAAATTCTTAANTANTTCAACATACATAGNATTTAGCACTTCAACTTTTCTNAATAATNGTAATTCATTCAGTCTNCCNGAAGCTTTTATTATTCTTTCGTTAACATCTTTTATANCNGCATACTGTTCTTCAGCAATCTCTAATTCATTAAAAANAGAATCTGCTCTTTCTTGTAAAAAATCCAAAGTAGNAACTGCTTGATTTGTATTATGCTTAATATACTGATTAGTAGTTTCATTAATNAATTCATCNACAAAAGCTTTAGCAAAAATTTNGTTTNCTGANGTATANGATAAGGAAATTATATTTGAAAATTTACTAACCTCTATTNTTAGTTCATCTTNATTTANAATATGGNTCCAAACAATATTACTTAAGCTATCTATTTTAAAANNATTNTTTTCATTAGNAATAACTAAACGNGGGTTAAAATCATTAGTTAATGTATAATNGTCAATAAGTAANGTTTTNTTATTATCAATGATATGTGTATTCATTAAAGAAGCTATAATAACACTTCTTGATTTTATTAGTTCTAAAANATTCTCCTGNCTATAGGTNNTGGAAGNNNCCATGAATTGACCTAAGTTNAAACCTNNTTGGNNTAGATANTCCTCCTAAANNNCCTCCAAATGNAGAATTTGAATTTGAATTTGCTTCAACAACAAAAGTCATAGTAGCNGTATAANTATCATCTTTNTNGNNNANTAAAATNNAGGAAATTATTAANGANNANAANACAAAANTTNAAATCTTTTTGTATTTACTTAAAAGGTNATTTTTATAATCTATTAAAATTACAAATAATTGTTTAACTGTTATTTCATCATTATAATTANTCATGNCATNATTGTTCATTTGNAACTCTCTCAACAAGCAACCATAAGGTTAAAATTGCAGAAACTTTNAACATAGCATTTTCAATCTGACGATTCCANTCGATTTCNTTACNTTTTTTANNAGTTNTNTGTTTNTNNACAACCTTAATTGTTGACCCTCTTTTAATTTTTGGTGAGATNGAAAATAGCCCGAAATTAGTTGANTTTTTAGTAACTCCATTAGGGTATATAACTAATGTTTTTTTCTTACTATTTTCTTTAGAAAAACCACCTGCATAATTATTAACNTAATAATTAGCTCTTTTTCTTGANAANTATGGAGNGCTTATTGAATTTCCATTNAAATTACTTAAATCACCTGAAATTTTTACAAGATTTAATGTTCTAGGAATAATAATACTATCACCTTCCTGAAGAATTAAATTATATTGCGATTTTGGAGATTTCAAAGCTTTATTAAAGTTTGAGTATACCACATCATATGAGTAGTCTTGAGACAATGTTTTTATTGATTCATCATTCAAACGTGTTTGTTCCATTTTTTTACTCATCACTTCTTGTAAATATATTGAAGATAATTCTGGATTTTCTATAATTAATTCTTCCAAATCTGCAGAAATACTAACTTCTATATCTTCATANCTATCTAGTTTTATCTCATTAGTAAATCTCCTAAACATTTGAGCACCATCTAAATCTGNAAAAGGTGTTACTCCTCCTGCCCTTCTAATAAAAGAGCTTAATTTTTCATTCCTTTTTACTATAGAATATATGCCAGGATATTTAACTTCTCCACCAATATACACATTTTTTGGTTCTATAAAATCAGGATTCTTTCTAACAAAAACTTGATCATATGGTTTCAAAACAAAATCATTAGCACTTGAACTAAGAAGTAGATTATTGCCTATATTAATAGACTTTACAATTCCTCTTATAGGTTTTAATTTATTAGATGAAATATTGTAATCCATAATTCTTGATATCTCAACTTTACTTCCCTCAGCAAGTTGATTTAATCCACCTGCTTTCAACAAGATATCTTGGAGAGTCATACCATCTCCAAAAGAATATTCATCAGGCTTCCTTACTTCACCGTAGATAGATACAAAAAAATCATCATCAAAATCATCAATAGATAAAACCGTAATAGCATCATATTCCTCTAATAATAAGTTGTCTTTATGATTTTTATCTTTCATTACTGCATCTAAATCAATAGAAATATGAGATTTTGTTCTGTCTTCATTTAATCTAATTACATATGCTTTATGCATAAATGTTTTATCATCAATAGATTTAGTTCTTTGTAAAAAATCTAAAAATCTTTCACCTTTAATAAATTCATATTCACCAGCAACNCCAATAGAACCATTCAAAGAAACAACATTAGATAATTTATTTGAAATTGAATTAACAATCAAGTGATCTCCATTTAAAAGAGAAGTATTATTAAAATTTGAAGAAACAACATCAATTACTTTAGTATTATTATATTCTACTCTTTTTAAAGTTAAAATATCTCTAAAAGCAGTTGTTGTAAAACCACCAGCATATCTTATAATATCATGTATATTATCTTCGTATTTAGCTTCATAGGTATATGGTCGATTTACTTGTCCTATAACCTCGACTATATTGCCTGCAGGTGGAACAACAATATAATCACCATCTTGTAAATATATATCTCTCGATCTTAATGGGTTGAATAAAAAATGGTANATATCTAAAGAATCAACTACTATACCATCTCTTTTAATATATATACTCCGCACAGACCCTAATTGATTTGGCCCTTTTGCAGAAATCAATGCATTAAATGCAGTGTTTATTGCAGGGATAGTATATGACCCCGGATGATAAACTTCTCCTACAATATTAACTGTAATTACTCTAGAATAAGCTAGTGTAACATCTATCTCAGAATTTTTCATATCCAAGTAAGTACTAAACTTATTCTTAAGTAAAGATCTCATTTTCTTAAAAGTTAATCCTTTAACATAAATTCTGCCTAAAGAACTGGGACGAATATATCCTCTTTCATCAACAAGCATGTTTTCTGAAAATTCAGAATAACCCCAAATTGAAATTGATATCTCATCACCACTACCAACCTTGTAATTTTCAGGAGCCTTTGCATCCAGAGCTTTATCAAAAAATGATAATTTGTTATTTCTGAAAATGTCTTGCCCGTAAATTTTAGCCATTGGGTATTTAAAAGTATCNGTATTTAATGAATCTCCTAAATTTTCATAAAATTTAGATAAATTTCTTTGTAATGAAGCCGTATCACTAGATATAATTGAATATTTTCCTCTCTGAAATTTAAAATCCATCGCTTCTGCTATCTGAGACTCTGTAAATCCCATTTTTCGAAGGACATTTTCAGAAGGTATATCAGCAGGACGTAATTGTGACGGATCAATATTTCCTGGAAGTAATTTTAAAAAAACAGGTTCATTTTGATTTTGATTTTNATTTTTATTTTTATTTGAAAGGTCTATTGTTGGTAATGTAACTTGTGTNAAACCATTTAAACTAATAAATAAAATTAAAAATAATAAACTATTTTTTTTCATAATAATCATTTTAATATAGAACGNGAGATAACAATTCTTTGAATCTCCGAAGTCCCTTCATAAATTTGTGTAATCTTAGCATCTCTCATAAGTCTTTCCACATGATATTCTTTTACAAATCCATACCCNCCATGAACTTGCACTGCTTCCGTTGTTGTTTTCATAGCAACTTCAGAACAAAANACNTTAGCTATAGCACTTTCTTTATCATAATTTAAACCATTATCTTTTTTCCAAGCTGCCTTCAAACAAAGTAGTCTTGCAGCATCAATCTCTGTAGCCATATCTGCCAATTTAAATGCTATTGCTTGATGTTTAGAGATTTCTTTACCAAATGCTTTTCTTTCTTTAGAATATTGTAANGATAATTCATAAGCCCCAGAGGCTATTCCTAATGCTTGAGCTGCAATTCCTATTCNTCCTCCTGACAATGTTTTCATAGCAAATGTGAAACCAAATCCATCTTCACCAATTCTATTTTCTTTTGGAATCTTTACATCTGTAAACATTAATGAATGTGTATCAGAACCCCTAATTCCTAATTTATTTTCCTTTTCACCAACAACAAATCCNGGCATTCCTTTTTCAACAATAAAAGCATTAATTCCTTTGTGTTTTTTATCTATATCTGTTTGAGCAATTACTAAATAAATAGATGCTGAATCACCATTAGTGATCCAATTTTTAGTTCCATTTAGCAAATAATGATCTCCTTTATCGATTGCTGTTGTTTTTTGTGATGTAGCATCACTACCAGCTTCTGGCTCTGATAAACAAAATGCCCCTATAATTTCTCCTTTAGCTAAAGGAATCAAATACTTTTCCTTCTGAAATTCATTGCCAAAAGTTTCTAATCCCCAACATACCAATGAATTATTCACTGACATTACAACAGAACAAGATGCATCAATTTTAGATATTTCCTCCATAGCCAAAACATAAGATATTGTATCCATACCTGCTCCTCCGTATTTTGGGTCAACCATCATTCCCATAAAACCTAAAGATGCTAATTTTTTAATTTGCTCCCTTGGAAACTCCTGTTTTTCATCTCGATCTATTACACCGGGAAGGAGTTCTGTTTTAGCAAAATCCTTAGCCGCATCTCTAATCATATTATGTTCCTCTGTAAATGTAAAATCCATTATATAATATTTAATATAAGCAAAAATACACTTTTTAAACTATCTTTGATAAATGCTTAAACATAATATATCATGTGATGTAGTAGGCGTCATGTCTGGCACCTCATTAGATGGGCTAGACTTAGCATTATGCAAATTAACAAAAAAGAAGCATTGGACATTTAAAATTAAAAAATCTAAAACTTTTCTCTATTCCTCTTATTGGAAAAATAAATTACGTAATTTACATAAAAAGAAAACAGCAGAAATAAAAAAAACTGATTTAGAATTTGGCAACTATATTGGACATAAAATTATTGAATTTATTGGCAATAATAAAGCTGATTTAATAGCTTCTCATGGTCACACAATTTTTCACAACCCAGAAAAAAAAATGACATTACAAATTGGGAATGGTAAAAAGATATCTGAAATTACAAAAATAACTACAGTTAGTGATTTTAGACTATTAGATATTTCTCTTAATGGTCAAGGAGCTCCTTTAGTACCTGTGGGTGATTTATTATTATTTCAACAATATAAATATTGTCTAAACTTAGGGGGATTTGCCAATATTTCTATAAAAAATAAAAATGATATAATCGCATATGACGTTTGCCCAGCAAACATTATTTTAAATATGATTGCTGAAAAAATACATTTAAAATATGATCATAATGGTAATCTTGCTAAAAGTGGAAGATTAATTCATCAATTATTTTATGATTTAAAATTTTTAGAATTTCATAATAAGAAAGCGCCAAAATCTCTATCACGAGAATGGCTAGAAAATAAATTTTTACCTGTATTTAATCTTTATTTAAACAATCCTATAAAAGATTTACTTCATACAATATGTGAATATATAGCTTTCCAAATTAGCTTAAATATTGAAAATGGATCTGTTTTAATTACAGGAGGAGGTGCGTTAAATAAACATTTAATTGAAAGAATAAAACACTATTGCACAGCAAATATTATCATTCCTTCTACAGAAATAATTAATTATAAAGAAGCTTTAATTTTTGGATTATTAGGAATTCTTAGATTTAGAAATGAGATAAATACACTGAAATCAGTTACAGGAGCAAATAAAAATAGTTCTGGAGGCATTATTCATAAAGTTTAAATATTTGATAGTAGCTTATTTTATACATTTGCAAAAAAGAAATAAAATGAAAGAATTACTAAAAAAATATGAATCTAAAGAGCCAGAAATTGTTTTTGAATGGAAGGACTCACTCACAAATGCAACAGGATGGGTAGTAATTAATTCATTACGTGGAGGGTCTGCAGCGGGGGGTACTAGAATGAGAAAGGGTGTTACAAAAGAAGAAGTCATTTCACTAGCTAAAACTATGGAAGTCAAATTTACTGTTGCTGGTCCACCAATTGGTGGGGGCAAATCAGGAATTAACTTTAATCCAAAAGATCCTAGAAAAAAAGAGGTTTTACAGCGATGGTACAGTGCTGTCAAACCATTATTAAAAACATATTACGGAACTGGAGGAGATATGAATGTAGATGAAGTTCATGAAGTAATACCAATGTGTAATAATGTAGGTATTTTATTTCCTTTAGAAGGGGTTGTAAATGGTCACTATAAAAAAAATGAAAAAGATAAAAACAATATAATACAACAATTAAAAGAAGGTGTACCCTTAGTAGTAAAAGATAAAATGTTAACACCTAATACTAATAAAAATTATTCTGTAGGAGATTTAATTACTGGATTTGGAGTTGCGGAGTCTGTAATACATTTTTATAATATATATTCAGGTGATTTGACAGGTAAAAAAGTTATTATACAAGGTTGGGGTAATGTAGCTGGAGCTGCTGCATATTATTTATCAAATGCAGGAGCAAAAATAATAGGTATTATTGATAAATTAGGAGGAGTTTTGAATTTAAAGGGTTTTTCAACATCAGAAATTAATAGTCTATTAGAAAATAGATCATCAAATTTTTTAGAAACACCAAATTTAATACCATTTGAAAAAATCAATGATATTATTTGGAAAAGTGGAGCTGAAATATTTATACCAGCAGCTGCATCTAGATTGATTACTAAAGAACAACTTGAAGATATGATTACTAATGGATTAGAATTAATCTCAAGCGGTGCAAATGTACCTTTTGGTGACCAAGAAATATTCTTTGGACCCATAGCAACAAAAGCTGATCGGGAAGTTAGTGTTATTCCTGATTTTATTGCAAATTGTGGTATGGCCAGAGCATTCTCTTATTTTATGGAAAGTAATTGTGAAATAAAAGATAATGCTATATTTGAAGCAGTTTCATTGACAATTAAAAAAGCTTTAATAGAAGTTTACAAAATTAATAAATCGAAAAACAATATTTCTAGAACAGCTCTAGAAATTGCTTTAAAACAATTAACTTAAAATATAAGAACATTACTAGAAAAAATGGAAAAATCAATATCTCTCTCAACAGAAATTCTATCAAATTCAATTCAAGATTATATTTGGTTTATTGTCGCAATAATTGTCGGCTTAGCAATCAAAAAATTCGTCTCAAAATATTTAAGTAAATTATTGTTTAAGATTTTCAAAAACAATAGTTCTAATATAGGACTAGAAAAATTTGATGAATTACTAACAAAGCCTATTGGTCAATTTGTAATGTTATCAATGATTTATATTGGTAGTAGACATATGAACTTTCCTATAGATTGGAGTAACTCTGAGGAAAATGAAAATTGGATTAAATTATTATTTAATAAAGGATTTGTTTTACTATACATATATTCAATATTCTCTATTATATTAAAAATGATTGACTATATAGGCCTAGTATTACATAAAAGAGCAGCACAGACTGAAAATAAAATGGATGATCAATTAGTCCCATTTATAATTGAAATAACAAAAATTTTATTATATGTTTTTACTCTATTTATTATAATGGGGAAAGTTTTAAATATTAATATAACTGCTTTAGCTACAGGATTAGGCATAGGTGGTGTAGCACTAGCAATGGCATCAAAAGAGAGTTTAGAAAATTTACTGGGTTCATTTACCATATTCTTTGACCAGCCATTTACTGTTGGAGATACGGTGACTGTAGGAAATATTACTGGTACAGTCGAAAAAGTTGGATTTAGAAGTACCAGAATTAGAACATTTGATAAAAGTTTAGTAACTGTTCCAAATAAAAAAATGATTGATGCTGAACTAGATAATTTAGGAGAAAGACCTGTTAGAAGAGTTAAATTTAATATTGGTTTAACTTATGAAACAAGTGCTGAACAAATTAAATCTATAGTAGCTGATATTCAAAAAATGATAGACAATCATCCTAAAACAAATCAAGATGGGAAGGTCAGGTTCCAAGAATTTGGAAGTAGTTCTTTAGATTTACTAATTATATATTTTGTAAATAGTCCAAAATGGGATACATTGATAGATGTAAGAGAAGATATAAATTATCAAATAATGGAAATAGTAAAAAAACACAAATCTGATTTTGCTTTCCCATCTACAACAGTATATTTGCAAAAATAATTTTTAAATTTCAAATTTATGGTGACTACATTAATGATTATTGTATTTGTTTTAGGATATGCTGCTATTGCTTTTGAGCATCCCCTAAAAGTTGATAAAGCTGCATCTGCACTAATAATTGGTGGTCTTGGATGGGGACTTTTGGCATTTTCTGGAATAGACCATCATACATTAACTCATGAAATTCAACATCATATTGTAGATATTGCAGAAATATTGTTTTTTCTTTTAGGTGCAATGACAATAGTTGAATTAATAGATGCGCATCAAGGGTTTGCAATTATTACAGAAAAAATTAAAACAACTAATAAGGTAAAACTAATTTGGATATTAAGTATTATTACATTTTTCTTTTCTGCTGTATTAGACAATCTAACTACTTCTATCGTAATGGCTGCTTTGTTAACTAAATTAATAAAAGGAAAAGATGATTTATGGATGTTTGCTGGGATAATTATTTTATCAGCAAATGCAGGAGGGGCATGGTCACCTATAGGTGATGTTACTACAATAATGTTGTGGATTGGAGGACAAGTGAGTGCCAGTAATATAATTCTATCTATAATTATTCCTTCTATGGTGTGTGCAGTAGTCCCATTAATATATCTTACTTTTAAACTTCAAGGAAATATTGAAAGACCTGAAAAAAATATAATAAATGAAAGTACACAAAGTTATGTGTCTTCTTTTGAAAGAAATTTAATCTTTTATTTAGGAGTTTGTGGGCTATTATTTGTGCCGATATTTAAAACAATTACTCATTTACCACCTTATGTAGGAATGCTGCTTTCTTTAGGTTTATTATGGTTAGTTACAGAAATAATTCATAGAAATAAAAACCAAAAACAAAAATCAAAATTATCAGTAATTAGTGTCCTGAAAAAAGTAGATACTCCCACAATATTTTTCTTTTTAGGAATTTTATTAGCTGTAGCTTCTTTACAATCTGCTGGTCAATTGGATATTGTAGCAAAATATTTAGATCAAACATTTAATGGGCAAACACCAGAAGGTATTTATGTAATTAATATTATTATTGGCTTATTGTCATCAATAGTTGACAATGTACCTTTAGTAGCTGGAGCAATGGGAATGTATACGGATTTAACAGGATTATATGCTAGAGATGGTTTATTCTGGGAATTTTTAGCATACTGCGCAGGAACTGGTGGCTCAGTATTAATTATTGGTTCGGCTGCAGGTGTAGCAGTAATGGGGATACTAAAAATAGACTTCATTTGGTATTTAAAAAAAATATCATTCCTTGCATTAATGGGTTATTTAGCTGGCGCAGCCACATATATACTAATGCAATAAATAATTAAATCTACGTTTTAATAATATGCAATCACTACTAATTCAAAATCATAATGATACAATAAACAATATTGCCATAAAAGAAAAAACATTATCGATTATGGACCTGATTTTATCTGGAGGAACAGGCGGAACGATAATAATGGGAACACTTTTTGTATTATCTCTAATTGCAGTTTATATTCTTTTTGAACGTTATTCTGCCATTAAAAAAGCAAGTCAAGAAGAAGAAAACTTTTTAATAAGTATTAGAAATTTTGTTGAAGCTAAAGATATAGGTGCTGCAAAAACATTATGTAAAAATACTGATAGTCCCATTTCAAGAATGATCGAAAAAGGAGTAAATCGTATTGATAAACCTATGTCAGAAATTTCTTCAGCAATTGAGAATCAAGCAAAATTAGAAATATATAAAATGGAAACAAATTTAGCTAACCTAGCTACAATTGCAGGAGCCGCTCCCATGATTGGATTCTTAGGTACAGTTATTGGAATGATAATTGCGTTTCATGAAATGGCAAGCTCAGGAGGTAATATAGATGTAGAAATGCTATCCAAAGGAATATATACAGCAATGGTAACTACTGTAGCAGGTTTAATTGTTGGTATAATTGCATATATCTCATATAATTACCTAGTTAATAAAATTGATAAGGTAGTATTCCAGTTAGAAGCCAAAATAACTGACTTTCTAGACATATTACATAAAAATGAGTAATGGGACTAAGAGCTAGAAATAAAGTTAGTCCAAATTTTAATATGTCTTCTATGACAGATATTGTTTTTCTATTACTAATTTTCTTTATGTTAACTTCAACATTAATTAGCCCAAATGCTTTAAAATTATTACTTCCAAATAGTAGTTCTAAAACATTAGAAAAACAAACTGTATCTATTTCAATTACAGAAAATATTGATTTTTATATCAATGAAGATGAAATAAACATTAATAATATTGAACAGAAACTTGCTCAAATTTTAAAAGATAAAAAAGAACCTGGTATTATTCTACATGCAGATAAATCAGTAGCTGTTGAACATATTGTGAAAATAATGGATATTGCATATAGAAAAAAATATAAAATTGTACTAGCTACGACTCCTAAATAAAAGATGAGAAAAACCAATAAAGTAAATAAAAGAAATGGGATTGTTGGAACATTTCTTTTTCATTCATTTCTTATACTTTCATTCTTTTTCTTAGGTCTAAAATATCAAGACCCTCCACCTAATGAGGAAGGTATTAGCATCAATTTTGGTTTTATGGAGGATGGAATGGGGAATTCTGAAGACCAAATACAAAAAGAGAAAAAGCAAGTCATTAAAGAAACAGAAAAAATAAAACAAGTTGAAAATACTACAAAAAATATAACACAAATAACGTCAGAAACTATTAATATAAAAGAGGGAAATAAAGAAGAAAAAATAAAAAAAGAAATAGAAAAAGATGTAGATAAAGAAATAGAAGAAAAAAAACCTGAAATAAATAAAAAAGCTCTATATACAGGGAAGAAAAAAAAATCTGAAGGCAAAAAGAAACAACAAGGAAATCAAGGAAATATAGAAGGAGAAAAAAACTCTAAAATATACAATAGTGAAGGAATTGGAATTGATGGATCTAATTACCAACTAGGTGGTAGAGTGGCTATAAATAAAGTCAAACCAAAAAATTTTCAAAATGAAGGAACTGTTGTTGTGATTATTACGGTGGATCGTAATGGAAATGTCATAAATGCTATAGCTGGCGCAAAAGGATCAACAACTTTAAATAAACAATTATTAAACAAAGCAAAAAATGCTGCTTTAAAAACTAAATTTAGTGCAAAAGAATCTGCTCCAAATAATCAACAAGGAAGAATTATCTACTATTTTGGTCTTAATTAATGAATTATAAACAGACTATCGATTATTTATTTAAAAAACTTCCATCATATCAAAATATTGGAAAATCTGCATACAAAAAAGATATCGGAAATATTAAAATTGCATCTGAAAAATTAGGAAATCCACACTTGAATTTTAAATCAGTACATGTTGCAGGTACAAATGGAAAAGGTTCTGTATCTCACATGATTGCTTCAATAATGCAAGAAGCTGGATATAAAGTAGGTTTATATACATCACCTCACCTGAAAGATTTTAGAGAAAGAATCAAAATAAATGGTAAAAAAATATCAAAAAGAGAAGTGATAGAATTTATTGCCGATAATAAAAAAAAATTTGAAGATCTTGAATTGTCATTTTTTGAAATGACAGTTGCTTTATCCTTTTATTACTTTAATAAAATGAATGTAGATATTGCTATAATAGAAACAGGATTAGGGGGAAGGTTAGACAGTACAAATATTATATCACCAGAAATTTCTATAATAACTAATATCAGTCTTGACCATACTAATCTTTTAGGAAATAGTATACAAAAAATAGCAAAAGAAAAAGCAGGAATAATTAAAAGTAAAACACCTGTAATAATTGGTGATAAGGACATAAAAACAGTGAAAATATTTAATGAAATTGCTGAATTAAAAAACGCAAAAATATCATACGCTAAACAACATTATTACAGAACTGATTTAAAAGGAATCTATCAAAAAATGAATGTAAATACATGTGTTTCTGCAATCCATGAACTCAAAAATATTGGATGGGAGATATCAAAAAAAAATATTGAGGACGGATTATTAAATTGCATTAAAAATACAGAATTAAGAGGTAGATGGGAAATAATCTCAAAAGTACCATTAACAATATGCGATACAGCTCATAATCTTGATGCAATGAAATATGTAGTCAAGCAAATAAATCAACAGAAATATTTGAAACTACATTTTGTTTTTGGAACTAGTGAAGATAAAGATCTTGTTAAAATTATTAAAATACTTCCAAAAGAAGCTATATATTATATATGTAAACCTAATGTAGAAAGAGGTTTAGATACAGATGTTTTATCTAAATATTTCACTGACATGAATATGAAATTCCATTCATATGAAAATAGCATTGTAGCTTTAAAAACAGCTAAAAAAAATGCAAACAAAAAAGATTTAATTATTATTTCAGGAAGTACATTTTTAGTTGCAGAATTAATATAATAACTAAAAGAAAATTTGGCAATAATTGGAAATGATATATATTTGCAGTATTATTTAGGGCGATTAACTCAGTTGGTTCAGAGTGCCTCCCTTACAAGGAGGAAGTCGGGGGTTCGAGTCCCTCATTGCCCACCAAAAACAAACCCACTCAATTGAGTGGGTTTTATTATTTTAGCTTAATGTATAAAAGCATATTTTTATTAATCGGTTCATTTATAATTACTTCATCTGTAATTGCTCAAGAGCCTGAGAGAATTGAAGGAAGCCCTTTCCCTTACTCACAAATTCCTGATACAATTTTTGTTGTATATGATGATAATTTTACAGAAGAAGAAATATTAATAATTCAAACTCTACAAGGCATTCTATCTAAAAAAAAACCTGCTATTTTTAGAGATGTCGGAACAGGTAGTTCAATTTGGATTAATGATTTAATATCAAAAGATTTAATTACAGTTTCATATTCCTTTGAAGATGATTTTATTGGATTAATAACACACTTTAAAGAAGAAATTCATGGATATGTTGTATGTGACCTACACTCTACTTCATCAAATATAGCTATATCAATATCAGGAATTCTTAATACTATACCAATTACTGAAAAAAATATCAGTCTGATGGACTCTCTTGAAATACCACTACAGTATGACCTAAGAAATAAAAATTATAGTTGGCTATTAAATAACTTCTCAGATTCATTAAACAAAAAAATTGTTATTTATCAAGACACCGTAAAAGATTTATGTCTTGGAGACTATTCAGTATTTACAAATTCATTACATTTTTTTGAAGATATTCATTCAGAATTAGTTGATACAATATTCAATAATATGATGACAAATAGTTTTCTTCTTGGCTGGGGAAATGATGAATATCAAACGGTTAACAAATCATCAAGACACTCAATAAGTGTATTGCCGGCAGATTATGCATATAATTTATCTTTATTAACAAATTTGAATTCAACAATATCACAAAAAAATCATGAGTCATATACAGAAAATATTGATAGTGTCCATACTGTTTGTTTTTTAATGAGTGATGGAGATAATATACAATGGTTACTAAACTGGTTTATTACCGACAGTAGATGGTTTGGAAATAATAATAGAGGACAAATAGATATTGGTTGGACAATTTCTCCAGCATTGTCTGAATTAGCTCCAACAGTAATGAGTAAAATATATGAATCATCTTCTAATACTGAGTTTGGAAAAGATTATTTTATTGCTGGTCCTTCAGGCACTGGATATATTTACCCCGAAAATTTCAAAAATCTTGAACTTTACACCAATCAATTAAATAGGTATATGCAAAAATCTGACTTGAATATTGTTAATATTATAGGAAATAGTTTTGATGATTTTTATTTATACTCCTTTTTAGAAAAACAAAATATAAATGCATTATTCTATTATGATTTCTCTAATTATTCTAATCACAATGGTCATATTAAATTTCTCAATAACAAACCAATAATTTCAGCTAGATTTAATCTTTGGGGTGGATTTAACAGTGCTAAAAGTCTTTCAGATAAAATTAATATCTTACCACAAGACCCTTACTCAGCTTCAGGATATAGCTTAATTCCTGTACATAATTGGTCAAACTCTGTTGACAGTATTTTATTATGTACCCAACTTTTTACTGAAAATGTGAGAGTTGTCTCTCCAGATAAATTTGTTAATTTAATAATAGCAAATCTAAATAATCAAAATAACAATGAAATTCCATTTCTTAGCTATCCAAATCCAGCAAAAGATTTATTCAATATTGAGTTTTGGGAAGAAACTAAAAATATTCTTTCAGTGGAGTTATATAACATAAACGGATCAAAAGAAAAAATAAAAGATTTAACGATTGAATCTATAAGTGAAAAAAAATCAAAAATTAAGCTAGAAATATCAAATATGAAATCCGGAATTTACTTTATTAAAATCAATTTAAAAAACAATAAAATTATTATTGATAAGATTTTAAAAAATTAATGTAATGATTAACAAAAAGCTAATACTCAAAAAATAATTGATCAAAAAAGTTCGAAATAAGGACTGAGAGGCCCACCAAAGCGGAATCCATCTCATTCTGAGATAGTTTTCCGCTTTTTTTATACTCACAAAGCCCTGCTTTTCCACCAAAAAAACCTCACCTTATTTTATAGCGACTATTGTCGTTTTACACATTGTCATGGGCTTTTATTGATTTTCCTTTCATTATTTTTCCAATTACTTTTTGGCCAGTCTCTAGGTCTTTTATTAATATATTCTCTTATTCCTTGATTAGAAACTCCCCAACTGGTTTCATAGCTGTAATCATCCGTAAGTATTTGAATGACAATTTCAACTTCATTCAAACCACATTCGGCAAAACTGAAGCCAGTAAAAATAATAGAAATAAACTGACGATTAATTTTATTTTCATGATTTTCTTAATTTTAATAGGCAGGTGAATGTAATGAACCAGCTAGTTTTTTTGCCATACACCATGGCTGCTAAACGCAGCCACGAGCGATATAGCCGTTGGTACAAAAGGTTATATTATCAATCCATTTTTATAATTTTCTGGAAGCTGATATTATTATTTTGACCATTGACCACTTTGACAAAATATAAGCCAGCAGGCAACGTACTTAGGTCTATTTCTATTGGACTATTTTGATTGGACAAATCTTGATAGATTGTTCCATTTGAAGATAGGATTTGAATAGAATAGTTATTAAAATCACCTTGAATTTTAAAAACTCCATCGGTGGGATTTGGATATAAAGTTAGACAGTTACTATCAACAACTAAGTCAGCAGCAGTTGTAACCATCGCATCTGAACCATCACAATCTTCGTCAATTCCATTATTTGGAATTTCTGCTGCATTAGGATTGATATTGGCGTTATTATCATCACAATCCGTATTCGCACAAAAGCCATCATTATCCATATCAACTATAAGGTTTTCACGATATTTCTGAGCCTCCCAAACAATACGCATAATGACTCGATCAAAATCAGTAATGTAAGTACCGTGCTCAAGATAATATGCCTGTGGTCCACCTGGTCCCCAGTTCCCAGAGTTCATTACCGACACAAGCCCATCAGCACAAGGGTATTTTACTCCATCATAAAGATCATCATGAAAAAAACAATGTCCCATCTCATGTGTAAAAGCACTTTCCTGAGACGTTTCTCCAGTTGCGTAATCTGAAATGAGTCCACCAATCCATAGAATATCTCTTCCGCCAACTGCATACCACTCTGTTTTATGCCCAAACCTTGTATATGGCATATCTAGCCCTTCTGGATGGATATAAGTATTCCAGTTAGTGGGCGAGAAAGTAGCACTCGGAAAATTAACTGCATCATTTCCTACCACTTGTAGGGAGTCAAAATCAACCACATTACCAAGCCATCCAGCTACTGCATTTCCATTGGAAAAATTAAGTTCCCAAGGTATGAATTCGCTTGCCTCCGAATGCGTAACAATGGGATAATTGCCATAGGTGTTGTAAAAGCTAGGATCAATCTGAACACTGTCCTGAAAGACAAAGCCAAAAACTTTTATAGACACTGTATCTGGTGCATCAGAATCAAAATCCGTTAGGCCTTCAAGCCACTGGTTTGCCAAAAATTCATACTCATTTCTTAGGTTATTTATAGCAACATCCGTTACAGGTCCTTCCCAACTTTCGATATAGAAATAAATTACCCATTCTCCATTTTGATGAATGGACCACAACGGATTTCTAAACTCATACAAAAGACCTGATAGGTTTTCTATATAACGCTCAGCATTAGTTGCATATAGACATTTTAAGCTATCAGGAATATTTAAATTTATAAAGTAAGGCTCATAACAACTTACATTGCAATCTAAACAAGGATCACCGCCATACTCGATATTAAAAGACACAGTCGAATCATTACAAGTGGTTGTTTCACTATATAAACCGACTTTTAGGATGTAAGATTCTCCAGCAGTCAAAGATGCTTCAATATAGGATTGGAAACCACAGTCATCGTCATTATAAAACAAGGCATCTGCATCGCCATAACTTAGTACATCACCAGAACAATCTTCATATATCCATAGTTTCGTGTCACAGCTTGTTAAACCACAGGTGCTAAAGAAATAGTTTCCAGTTGAATCAGGCGTAAACTCATAAAAAGAATAAGGAAGTGGAGCATCCGTTGTCCCGAGTTGGGCAGTAAATGGATTGTCGCAAA
>PAZP01000027.1 GCA_002715565.1 Flavobacteriales bacterium
CAACAGTTTGTAGGAGAGTATGTTAAGGTAATTGATTTAAACAATTACTCAAAAGGAATATACTTCTTAGAAATAGAAACAAATCAAGGGGTTATTAATAAAAAGTTGGTACTTCAATAAATTGATTGTTCTTAAAAATCAATCTATTTTCTTTTAAATAATTTAAATTAATCTTTCTTAAAAATTTATACTTAAGGAGGTAGTATTTTATAAATTTGTCAAAATTTATTTTATATGAAAAAATTAGTTTTATCAGATATACATGAGCAGTTAGGAGCTAAGATGGTAGACTTTGCAGGATATTATATGCCTATACAATATGATGGTGTTAAAATAGAGCACAATACAGTAAGAAATAGTGTTGGTGTTTTTGATGTGTCTCATATGGGAGAAGTATTTGTTGAAGGAGAAAAAGCGTTAGATTTTTTACAATATATCTGTTCAAACGATGTCTCTAAGCTTAAAATTGGAGATGTTCAGTATTCATATTTTCCAAATAATGATGGGGGTATTGTTGATGATTTTCTTCTTTATATGGTTGATGTAAATAAATACCTACTAGTGATAAACGCTTCAAATATCGATAAAGATTTAAAATGGATAAATTCAAATAATAAATATAATTGTGAGATAAATAATCAATCTGATAATTATTCATTACTTGCAGTACAAGGTCCAAAATCTATAGAACTTTTACAACAACTAACAAAAGAAAAATTATCAGAAATAAAATATTATAATTTTAAGAAAGTACATATAGCAGGTATTGAGGATGTATTAATATCCAGGACTGGATATACTGGAGAATTAGGTTTTGAATTATATGTTAGAAATGAAGATGTTGAAAGCCTATGGAAAAGTATATTTAATACAGAGATAGAGATAAAACCAATAGGTTTGGCAGCTAGAGATACATTAAGACTAGAAAAAGGATATTGCTTATATGGAAATGATATTAATGAACGTACATCACCTATAGAAGCTGGTCTTGGCTGGGTAACAAAGTTTAATAAAAACTTTATTAATTGTGATAATCTTAAAGATCAAAAAAATGGCAATACTGTAAATAAACTTGTAGGAATAGAGCTAATAGATAGAGGTGTCGCTAGAAAAGATTATGATATTATTGATGAACAAAATAATATTATTGGAATAGTTACATCTGGTACAATGTCTCCTACACTATCAAAAGCTATTGCACTTGGGTATATAAAAAAGGAATTCTCTAAAATTGAAACCATTATTTACATAAAAGTTAGAAATAAAAATATTAAAGCAAAAATTACTAAATTACCTTTTGTATAATGCAATTAAAAAAAAATAATTTATCTGTTTGTCTAAGTCCAGCACTTTTTCCATTTTACAATAATGATGATTCTATTATAGTAATAGTAGATCTACTAAGAGCTACTTCAGTAATATCTACAGCTTTTGAACATGGCATAAAAGATATTATACCTGTAAAATCTTTAGATGAAGCAAAAGCTTATCAAAATATTCCTAATCATATCATTGCTGCTGAAAGAAATACCAAAATAGTTGAAGGTTTTCACTTTGGAAACTCCCCGTATCATTACATGGAAACTAATATAATTGATAAAACATTGGTTTTAACTACAACTAATGGAACAAAAGCTATTCATTTGGCTAAGGAAAATATAGTAGTTACAGCTTCATTTATTAATATAAATGCTATTACTGAATACTTAAAGCAACAGGATAAAGATGTAGTTATATTATGTTCTGGTTGGAAGAATAGATTCAATTTAGAAGATACTATTTTTGCAGGTACTCTATCTAATTTTCTTATTGATACTAATCTATTTAAAAGTAATTGCGATTCATTATTAGCATCTCAAAATCTCTATATGAGCGGAAAAACTAACTTATTTGAATTTTTAGACACGTCAGCTTATAGAAATAGAAATAATTCTTTAGAAGTTATTAGAGATACTAAATTTTGCTTAAATCCAACATTTAAATCTAACATTATTCCAATCTTCAAAAAAGATAGATTGATTCCACTAAAAGTAGGATAGGAGTGCAACATTAAATCGAAATCTGTGATATACTTCCTTTCTCTCCTGAAGACCTAAATCACCAACCTTATCATACCTATGTATCCAATCATACTCAATGCTAGGCTCTAATGTTAGTAAGAAACCTGTAAACCAATTATGAGAGATAAAATCAGAGAGATACATACTAAATCCTAATTTTGTTGTTATATCTGTCATGAGATAACTATAATTTTCATCAAAATTTATTGTTAAAGTATCTGATAACTCAAAATATGCTTTATCGTTAGACCAGCCGGATCCAAATTTATAACCCGCTTCTAAAAACAATGATCCAATCTCATTGGGTTGCCCACCTGCTTCATAAAAATACCATCTTATAAATGGACCAATTGTAATATCCGCAGATTTATTCTGCATATATGTATTCATCATATATGTTGAATCCTCAGAATTATAACTATTTGAAAAAACATTAAAATCTCCTCCAATTGCAAAATGATCTAAAATAAACCATCCATATCTCATGTTAAATCGAATTTTAGAATTAGATTTTCTATCTATAAAATTATTAAAATACTCTATACCTCTATTATCAGTTGAATTACCATCAATAATAACATCTCTCAATGCATCATTATTAAAAAATAATGATCCACCAAAAAACTTTCTATCTTTATAAATATGTTGTGAGTATAAGCTATTACTTAGTAATATAAATACTATGAGGAATCTAACTATTTTGAAAAAATTCAAAAATTATATTTTAAAATAAATATGCTAGAAAAAATGAGATTTTTCTATTTTTTAATGAAAATGCAGGATTATTTTCGTCATCAACAGGCCTTTTTACATCAGCTATTTTCATGAATCCAGTTGTTACTCTTGCATTAATTAAAAAGTTATCAGTAAAGTAATAAGAGAGACCACAGTTTAATCCAATATCTAATGATTCATCATCTATTACTCCATCTGGTAAATCATTATCTAAATGAGAAGGAGAAGGTGTATATGTATATTCATTAGCAATCAAGTAAGCTGCTGAAGGTCCAATATTTAATGCAAATCTATGATTTGCTTTAAAACTTACAATTGGATTCAATTCAATATATGTAAATGATAAATCATTTTTTGTGTTATAATCTTGTCTACTATTAATATCATAATCATGTGTAAAATCATAATTAAAAGATGTTCCCTTTTGAGAATATAATATTTCAGGATTAATATACCATCTATCATTTAAAGGAAATTCTGAATAAAACCCACCAGATATACCTATTTTAGAAGAATTATCAATATTCTTTACACCTTCAATACTTGCTGAATTAACATTAGCAATATTTACCCCAACTTTTATACCGTATTTATTAGGTAATAAGCTTTGAGCATTAATAGAAATACCTGTAAAAAAGCTAATAAATATAACTAAAAATATATTTTTCATATTTGCAAATTTAAGAATTTAACATTACTGGCATAACAAGCATTAAAGTATTTTCCCCTTCTTGTTGATTATCAAGTGGTAAAATTATACCAGCTCTATTAGGTGCACTCATTTCAACAGAAACATTTTCAGAACCTATATTATTTAACATATCAATCATAAATTTAGAATTAAAACCTATTTCTAAATCTTCACCTTCATAATTACATGATAACCTTTCTTCAGCTTGATTAGCAAAATCCAAATCCTGAGATGTAATTTGTAATTCACTTCCTGCTAACTTAAGCTTAATTTGATGAGTTGTTTTATTTGCATAAATAGCTACCCTTTTTATTGAGGAAAGCAATAATTTAGTCTCGATTGTTAATTTATTTGGATTTTCCTTAGGAATTACGGCATCATAATTTGGATACTTTCCATCAATTAATCTACATATTATAGTAATATTATTAAATGAAAATAATGCATTTGTTTCATTATATTGTACTAAAATTTCATCATTCTCACTAACATTATTTTTAATAATATTTAAAGGTTTTTTCGGCAGAATAAATGATGTATTAATATCTGAATTCACATCTGTTCTAATATGTCTAACTAGCTTATGTGCATCTGTTGCAACAAATACTACTCTTTCAGTTGAGAAGTCGCAAAATAATCCTGACATTACTGGTCTTAGTTCATCATTTCCACTAGCAAATAATGTTTTATTTATAGCATTAGATAAAATTTCTCCTCTTAATTTTGTATTTGATGAGTTATCAAGCACAGGAATTTTAGGAAATTCATCAGGATTATTTCCAGAGACTTTATAATTCCCTGTTTCTGAACTCATCTCAATAGAATAAGTATTATTATCAATTAAAAAGGTTAAAGGTTGATTTGGAATAGATTTAAGAGTATCAAGTAGTATACGTGCAGGTATAGTAATTTTGCCATCAATATCTGATTCTATTTTAATTTCTGCACTCATTGTAGTCTCTAAATCTGATGCAATTATTTGCAATTTGTTTGAATTTATGATAAATAAAAAATTATCCAATATAGGAAGTGTATTATTAGAACTAATAATACCATGTAATTTTTGAATTTCTGAAAGGAGGCTTGTACTATTAACAATAAATTTCATGCTTTTTTTTTATATAATTATTTTTCAAATATAAAGTTTAATAAAACTTTTAATTAGTATTATTTCTTTAATTCATCAATATTAATTAACACTTTGTTAAAAACATAATATTGAATGAGCATAAGATCACCATTATTAACTGTTGCATACATTCTCTTAACATTTGCTTTTTTGATAATTTTCTCATCAACACTATTATTATTCATAGGATAAGTAAGTAATGTATCATTATTTACTATTAATTGATGTAATGGCTGTTTATTCTTCATCTTTATTTTAACATTATCTTCTTTGAAGGATTCACAGTTTAATGAAATTAAATTAGATACTAATTTATATATATTATTTATGTTAGGTATAACAATTGAATCATTTATGTCCTTTAAGACAAATTTATTTTCCTTATAAATCTTAAATGATTGATTAATATTATTAAATTTTTTGAGAGATATATATATTATCTCATCTTCTGAATAATTAAAAATTTTTGTGTCTCTCCAAGTATTAGGATTAAGAGTACTAACACTTATACCATATCTAGGAGATAAAAATCCATTAAATCCTGGAATATGTGTAATATATGGAGCTTTTGAGCCTTTTAAAAACATATAATTTCCTAAATGATCAGATGTTGCATTTCCAATAGTATAAGATTTGATAATTTTATCATTATTAAAAATTTCTATTTTTACTCCATTTGTAGCCATATCTTTTATGACTGTTTCAATAGATTCTAATGGAATTGTTCTTTTAATTTTAACTTTTGATATAGTATTTAATAAAACATTAATTACATCCTTTCTAACCTTAAATTCATCATTTAATATCCATTGATTATTTATTTTTTTTAAGTCAATAATATTTGCTTGTCTATCTGCCATAAAAATTCTTGTTATAGTAGATGTATCAGAAACTGCAAATAAATCATCTTTTATAATTGTTGATTTTGATTTTTGATTAAGTAGATACAATACAATTAAAAATAACAATATTAAAATGAAGTAAATTCTATTTTGCCTTGCCATATTTCTTATTTCTATAGTAAATATTAAAAAATATCATCAAAACTAGTAATATAATAGGAATTAAAATATTTATGATTTGAATAAATAATTTATATTTTTTTACTTTATTTTGATCTAATCTGCGAAGTTTCAATGTTTTAGATTTAAGTTTAGCTACATCTCCTGAGTCACAAAGATAAAGTAGAGAATTTATAATAAAGCGTTTATTGCCAGCATAAATAAAGTCAATATATTTATCATATCCTAATGGAAAAATATTACCTTTCTTACTAACTTTATTTGCTATCATATCTCCATCAGAAACAATAATCATTTTAGTTTCCTTGCTATCTGAAATAAATGATGTTAATTGTTTTTTTGGCAATATTCTATTTTTAAATACAGATTCAAACTTACCCTCTAATAGAACTGCAATATTTTGATTTGGCTTATTAAATGAACTAAGAGGAGGTGGGTTTTTTATTAATTCTAAGCTTATCTCTATTGGAGAAGGTAATAATCTAGAATTTTTTGAACTATGTAATAAAACAGTTTTCTTTATATTATTTTCAATCGTATCTATTGAACTAACAAATTCACATTTTACAGCATCTAATCCTTTAGAAATAGGATGATTATTTGTAGAAAAAAGTAACGGAAAATATGGCCATTGAAAAAAATTCTGTATTGGCTGCTTATTGCTATAACCTGTGATAATTGGTATTTCAGTACATCTTAAATCTTGAATAAGATTAGAGTTGATTCTAACACCATATTTAAATAATAAATCATCAATATTTAATTCATTTTTAAGTGATAAGAATCTGCCTGAAAAATTATTTAGACTATCCATCTTTGCATTAACCCCATCAACTAACCATAAAATTTTCCCTCCATTCATCACATATTGATCAATTATAAACTTATCTAATGTATTAAATGGCTTAGTAGGATTGGCTATAATTAATGCACTAAAATTATTTAGCTTATTAATCTGTTTAGTGATATCAGGCTCATTTGTTAAACTATCAAGTTCAAAATGTTTTATATTAAATCTTTCTATATCAAAAAAATATGATAGCTTATGATTATCATTTGTTACAGATTCAACAATATCAAACACTTCATTACTATTTAACTCACCATTTCCTTCTAAAAAACCAATTTTTTTTAATTTACTTCTCTTTAATTGTTGAATGCTAGAAATAAATTTATATTCTAAATTTTCTATTGATAAATTAATATTATTACTAGCAGAAGTTCCTAATAGATTTTCTAATAAATTTATTGATAAATATTTTTCTTTATAATATAAAATGGCACCCGGGAAAATAATTTGATTTACTGACTTACCATTTTCTCTAATCTCCAAATCAGTTGGATTTAATCCTTGATTTACTAATTTTTTATAAAACTCCATTCTGGCTTTATTATCATCTGATTTATTAGGATCAATAAATTGATAATCAATCATATTATTAGATAATTCTCTTAATATTTTTAGTAAATTTAATGTTGAATTTTGAAGGTGTTTAAATTCAGCTGGAAAATCACCTTCTAAATATATATTTATAAATATTTTTTCTTCCAAGCTAGATACAGTTTCTATACTTTCATTAGAAAGTGAATGTATTTTGTCAGAAGTTAAGTCAATATTATAATTAATGTGATGAAATATTATATTTACTAGTATAACAATAACTATAAGAGAAGAATAATATAATATATTTTTTATTTTCATCTCTTATTTTTTATTATTTCAGTATTTATTTTTAAAAATAATAATGTCATAGAAAGGAAGTATATTATATCAGAAATTCTAATCAGTCCTTTACTTAGAAAGTTATAATGATATGATATGCCAAATTTTTTAATAGTTAAGTCAATGAAATTAAAAAATGGTAGTTCACTTAACAAGTCAAAACCATAATAAAATAGTAAGCATAAGATAATTGCAGTAATAAATGCTGTAATTTGATTGGTAGTTAATACAGAAGAAAAAATGCTAATACTGACAAATAATGAACTTAATAAAATTAACCCAATATATGAACCAAAAATTGATGCTAAGTCAATATTTCCAACAGTTTCACCAATAAAATATAAAGTAGTAACATAAAATAAAAGAGTTGGTAATATAGCTATAAGAACTAAGAAAAATACAGCAAAATATTTTGATAATACTATTTTAAATAATGATATAGGTTTAGTTAGTAGTGTTTCGATTGTTCCAGTATTATATTCTTCAGTAAATATTCTCATACTTAATCCAGGAACAAGTAGTATAAGTAATAATGGAGCTAAAGAAAAAAACAAATCCATATTTGCATAACCATAATCTAAAATATTTAAAGTACTGTAATCTGACCATAATATTATACTATTTGTAATTAAAAATAAACCAATAATTATATACCCTATAAAAGAACCAAAAAATACCGATATTTCTTTTTTAAACAAACTTATCATTTGAATTCAATTCTAATTGTTTCATGTATTCTAAGACCAAGTAATTTACTAGCATTACCTTGATTAATAGCAATTTGCAACAGATTACTTTCGCCAAATATTGCCAGTTTTTCAGATATAGAGACATCCTTATATTTAGATGATATATTCTTAATAATTTCATCTTCTCTTCCAAAAAATATCGAAAAACCATTACCTGAATCATATTTTATAAACTCTTGTTTCTTAATATTAGATATAGCATTTCCATAATGATCTATATAAATAATTATTCCTTTTAATATTCTATTAGTATATACTGCATTTAAGGATTGCTTAATAACATCAAATTTCTTTATTTCACTACCTATAATTTCTAATGTTCCACCTCTTGCAATATGACATGCAGCAGTAGCAAAAATATTTTTAATTGCAAAAGTTGTACAGTCACTAGATTGAGAGATATTTAATCTAACAATTTTTTCAGGTTGTAAATCATCAAATAATAATGAAAATAATCCATTATCTGCACCAATAAAAAAATGTCCATTAGCTTTAACTGCTAAATGTTCATTATTAAAAGAAATTTCATCATCAACACCAATAATATGTATAGTACCTATTGGGAAATCTTTGTAACAGTTTTTTAAAATATATGCAGCTTCATAAATATTAAAAGGTTGAATATTATGAGTAATATCAACAACATTCACATTTTCTAATTGACTAAGTATTGTCCCCTTTACAGATGCAATATAACCATCTTTTAGACCTAAATCTGTAGTAATTGTAATAATTGGCATTTTAATAAAAATGAATAATATTATTATTAAAAATATTGTTATTTTGCGATTCAAATTTAAGATAAATTGGAATATTCAATTCAATAATGAGTG
This sequence comes from Flavobacteriales bacterium, assembly GCA_002715565.1. Classification (GTDB taxonomy): domain Bacteria; phylum Bacteroidota; class Bacteroidia; order Flavobacteriales; family BACL11. The sequence goes on from PAZP01000027.1 coordinate 8,943, forward strand.
AAAAATTAATAACATTAAATAATATTGAACTTATTAAACTTTTTGGTACTACAAACAGAAAGTTAGAAAAAATAAAATCACTTTTTCCAAAAATAAAAATAATCGTTAGAGGTGAAAAAATAAAAATTATAGGAAGCAATGATCAAATAAGTTATTTTGAAGATAAATTAAATCAATTTATTAAGCACTTAGATTTATATAATTCATTAACTGTTAACCAAATAGAAAGAATATTTGATAGTAATAAAGATGAGGTCTTCTCTAGTATAGACAATGTTATAACTTATGGCAGAAATGGTAAAATTATTAAAGCAAGAACATTAAATCAAAGGAAAATGATTCGAGAAATAGTTAAAAATGATATGATTTTTGCTATTGGTCCAGCTGGAACTGGAAAAACCTATACAGCAGTTGCGATTGCAGTAAATGCATTAAAACAAAAGCAAGTAAAACGCATTGTATTAACACGACCTGCAATTGAAGCTGGTGAAAATTTAGGTTTTCTTCCTGGTGATTTAAAAGAGAAATTAGATCCTTACATGCAACCTATTTATGATGCACTTTTTGATATGATACCTTTAGATAAATTAAATAATTATATAGATAATGGCACTATTCAAATTGCTCCTCTTGCATTTATGAGAGGTAGAACTCTTGATAATTCATTTGTGATTTTAGACGAGGGACAAAATGCAACTGAGAATCAAATGAAAATGTTTCTTACAAGAATGGGAACTTCTGCCAAATTTATTATAACAGGTGATTTATCTCAAATTGATTTATCAAAATCTCAAATTTCAGGATTATTAAAAGCTAAAGAAAAATTAAATAAAGTTAAAGGCATTTCTTTTATATATTTGGATGAAAAAGATGTAATAAGACATAAACTAGTAAAACAAATTATTAAAGCATATAAAACAAAAAAAAATGATGAAAACAATTAAAGAAACAAATTACAACTTTCCTGGACAAACTAACTTTTACAAAGGAAAAGTTAGAGATGTATATACAATTAATAACAATACACTTGTTATGATTGCATCTGATCGTATATCTGCTTTTGATCATGTATTACCTGAAGGTATTCCTTATAAAGGGCAAGTATTGAGTCAAATTGCTGCAAAATTCTTAAACGCTACTTCTGATATCGTTCCTAATTGGATGGAATCTACACCTGACCCATCAGTAACAATTGGAAAGAGGTGTGAACCATTTAAAGTTGAAATGGTTATAAGAGGATACTTAACTGGTCACGCTTGGAGAGAGTATAAATCAGGAAAAAGAATGATTTGTGGTGTACCTATGCCTGATGGGATGAAAGAAAATGAAAAGTTTCCAAATCCTATAATTACTCCTACAACTAAAGCTGATGTTGGTCATGATGAGGATATAAGTAGAGAAGAAATTATCAAACAAGGGCTAGTTAAAGAGGAAGATTATATTAAATTAGAAAAATATACATTATCCTTATTTCAAAGAGGCACAGAAATGGCTGAAGAAAAGGGGTTAATTTTAGTAGATACTAAATATGAATTCGGAAAAGATATCAGCGGAGTAATTACTTTAATTGATGAAATTCATACACCTGACTCTTCTAGATATTTTTATTTAGATAGTTATGCTGACAATTTATCGAATAATTTACCACAAAAACAATTATCTAAAGAGTTTGTTAGACAATGGTTAATTGAAAATGGATTTCAAGGTAAAGAAGGAGAGGTTATTCCAGAAATGACAAATGAGTATTGTTTATCAGTTTCTGAAAGATATATTGAATTATATGAATATATTACGGGAGATAAATTCATTAAAGAAGATGTAAGCGATATTTTAAATAGAGTGGAAAAAAATATTTTAGATTATTTAAAATCTTTATAGGTGCTATTTAAAATATTGCTGATAATTTCAATAATTTGTCTAGCTATTCTCTTTATCTATTATCTCTATTTTTTAAAAATAAATTGGATAAAAAAAACAAATAATATTTTTGATAAAGCTGTATCAGTAATTATTTGTGCAAAAAATGAGGAAATGAATTTGAAAAATAATTTACCTCTTTTTCTTGATCAGGATTATAAGAATTATGAAGTTATAGTAGTAAATGATCAATCTACTGATAACACTAAATTATTATTAAAGAAACTTCAAAATCAATACCCAAATTTAAAAGTTGTCGATATAGCAAATCATATTCATCATAAAGAAGGAAAAAAGTTTGCTTTGACACTTGGAATAAAAACTGCAAAATATGAATATCTTTTACTTTCTGATGCAGATTGCAAGCCTAGTTCTAGAAACTGGATTAGTAATATAAGTAATAACTTTTCTGATTCAGATATTATTTTAGGTTACGGAGGATACATCAAAGAAAATATTTTCTTAAATAAAATTATTAGATATGATACATTTAATATAGCTCAACAATATTTTTCATTCTCACTAACTGGTAACACTTATATGGGGGTGGGGAGAAATATTGCATATAAAAAATCTATTTTTTTTGAAAATAAAGGTTTTGCTTCACATATACATTTAGCATCTGGAGATGATGATTTATTTATTCAAGAAGTAGCAACAAGAGAAAATGTTACAATTGAAATTGATCCTTCAACCCACACATTTTCTATTCCTATTAATAAATGGAAGAACTGGATTTATCAAAAAAGAAGACATATTACAACTTCACCACTATATAAAACAAAATATAAAATTTTACTTTCTACTTATCCATTATCAAATTTCTTATTTTGGACATCATTAATTTTACTTTTTTATTTAAATTCTGAGTCAATATTTCCACTAATTTTATTATTATGCAAGTTAATATCTACGTACTTGGTAAATTATAAATTAATGAAAAAACTAAATGTATTAGATTTATATTGGATTCACCCACTATATGAATTTGTAATGCTTTTAATACAAGTTATTTTTGTATTATTGAATATTATTAGTAAACCAACTAAATGGAAGAATTAAATCAGAATTTAACTGAAAAAGCCAGAAGAGATTTAAAATTAATTAATAGAGCTTTAGAAAATGGAGATACATCTGCATACAATGAACTTTTAAGATTATACAGAGATCCAATTTATTTTATGCTTTATGAAAAAGTAGAAGATCAAGAACTAGCCAAGGACCTAACTATAGAAGCACTTGGTAAAGCATTTAAAAAGTTACACATGTATACGCCCAAGTATGCATTTAGCACTTGGCTATTTACGGTTGCAAGAAATAACTGTATTGATTATTTAAGAAAACATAAGATACCTACAATTTCTATTGATAAGCTCATGGTAGATGAAAATGGTAAGAAAGCTGTTTTTGATTTGAAATCTAATGATCCAAATCCAGAAAAAATAATGATTACAAAACAAAAAATAGCTATACTAAGACAAATTGTAGATCAACTTAAACCTAAATATAGAAATCTTGTTAAACTAAGATATTTTAAAGAAATGAGTTATGAGGAAATATCTGACATTCTAAACCTTCCACTCGGTACAGTTAAAGCTCAACTTTATAGAAGTAGAGAACAATTATTCAAGATTATGTCTGGTAGTAGAGATCTTCTATAAATGCAAATAATTGATAAGTATTTTCCTGATTTATCTACTAAACAAAGAGAACAATTTTTATCATTAGAAAAATTGTACAATTCATGGAATAATAAGATTAATCTTGTTTCAAGGAAAAGTATAAATCGCTTTTATACAATTCACGTGCTTCATTCTTTAGCTATTAGTAAAGTAGTGTCTTTTGAAGATAATGCATTTGTTTTAGATGTCGGTACTGGTGGTGGTTTTCCTGGCATTCCATTAGCAATATTATTTCCTAAAACTAAGTTTTTATTATTAGACAGCATTAGTAAAAAGATTAAAGTTGTTGATAATATAATATCTAGTATTAAGATAAAAAATATCAAAACTAAAGTTGAAAGAGTTGAAAATTTTAATCAGAAATTTGATTTTATAATAAGTCGTGCAGTTACAAATATGAGTAATTTTATAAATATTACTAATAATAATCTTAAAAAAGATAAAAAGCATCAAGGTATATTTTACTTAAAAGGAGGGGAGTTAGATGATGAACTTAAAAATATTAAAAATATAACATATAATATTGATGAGTTTTTTGAAGAAGATTTTTTTAAAACAAAAAAAATAATTTATATATCATCAAAAGATTTATGAACTATTTTTTTTCACAGAAATAAATAATTTCATCTTTCGGTAACGCATACCTTTCTACTAGAGAATTTTCAATTTCATTTACAAAATTACTTTCAGTTACAATAAAACCTACACTTCTTAATTTATCCCCATAATCTAATCCATATAATCTAACGTGATCAGATTGCCAGTATAATTCCTCTCTTTTTTTTGGGTCTGTTATATTCTTATCTTCTAATGTATATTTACTATTTTTATTAATTGGAACTTGAAATATTCCCCATCCACCTGGCTTCATAACTCTAAATAATTCTGACATTACCTTTTTATCATCATCTACATGTTCTAAAACATGATTGCAAATTAATACATCAAATAAATTTTCATCAAAAGGAATATTATGAACATCCATTTTTATGTCTGCCCAAGGTGAAATGAGATCTCCAGTAATATAATCCAAATTTGTCATATTTTTAAAAAGATTTAAAAAACAGTATTCAGGTGCAATATGTAAAAATTTGAGTTTATCTTTGAAAAAATTAGTTCTTTCTTTTAAAAACAACCACATCAATCTATGTCTTTCTAAACTCATGCTATCAGGAGCAATAGCATTTTTTCTTGATATTAACCTTCCGTAAGGTAATAACTTACGATATTTTATACCATTGATAGGATCTTCAAATTTATTACCTCTAAGAAAGAATGAGTAAATTTTTAAGAAAAAATGACTAACATGTTGCAAATAATGTCTAGGTATTAATCGAGTAGCTATTGCTATTATAAATTTTGTCATTTTAAATTTATGACTTAAAATTTTTGAATCCTAATCTAGCAAACATTTTCTTTTCAATATTCCAAAAAAATCTAAATTGACCAAAAATGGTTCCTATTATTATTAAAATAACTTGATAGGCTGGAAAAATAAGTATTAACTTGAGAGGTATATATAACCANNANCTTATANTTCCTTTTTNAAAACCTATCATNTCAAGTAAAGGTTGAGTAACAATCAAAGATAAGGAACCAGTAATTCCAAAAACAATAAATATGANAATTAATTGAGCATTAGAAGTTATTCCCCATTTTTCTTTTATTTTTTTCATCTCAACAAAATTAATATATTAATCTAAATTATAAAGCTTAAAAGCAGATAATAAAGAAAAGAAACCTACAAATATNGCAAGGCAATAAAAAGAATANGTTATTGAGGTGANATCAGATAAGTANCCTAANAGTGGTGCNNTAGTAGCAAAACTTANACGAATAAGAAAACTCCTNATCGAAAGCACTGTAGCTCTCTTATTGGAGGATGTAATTATATTTATATAATTCCGTAATATTGGAGTGATAATACCTCTTAAAATATAAATTAATAAAATAAATATTAGTGATAAAAATGAATTTAAATAACCTATTAAAATATAACAGANAGGCATAANTATTGCAAAAGTTATTATAATTTTTTTATATTCTANTGAACGTTCAAAGTAGTGAGAATTAAAGGANCTTANTCCAACAGTAAAATTTAATATTGCCCATAATACACCAAAATATATAANTGGTATTCCTAATTCATTAAAAAATGGTTGTGCAAACCAAGCAATGGATAATGTTGCAANCCCNATAGAAGAAGAAAATATAATAAGCCATTTTAATTTATGATATTTATAAAATGTTTCTTTTACAACATTAATTAAAGAAATATATGATGTTTTCATTTTATTNTTTTGTTGAATTTTAGGNTCAACAAGNGTCATNGCTACAGGAATACTAAAAAATAAAATAAATGTTTGAATATAAATTGGCAAATAAATTGAACTNACTGCTAAAAATCCACCNAAAATTCCTGCACTNGCTTCTGAAAAATTACCTATTGCATATATTCTACCTTCAATTTTTGTGTATTTTTTTTCAGATTTGGTCTCTAATAATGTATCATAAATTATAGCACTATCTGAACCTGAAATCAAACTTCCACCAATACCAACTAATATTTCTGCAAATGCAAAATAATAAAATCCACTATAAAAGGAAAACAACAAATAACCAATAAAACAAAAAATTGTACTNAATATNATNGTTTTCTTTCTTCCAAATATATCTGCAATATATCCAGAAGGTATTTCAAAAATAGCTACTGAAATTGAATATATAGCCTGAAGCAGCATTACCTCNGCTAAAGATAAATCATGTTCTTGAAAAAATAATACAATTATAGGCATGGCAACCATAAACCACATGATACCTTTTAAAAGGTACATTTTCCATATATTACTAGATAATTTCAATATCTTGGATGAAATTGGATAATATTACTTCTTAAGTAATCTTTATCAAGGTGGGTATATATTTCAGTTGTTGTAATGCTTTGGTGGCCAAGCATCTCTTGGACAGCGCGTAAATTAGCACCTCCTTCTATCATATGAGTAGCAAATGAATGTCTAAAAGTATGGGGACTGATTTTTTTTCTTATATCTGTTTTTAAAACTAATTTCTTTATAATCAAGAATATCATTACTCTAGTTAATTTANTACCCCTATTATTAAGAAAAATAATATCATTATCNNATTTNTTTNCANTTCTTAAATTTCTATGATTATTTATGTATATTGNTAAAGCATCTAACGCCTTACCNCCGATTGGAGCTAGCCGTTCTCTATTCCCNTTTCCTAATATTTTAATATAACCTTTAGAAAATTGAACATTAGATATTTTCAAATTAATAAGTTCACTGACTCTAAGACCACAACTATATAACATCTCTATTATTGCCTTATTTCTGNAGCNTAAATTATTACTTAGATCAATTGAATCAATAATTTGATTTATTTCAAGTAATGAAAGTATATCAGGAATTTTNAATCCAATTTTTGGACTTTCNATNAGCTCAGTTGGATTATTATTTATATAATTTTCNAGTAANAGATACTTNTAAAATGCTTTAATNCCCGAAATAATACGAGCTTGAGATCTAGCAGATATTCCTAAATTATTGATTTCTTTAAGAAAATTNTTTATATCTTCTCTTTNAATATTTACGGGATTGATACTTAATGTAATTGCATAAATTGCAAACTTTTCTATNTCTCTTATNTATGCTTCAATAGAATTTTTTGATAATGACCTTTCAATTGTTAGATATGATTTAAAACCATTAATTGTGGTATCCCAACTCATTTTTATAATTTTGTTGTTATAATGAAAGTAATAATAATTAATGGTCCAAATTTAAACTTATTAGGTGTAAGAGAAAAATCTATTTATGGNGATATTTCATTTAAAGAATATTTTATTACACTNACNAACAAATTTTCTGATATTCNTTTAGAATATTTTCAGACNAATATCGAAGGTGAAATTATTGANAAATTACATGAAANAGGNTTTTCATATGATTATATTATTTTAAATGCAGGTGGNTATNCACATACTTCAGTTTCTATCTTAGATGCNATTGCTTCCATAAAAACTCCAGTAATTGAAGTTCACATNTCAAACATATATGCAAGAGNNAAAATTAGAAAAAATTCTTTACTNTCTTCTAAATGCTTAGCTGTTATTTGTGGGTTAGGNTTAAATTCATATAANGCTGCGTTGTCATATATAAATGACAAGAAAAATATATAAANTTTAAAAATCTTTAAATTTCTTAATATTAGCAATATAATATTTGATTAAAATACTAAATGANAANNTNCCAGTTTGATTNAATTTTTGNCTGATTTTCAATCGTTTAATAANATTTTTAGGCAAGTTTAAATAAAAAGAAANATGAGCTTGTAANACAGCAAAAAAATGTTTATATCCATNCTTTTGTAANAGAAATCTTAAAGCTGCTATACCATCCAAAATTAATCGNGAAGGTANNATCCAAATTATCTCAAATAATGATAAGTTCTTAAANAACATAGATAAGTTATTTCTAAAATTTAAATATGTTTTAAAACNTGATGATGAATTTAAAGTTCCACCGCCCACATGATAAACAATAGATTCAGGTTGAACCATAATTTTATAATCNTTATTTTTAAATCTCCAACATAAATCTATTTCTTCTTGATGNGCAAAAAAATCTTCATCTAAGCCACCAATNTCATTGAAGTAAGAAGATCTGACAAATAAACATGCACCACTTGCCCAAAAAATCTCTTTCACATCATTATACTGCCCCTCATCTTTTTCTAAAGTGTCAAAAATTCTNCCTCTACATAANGGATATCCTANTAAATCTATATANCCACCAGATGCTCCGGCATACTCAAAATAATTTCTATTATTATAATTTAAAATTTTAGGTTGACAAGCAGCAATTTTATTNTCATTATCCATAAGATTAATAATTGGATCGATCCAATTCTTTGAAACCTCAATATCTGAATTTATAAGAACATAATATTCNGAATCAATTTTTTTTAAAACATCGTTATATCCTTTAGCATAACCGTTATTAGATTTATTAGATATAATTTTAATTTTCGGATAGTTTTTTTCAANAAATAAAATAGAATCATCANTAGATGCATTATCAGCNATAAATATTTTTGCCTGTTGACTATATCTAATTAAGAATGGAAGCATGATNTCTANCCATTTCCTGCCATTCCAGTTTAATACAACNACTGCTATTTTTTNCTTTTGTGTTTCCATCTGTTATGTGACCACAGCCAATATTGTGGATTTTCCTTTATTTGTTTTTCTAAAANATTAAAATATTTTTCAGTTATTTTTTGATCATTACTTGGTTCNTCAGAAATGACTTCAAATTTAATAGAATAAATATTCTCACTGTTTATTTTCATATTACAAAATAAAACAGGGTAATTCATTTTTTTTGCAATTTTTTCAGGTCCCAAAAAAACTGGAGTTTCATTATTTAAAAAATTTATCCATTTAGTAGTGTCATTAACTATTGGGTTTTGATCTGCTATTATACCTATAATTTGACATGTATTTTTTGTTTTAAGTAGATATCTAATACTCTCCTTCATACTTATTGGATTGGCACCAAATTTTGATCTAATTTTAAGTAAAAAATTATTCAATATTAAATTATTTAACTTTTTATAGATTACAACAACCTCTTTATCTGTAGATAAAGCTAGCTTTTGACCCACCCACTCCCAATTGTTATAATGTCCAGATAATAAAATGATAGATTGATTTTTGTCTAAATATTTATTTATCACCTCTGTATTTTCAAATATTACTTTTTTATTAATAAATCTTGATGATATACTATACATTTTAATAATTTCCATAAGAACATTAAAAAATCTTCTATAAAATTTTTCTTTGATTTCTTGATGTTTCTTATTTGAAAAACTTGGAAAAGCTATTTTTAAGTTTCTTTCAACTATTTTATATCTATATCTGAAAAATAAATTATTTATATGGTAAATAATATATGCTACAAACCTTAAAATATATAGCGGAAAGAAAGAAAAAATCTTTATAAATAAGATTATTAATATATTTATCATTAGATACAAAAATAGTAAAAACAGTATTATAGATATTAATATAATTTATCCAATAAATAATTTTGCTATTAGCTAACTAAAAAGTATGTTTGCGTTGTAAATAGGAGAGATGGCAGAGTGGTCGAATGCGGTGGTCTTGAAAACCATTGTGCAGCAATGTACCGGGGGTTCGAATCCCTCTCTCTCCGCAAAATCCTAGCACTAGCTAGGATTTTTATTTTATTGACTTTATAAAAATGATAAATCAAGATATAACTATAGCTAGTACTCTTAAAGGTGAATTTTATTCATGTAAAAATACTTTTAGCATTAATATTGAAAAAATATTTGCTAATAGCTGGCAATTAATTACAGACTATGAAAATATTAATAATAATAAAGATGCTTTTCCATTTTTTTTATTAGAAGATACTATATCAGAACCTTTAGTACTTATTAATAATGATGGAAATATTCATTGCTATTCTAGTGTTTGCACTCATAGAGGAAATATCTTAATTCACAATAAATGTAATGTGAAAAAAAATATTATGTGTTGCTATCATGGAAAACAATTTGATAGTTATGGTAAATTTAAATTTATGCCTAAAACAAAGGGGATGAAAAATTTTCCTTCTAAAAGAGATGATCTTTATGAGTTGACAGTAAAAAGATGGAAGCAGTTTATATTTACCTCAATAACTCCTACCATATCCTTTGAAGATCTTTTTGTTGATGTAGAAAATAGAGTAGGATGGATGCCGATAGAAACGTTTAAATATAATAAAGAGCTTTCCAAAGAATATATTGTAAATGCAAATTGGGCTTTGTATTGTGACAACTATCTTGAAGGATTCCATATACCATTTATACATAATGATTTAAATAATGTTTTATCTTTTGAAAATTATCAAACTGAAATATTTAAGTATTCAAATTTACAAGTAGGTATTGCAGATAGTAATGAAATATGCTTTGATTTACCTAAAAAATCTCAAGACTATGGAAAAAAGATAGCAGCCTATTATTTTTGGTTATTTCCAAATTTAATGCTTAACTTTTACCCTTGGGGATTATCAATAAATATAGTAACCCCTATATCTACGAAAAAAACTAAAGTAGAATTTAAATCTTATGTTTGGGACGAAAGTAAATTGAATAATGGTGCAGGGGCCGATTTAGATAAAGTTGAGAAGGAAGATGAAGAAGTGGTTGAAAATGTTCAGAAAGGTGTTAGTTCAAGATTTTATAAATGTGGAAGATTTTCTCCAAGTATGGAAAAGGGTGTCCATCATTTCCATACATTAATAAGTGAGTTTATAAATAAAAAAGCCTAGTTAAATACTAGGCTTGAATTTGTGATCGCGACAGGATTCGAACCTGTGACCGTCTGCTTAGAAGGCAGATGCTCTATCCAGCTGAGCTACGCGACCAAATATGGTGTGCAAACATAAAAACTTTTTAATAAAATAATATCAGACATTATCTTTTATTCAATATTGCCATTTCAAGAGCTGTAACTGCAGCTTCTACACCTTTATTTCCGTTCTTACCTCCAGATCTATCTATAGCTTGTTGTAAATTATTATCTGTTAAAACACCAAATATTACTGGTATTTCTAATTTTATATTTAAATCCTTAATTCCATTAGCAACTGCATTACATATAAAATCAAAATGTTTAGTATCTCCTTTAATAACACTTCCTAAACAAATTATTGCATCAACATTTTGCTTATAAATAGACATTGCACCAAAAATAAGCTCAAAACTGCCAGGAACTTCATACTTAATTATATCTTTTTTATTAATACCACAATCAATTAAAGTATTATATGCACCTTCAAACAAATTGTTTGTGATATTTTTATTCCATCTAGATTTTACTATACCTATTTTTAAACCTTTAGCTTGGGAAAATTGATTTTTATTGTATGATGAAAGATTTTTGTGCTTTTCTAGCATTTTATCTATCTTCTATTCTAGAGATATATTTTTCAATACCATTTCCTTCATGTGAAGTTTTAAAATCGGATTGAATAATTTTATATAAACTTAACGCTTGCTTATAATCTTCATTTGATTCATGAATCATAGCCTGCTTAAATAGAAATCTTGGACAAGTAAAAGAATTATCACTATTATTTGAAGCATCAGTATAAAATTTCAAAGCTTTTTTTGTATTTCCAAGTTCTAAATAAGCATCACCTATACAACCTAAAGCAAGAGTAGAAAGCAAAATATCATCTGAAGAAAATTCTTTTAAATAATCTATTGCTTCCTCATATTCATCTAAATGTAAATATGATAGTCCAGCATAATAGTTAGCAAGATTACCACTTTTGGTGATACTATATTCATCAATTATATCTAAAAAACCGTAATATTGACCATCTCCATCTAAAGCAAGTTGAAATGAATCTTTTTGAAAATATAATTCAGCCATAAACATTTCTGACTGAGCTTCTTTATTCATTGGTTCAAGATAAAATTTATTAAAACCTAAAATAAGTGCGATTATAGCAACTATACCTCCAACTATTCTAACTAAATTCTTTTGATTGTCTTCAATATATTGTTCTGTTTTTGATAAAGCTTCTTCAACTTGACCAAATTGATCATCTATTTTATTCGTTTTTTTAGCCATTTAATCTTATTTTTGGAACGCAAATATAAGATTTTTTAAAAATTAATCACTTTTTATTATCTGTATTATATTTAATTAAAATATTATTTAAATTGTATTTAAAACACTTACAATTACATCATTTTAAAAATCATGTTGAAAGTATATTTTCTTTTAACGATAAGGTGATATGTTTTGTTGGTAACAATGGGGCGGGAAAAACAAATATTTTAGATGCAATCCATTATTTATCTAAGACTAAAAGCTATTTTAATCATATTGATTCTCAAAATATAAGATTTAATACTAAGTACTTTAATTTAAAAGGTGTTTTTCATAAAGACAATACAGATATTGAGATTCAATGTAATGTAATTGAAGGTGATGGAAAGATCATAAAAAATAATCAAAAAAAATACAAACGGTTTTCTGAACATATAGGTAAATTTCCTATTGTAATTATTTCACCTACAGATACAGATTTAATAATTGAAGGTAGTGATGTTAGGAGAAAATATATAGATAGTTGTATATCACAATATAATTCTTCCTATCTACAATTATTAATTAAGTATAATAGATCTTTAAAACAAAGAAATACACTTCTTAGACAATTTAACGAGCAAAATTATTTTGATAATACAACGCTAGAGATATATAATGAACAACTTATAAATTATGGAAATGTTATACATCAAGAAAGATGTAATTTCGTTCAAGAATTATCGCCTATATTAATAAAATATTACTCAGAAATTTCAGACAATGAAGAAGATATATCATTAAGATTAGAATCTCAACTATTTGATAAAAATTTTCATGTATTATTAGAAGAATCTCTCTTTAAAGATAGAAAAAGTAATTATACTCAATGTGGAATACATAAGGACGATATTATTTTTTTAATGAATGATTATCCAATTAAAAAAATTGGTTCACAAGGTCAACAAAAATCTTTTTTAATATCCTTAAAGTTAGCTCAATTTGAGTTTATGAAAAATAAAATCGGAATTAAACCTATTTTATTACTTGATGATATATTTGACAAATTAGATAATAAAAGAGTAGAGAAATTAATGCAAATGGTAAATCAACAATTATTTGGTCAAGTATTTATTACTGATACTCAGAAAGAAAGAATACAGAATATATTTAATTCTTCAAATATTAAACATTCTATATTTACTATAGAAAATGGATCAGTATATCTATGAGAAAAAGGGATAATATGAGAAATGTAGGAGAGTTAATAAAAAAAGTATTAGATAAACATAAATTGTCTGATAAATTAATAGAATATGATGCTATTGATATATGGAAAGAAATAATTGGTAAACAATTATCTATATATATAAGTGATGTGAAAATTTATAAGAATAAACTTTATATAAAAACAAACTCCTCTAGTTTAAGAAATGAACTATCTTATAAGAAAACAGATTTAATAAGCCAAATTAACACTAAAGTTGGAAAGAATTTAATTTCTGATATAATTTTTAATTAATATCTTTCTTCCTTTGTAAAATGAAAGTCTGACTCAATAATAGCATTTTCGTCAGAATCAGAACCGTGAATAGCATTTTTTGATAGATTCTCAGCAAATTCAGCTCTAATAGTTCCGGGCTCTGCTTCTGCTGGATTAGTAGCACCTATTAATTTTCTAAAATCAGTCACTGCATTTTCTTTTTCTAAAATAGCAGCAACTATAGGACCACCACTCATATATTCTACTAATTCAGAATAAAATGGACGTTCACTATGTATTGCATAAAATTCACCAGCTCTCTGAGGAGATAAATGAATTTTTTTCATTGCCATAACTCTAAAACCGGCAGTTTCTATTCTTTGTAATATTGCTCCTATATTTCCAGCTTCAACAGCTTCTGGTTTAATCATTGTGAATGTTATATTTCCCATTTTTTTAATTTTTTAACAGTTGCAAAATTAGAAATTATTAGTATTATAGCAATTATATTCTTTTACTATTTTTGCAAGCCTATGTATGAAAATATAGATAATCTTAAAGAACTTTTAAATTCCCCTAGAAAAATTGTAATAACTACTCATAGAGGTCCTGATGGAGATGCTATGGGTTCTTCATTAGGTTTATATCATTTCTTAATTCAATTAGGTCATAGTGTAAATGTTATTACACCAAATGAGTATGCAAATTTTTTACACTGGCTTCCAGGAAATGAGTTTGTAATTAATTATGAGAAAAATCCCCATAAAGCAGAAGAAATATCAAATAATAGTGATCTAATAATTCTTTTAGACCTTAATAATATAGATAGATTATCTTCATTCAGTAATTGTGTTTCTAATTCAAATGCTATCAAAATTCTTATTGATCATCACCAAGATCCTGACAATAATATAGCCAAATATATATTTTCCAATGTTACAGCTTGTTCAACAGCAGAGATAGTTTATGAGATTATACATAAAATGGATATGAATAAATACATGAATAAAAATATTGCTGAATGTCTATATACTGGTATTATGACGGATACCGGAAGTTTTAAATTCGCTTCTACTAATTTTAATACACATAAAATAATATCTGAATTAATTTTAGCTGGGGCTAATAATTCAAAAATTCATGATCTAGTATATGATAGTATTTCTGCTGAAAGAATAAAATTACTTGGGTATTGCTTAAATGAAAAATTACTTCTATATCCTAAAAATAATGCAGCAATAATTTCGTTAAATGCACAGGAATTGGAAAAATTTAAATTTAAAAGTGGAGATACTGAAGGATTTGTAAATTATCCTTTGTCAATAGAAGGCATTAATTTTGCTGCTTTTATAGCTGAAAAAGAAGGACTTGTTAAGCTGTCATTAAGATCAAAAGGAGATATAAAAGTTAACGAAATTGCAAAAAAATATTTCAATGGTGGTGGGCATATTAATGCTGCTGGAGGAATTTCTGATTTTTCAGTTAATGAAACAATTAAATTAATAGAAAAAATAATTATTAACGGATTAAAATAAAGACTATGAAAAAAACAATCATTTTATCAGTGATGCTTATTAGCTTAAGTTCACTTGCACAAAACATTTTTAAAAAGACAACTAACACAAATAATAACCCAAATATAACAGAAGGTATGTATGCAAAAATAAACACAACTAAAGGAGATATTCTAATACAATTAGAACATGAAAAAACTCCACTAACAGTAGCTAACTTTGTTGGTCTTGCTGAAGGAACACTAAAAAACAATAAAAAAGATTTAGGAACACCTTACTACGATGGCCTTAAATTTCACAGAGTTATTGCTGACTTTATGATTCAAGGAGGTTGCCCAGATGGCAATGGAATGGGTGGACCGGGATACCAATTCTCTGATGAAATCCATCCTGAATTAAAACACAATGGACCTGGAATATTATCTATGGCAAATGCTGGACCAGGAACGAATGGATCTCAATTCTTTATTACACACAAGGAAACACCATGGCTTGATGGTAAACACACTGTATTTGGACATGTAGTAGAGGGTCAAGATATTGTTGATGCTATAGAGCAAGACGATATGATGAATTCTATTACTATTATAAGAAAGGGGGAGACTGCAAAATCATTCGATGCTAAAAAAACTTTTGAAACAGCACAAGCAGAACTAGAAAAGAAAAAGGCTGAATCAGCAAAGAGACAGGCTGAAGCTATGAAAGAATTAACTAAAGGAGCCACAACAACTAAGAGTGGATTAGCCTACTTTATGATTAAAGAGGGGAATGGTGCTCAAGCAGAAGCAGGTAAAACTGTATCTGTACACTACACTGGAAAGCTTGCTGATGGAAGTAAATTCGATTCATCTCACGATAGAGGTCAACCTATTGAATTTCCTTTAGGACAAGGAAGAGTAATACCAGGTTGGGATGAAGGAATAGCGTTATTAAAAGTAGGAGGTAAAGCAACATTTATTATTCCACCTAATTTAGCTTATGGTGAAAGAGGTGCTGGAGGTGTTATTCCACCTAATGCTACTTTAATA
>PAZP01000028.1 GCA_002715565.1 Flavobacteriales bacterium
GTATCATTTTATATCTGGCTACACTGCAAAAGTTGCAGGTACAGAAGCAGGAATAAATGAACCTCAAACAACATTTTCTGCATGCTTTGGCGCACCATTCATGCCATTACATCCAACTAAATATGCAGAAATGCTTGGTGAAAAAATAGATGAAAGCAATGTTACTGTATGGTTAATCAATACTGGATGGTCAGCAGGACCCTATGGAATAGGTGAAAGAATATCATTAAAATATACTCGTGCTATGATTACTGCAATTTTAAATAATCAACTTACTAACGTTGAATATACTAAACATCAAGTTTTTGGTTTATATATGCCTAAATCATGTCCAAATGTTGATTCTAAAATATTAAATCCAAAAAATACTTGGGAAAATGCAGAAGAATACGATAAAAAAGCAAATGAACTAGCTATAGCTTTTAACAATAATTTCAAACAGTTTGCTGACAATGCAAATAATGAAATTCTATCTGCAGCACCAAAAGCAATTCAAAAGATTTAATTTCCATTTACGAATAAAAGCTTTTATTTAATATATGCAATTATTCTACCTTAATCAAAAAACAGATAAAATAATTCTTAATAAAGAAGAAAGTAGACATATTATTAGAGTATTAAGAAAAAAAGAAGGCGATATTATTTTTTTTACAAATGGTGAAGGAATACAATATAATGCACAGATAAAGATTGCTGATAGTAAAAAATGTGAATTGAATATTATAGAGAAATTAGACAAAAAAAAACAGCATAAATATAAATTGCATATTGCTATAGCACCAACTAAAAATATAGATAGATTTGAATGGTTTTTAGAAAAATCTACAGAAATTGGAATTGATGAAATTACACCTATAATTTGTGATTACTCAGAAAAGAAAACAATAAAATATGATAGATGCAAGAAAATCATTATTTCAGCTATGAAACAATCATTAAAATATCATCTTCCAAAGATAAATCATCCAATAAGTTTTACTGATTTAATAAATCATAATAATAGTTATGAAAAATATATTGCTCACTGTCAAAAAACAAATAAAATTGACTTAAAAAATATTTTATCAAATAAAAAATATTTAATTGCAATTGGACCTGAGGGAGATTTTTCTTCTAAAGAAATTGATCAAGCCATAAATAAAAAATTTAGCCCTATTAGTTTAGGAAATAGTAGATTAAGAACAGAAACAGCAGGATTAGTAGCTACTAACACTATTAATTTAATAAACTCATGAGAAACTTTTTTATCTTTTTTATTATAATTCCTTTTTTATCTTTCTCACAAAACACTTATGAAATAGCTGTTTTAAAATACAATGGAGGAGGTGATTGGTATGCTAATCCAACTGCACTTCCAAATTTGATTGAATATACAAATAAAAATCTTGGAACAACAATAAAAACACAACCTGCTACTGTTGAAGCAGGAAACAAGGAGATATTTAACTATCCTTTTATACATATGACAGGACATGGAAATGTTGTTTTTAATATTAATGAAATAGAAAACTTACGCGCCTACCTTTTATCAGGTGGTTTTCTACACATAGATGATAACTATGGGATGGACCCATTCATAAGAATAGAAATAAAAAAACTATTTCCTGATGTTGAACTTAAGCAATTAGCTAACAATCACCCAATATTCTCTACAAAATATAACTTTACAAATGGGTTACCTAAAATACATGAACATGATGGAAAACCTGCCCAGGCATTTGGCATTGTATTTAATGGAAGATTAGTATGTTTATATACATATGAGACAGATCTTGGGGACGGATGGGAAGATCCTGAAATACACAACAATACTGAAGAAACAAGAGAAAGAGCACTAAAAATGGGAGCTAATATTATTAAATATGCTTTTACAAACTAAAGAATTTCCTGGTCTATATCTAAGTTTTGTAAAAAACAAATAGATTTTACAATATCTTTATACAACAATCTGTCTTCTACTAAAAAATCTACCTCTGAACGGTAAATATCCAAAATATTTTCAATAAAATCAGAAGATCTTTTATGTCTAAAAGCAAGAGCTTGAGTTGCATTCATTAGTTCTATTGCAAGAATACGTTCTGTGTTTTCTATAATCTTATAAAGCTTAGTTGCTGAATTTGAACCCATGCTTACATGATCCTCTTGACCATTTGAAGAAACAATAGAATCAATAGAAGCTGGAGTACATAGTTGTTTATTTTGACTTGCTATACTAGCAGCTGTATATTGGGGTATCATCAAACCTGAATTTAATCCGGGTTTAGGGACAAGAAATTCTGGAAGACCTCTTTTACCTGAAATTAATTGAAAAATTCTTCTCTCAGAAATTGATCCAAGCTCAGATATTGCTATAGATAAATAATCCATTGCCATAGCAAGTGGTTGGCCGTGAAAATTACCGCCTGAAATAATTTTATTTTGTTTTACAAAAATTGTGGGGTTATCTGTGACTGAATTTATTTCTATAGAAAGAACACCCTCTACATGTGAAATAACATCTTTTGTAGCACCATGAACCTGTGGCATACACCTAAAAGAATATGGGTCTTGCACATGTTGCTTTTTTGATTTCTGTATATCACTTTTAAAAAGAAATTCACGAATATTTTCTGCAGATTTGAGTTGCCCTTTATGTGGTCTTGCCTTATGTATTAGTTTATCAAAACATTCACTTCTACCATCAAATCCTTCTAAAGAAATACTACCTATCATATCTGCAAAATATGATAACCTTTTAGATTTTATTAAACTATAAATTGCATAAGCACTCATAAATTGAGTTCCATTTAATAATGCCAAGCCTTCTTTTGACTTCAATGTGACTTTATCCCACTTCATCTCTTTCAATAATTTAGAAGATTTTAGTGTTCTATAATCAATATTATTTCGCTCAGCAAGAATATTAACTTCCCCCTCTCCTATTAAAGGTAAAGACATGTGAGCTAATGGCGCCAAGTCACCTGAAGCCCCTAAACTACCTTGTTGATAAACCACAGGTGTAATGTCTTTATTAAACATATCTATAAGACGCTGAACAGTCTTTAACTGAACTCCTGAATAGCCATATGAAAGAGACTGGATTTTTAACAACATCATTATTTTAACAATTGTTGGAGGCACTTTCTCTCCAGTACCACATGCATGAGAGAGAACTAAATTTTCCTGTAATTTATTAAGCTCCTTTGCATCTATCTTATGATTATATAATGACCCAAAACCCGTATTAATACCATAGACAGGTTTTTCTGAAGATGCTATATCCTTATCTAAAAATTTTCTACAATCACGAATTTTTTTCTTAGATATTTTATCTAATATTAACTTTTTATTATAATCAATAATATCTGAAATAATAGATAAAGTAAGTGTTGATTCTCCTATTTTAAATGTCTTAGACATCTTATATATTTTGATTAATAAAATCTTCTATAGTCACACTATACTGATCTCCTGTTTGCATATTCTTTACAGACAATAAACCAGAATCTATTTCATCTTCTCCGATCAATAAAACTAATTGAACTTCTTTATTATTAGCGTAATTCATTTGTTTCTTCATTTTGTCTGCTTTAGGATATAATTCTGCATTTATTCCATTATCTCTTAATTTTTTCAGAAGAGATAAACAAAATTGCGCTTCCTTACTTCCAAAATTCACAAACATAACTTTAGTAGAAGTGCCTATATTCTCTGGAAACAAATCCAATTCTTCCATTACCAAGTATATTCTGTCTATTCCAAATGAAATTCCAACACCAGAAATATCTGGCATGCCAAAAATAGCTGTTAAATCATCATATCTCCCTCCCCCTCCAACAGATCCTATGTTAACATCCCTACTCTTTACTTCTATTATACACCCTGTATAATAGTCTAATCCTCTGGCTAGAGAAATATCAAACTTTAAATCAGCTGATTTTAAACCAACATTTTGAACACTATTTACAACAAACAATAATTCTTCAACCCCTTTCTTTCCTATTGAAGAATCTTTTAATAAATCTGATAATTCTTCTACATTTTTAACAACTAAAAAACTTTTTAAAATTGATATTGATTCATCACTCAAGCCTTTTTCTTTCAATTGAAGAACAAGCTTTTCAATTCCTATGCTACTTAACTTATCAAGAATAATAACAATATCATCAAACTTATCACTTGCTCCCATCAATTCGATTACTCCACTAAGAATTTTTCTATTGTTAATACATATCTCTATGTTTGGAACTTTTAAATCTGTAAATACTTCATCATAAAGCTGTATCAACTCAACTTCGCACAACAAAGAATCTGTACCAATAACATCAGCATCACATTGAAAAAACTCTCTATACCTACCTTTCTGTGGTTTATCTGCTCTCCACACATTTTGCATCTGATATCTTTTAAAAGGAAAGCTTATATCATTTCTGTTTTGTACAACAAAACGAGCAAATGGAACAGTAAGATCATATCTTAATGCTTTTTCAGATATTTGTTTAGTTAAAGATTTAGAATCTGTAGTCTCTGAATATGAAGATTTAGATAAATAGTCTCCGGAATTAAGAATCTTAAAAATTAACCTATCACCTTCATCTCCATACTTTCCACTTAATGTAGAAATATTCTCCATAGCTGGAGTTTCAATTGGAGCATAACCATACCTCTCGAAGACCTTTCTTGTGGTTTCGAAAATGTAATTTCTCCTGAACATAATATCAGAATTGAAATCACGCATTCCTTTTGGTATTGATGGTTTATTTTTACTCATAATTATTTTGCAAATATGGTAAATATAATATATAAAATTCACTAGTTTTGATGCAAAAAGTATGAAATATATACTTACCTTAAGTCTTATTTTTATCATATCATGTAATTTAAGCAGAGATAATAACACAAATAATATGAAACAAGATCCTCTAGAAATAAATAAAATAAAAAAGGTACTTGAACAACAAAAAAAATGTTGGAATAACGGTGATATTGATGGTTTTATGCAAGGGTATTGGAAATCAAAAGATTTAGTATTCACCTCTCTTAAATATAAAACAACTTATGGATGGGAAGAAACATTAAGAAGATATCAAGAAAGTTATCCCACAAAATCTAGCATGGGTGAATTAGAATTTGAAATAATAAAAGTTAATTTAACATCTAAAAATACAGCAAAACTAGAGGGGAAATGGAAATTAATTAAAGAAAAAAATCCTAACGGTGTCTTTTGGTTAGATCTTAAAAAATTTGATGAAAATTGGTTGATAATAAAAGATTCTACTATATCCTATGAAATATGAAAAAATATTTATCACTAATAAAATTTAGCCATACAATATTTGCTATGCCATTTGCATTGATTGGTTTCTTTTTAGCTCAAACCAATCAATTTGAATGGAAAATTCTTTTTTATATAGTACTATGTATGGTTTTTGCTAGATCATCAGCTATGGCCTTCAATAGATATATTGATAGAAATATCGATAAAAAAAATCCTAGAACAGCAACTATAAGAGAAATTCCAAGTGGAAAAATAAGCCCAAAGAATGCTTTATTATTTACATTCATCAATGTATTATTATTCATTACAACTACCTACTTTATCAATCCGCTATGTTTTCTACTTTCACCTGTCGCATTAATTATAATTCTTGGATACAGTCTAACTAAAAGAGTTACGTATCTGTGTCATCTTATTTTAGGATTAGGACTATCTCTAGCGCCACTTGGATCCTACATAGCTGTCACTGGTAGATTTGACATTTTACCTATTTTATTTTCCTTATCTGTACTTTTTTGGGTTAGCGGTTTCGATATTATTTACGCTTTGCAAGATGAAGAATTTGATAAGGCAGAAAACCTCTATTCTATTCCAGTAAAAATTGGCGTTAAAAATTCAATGGTAATATCTAAATTTTTACATTTTATTGCACTAATCACGCTTCTATTCACCGGATTAATATATGATTTTGGAATATACTACTTCATAGGTCTATTAATATTTAGTTTTTTGCTAGTTTATCAACACCTTATAATTAAGCCTAATGATCTTAGTAAAGTTAATCTAGCTTTCTTTACAACTAATGGCATAGCTTCAATTATTTTTGGAATATTTGTAATAATTGATGTGTTAATTCGATGATTTTCAATAGTTTATTAACATAAGAAATAATATGAAATATATAGCAATCTTATTTTTTGTTGCAATTGGACTTTCTTCTTGTTCTAAAAGCGGTGACCCTCAGCCTAGTTGCGAGCAAGGAGGAACACAAGTTCAATTACAGCAAGAAATCAATGATTAAAAGATTTTAGAAGGGTTTAATATTTTGTTTGGATCAAATAGGGCCTTAATCCCTTTTTGTATTTCTATATTTTTTGAGGAAAGAACAATATCCATATAGTCCTTCTGCACTAATCCAATACCATGTTCTCCACTAATTGTTCCCCCTAACTTTTTTGTTAATTTAAATATATCTTTAATAGCAATTGTAAGTTGATTATTCCACTTATCATCACTCATATCACCTTTAATAATATTGATATGCAAATTACCATCTCCTGCATGACCATAACATACCGACTGAAATCCAAATTTAGCACCTATTTTCTTTACTCCTTTTAATAAATTTGGCAATTCAGCTCTTGGGACTACTGTATCTTCTTCTTTATAAATTGAATTTGATTTTACTGCCTCACCTATTGACCTTCTTAATTTCCATAGTTGCTCTTTTTGTCTTTCGCTATCAGCAATTAAAATCTCTCCACATTCATATCTTTCCATAACCTCAGAAATCGCTTCACAATCTTTAAAAAGCAAATCCATATTGTTGCCATCAACTTCTATTAATAGATGAGCTTTAACATTATCTGATATATTCATCTCTACATCTGAATACTTAAGAGTCCAATCAATAGCATCTCTATCAATAAACTCTAAGGCTGATGGAGTAATACCCATTCTAAAGACTTCAGATACAGACTCACATGCCTTTCCGATAGAATAAAAAGGAACTAGCATAGTTATATCTTTAGAAGGTTTTGGAATTAATTTAAATACAATTTTAGTTATAATACCTAATGTTCCCTCACTACCTATCATCAATTGAGTTAGATTATATCCTGTTGAGTTTTTTAAAACATTAGCTCCTGTCCACATAACCTCTCCAGTTGCCAACACAACTTCTAAATTTAATACATAATCTTTAGTCACTCCATATTTTAAAGCTTTTGGACCCCCTGCATTTTCAGCAAGATTTCCTCCTAAATGACAACTTCCCTTACTTGCAGGATCTGGAGGATAAAATAAACTCTTCTCTTCTACTGCATCTCTAAAAACTTGATTTATAACACCAGGTTCTACAGTTGCTTGTAGGTTTTTTGTGTCAATATCTATAATTTTATTAAAACGTTCCATACTAAGAGCGACTCCAGCATGTACAGGAATGCTTCCACCACTTAATCCTGTACGTCCTCCACTAGCTGTTACTGGAATATACTGACTATTACAATAATGTAGAATTTTAGCAATATCTTCAGTTTTATTGGGTCTTAAAACTACATCTGGCAAACAAGAAAGATCTTCAGTTTCATCGTGACTATATGTGAATAATGATTCCTTACTAGTTAAAACACAATCATCTTCTAGAAATGATCTGAAAAAAGATAAGTCATCAATATTTATTTTCTTATATTCCACTTGTACAAATTTAGTTAAATTCGCAACTGACCAAATTTATAACAATGAGAAAATTACTAACAATATTGATTTTTATTAATATCCCTCTAATAATCCTCTCTCAAGAAAGGAAAATTACTCTTGAGGATTTATGGAAAGATTATGTTTTCTCTCCCAAAAGCATTACTGGTTTCAAATCAATGAATGATGGAGAACATTATACTACAATTGAAAAAATTGATAATCATCAACAAATAATAAAATATAAATTTATTAATGGGCAAAAAGTACGTACAATCTTTAATAGTAAAGATTTTGATCTAACAAAAATAAATGAATATGAATTTAGTAAAAATGAAAAGAAAATTCTATTAAAAACTGAAAGAGAAAAAATATACAGATACTCAAGTAAGTCAATTTATTATATCTATAATATTTTTACTGATAAGATTAAAAAACTATCAGACAAAAAAGTGATGCATGCTACTTTCTCTCATGATGCCAAAAAAATTGCATACGTTCAAAATAATAATTTATATATAAAAGATTTAAGAAGTCAAGTGACTAAACAAATAACAAATGACGGAGAAAAAAACAAAATTATAAATGGTGCCTCTGACTGGGTTTATGAAGAAGAATTTGGGTTAGTACGTGCCTTTGAGTGGTCTCCTGATGGAAAACATATAGCCTACTATAAATTTAATGAAACACATGTAAAAGAATTTTCCATGGATATTTTTCGTGGAGGACTATACCCATCACAAGAGGTGTTTAAATATCCTAAAGCTGGTGAAGAAAACTCCATCGTTAAAGTATATGTTTATAACATAGAAGAAGATAAGCATCAATACATATATACAGAAAAAGATTATGAATACTATCCAAGAATAAAATGGACAAATAATGCTGATCTATTAGTTTTGTATGGGATGAATAGACATCAAAATGAATTAGATTTTATTATTGCTAATGTAGCAGAAAATACTAACCGTATTCTTTTCACGGAAAAAGACAAATATTACATCGATATTCATGATAACCTAACTTTTCTGCCGGAAAACAATTTTGTATGGACATCAGAGAAAAATGGATGGAATCATATTTATATAAAAGATTTGGAAGGAAATGAAATACAAGTAACTGACGGTAAATGGGAAGGAACAAAATTACATGGCATTAATTCAGATGAAATGAATATTTACTACACCTCTACAGAAGATGGATCTACAAATCGTTCTCTATTTATTCAAAATTTAGAGACAGATGAAAAAAAGAAACTTAACAACAAAATTGGATATAATACAACAAGTTTTAGTAAAGGGTTGAAATTTTATATGAATTCTTACTCTGATGCAAATTCAGCTCCTATCTACACATTACATAAAAATGATGGCACTCTGCTCAAAACATTAGAAGATAACTCAGATTTTAGATTAAAAATGAAAGAATTTGATCTATCTGAAAAGGAACTTTTTACTATTAAAACTGAGCATACTGAAATGAATGCTTGGATGATAAAACCACCAGATTTTGATAAAAACAAAGAATATCCTTTATTTATGTTCTTGTATGGAGGTCCTGGATCTCAACAAGTTAAAAACTCTTTTGGATGGACAAATTTCTACTGGTACCAAATGCTCGCACAAAAAGGATATATTATTGCTTGTGTAGATAATAGAGGAACAGGTGGTAAGGGAGCAGAATACAAAAAGATGACATATAAAGAATTAGGAAAATATGAAACTATTGACCAAATAGAGGCAGCAAAATATTTTGGAAACCTAAATTATATAGATAAAAATAGAATAGGGATTCAAGGTTGGAGCTATGGAGGATACATGTCATCTCTAGCAATCACTAAAGGTGCTGATGTATTTAGTTTAGCTATAGCTGTTGCACCTGTAACAAATTGGAGGTTTTATGANAATATATATACTGAGAGATATATGCAAANACCACAAGAAAATANNGANGGTTATGANCAAAACTCNCCTATCAACCATGTAGAAAAATTGANGGGNGATTATTTGTTAATACATGGAAGTGCAGATGANAATGTACATGTTCAAAANACTATGGAAATGGTATCTGCACTTGTAAAAGCAAATAAACAATTTGAACTATTCATATATCCAGACAAAAACCATGGAATATACGGTGGCAATACACGATATCATTTATATAATAAGATGACAGATTTCATTTTAGACAATTTATAAGCTATTTTTTATTATTTTCGGCAATAATTAAAAACAAAAAAAGATGACCCAAATTATTATATATGTTCTTTTTACTGTTCTAGTATTAATAGTTGCAAAAAGATACTTAGATAAAAAAGAGCACCCGAAAGCATTATTCTATTTATTTTTTGCTGAAATGTGGGAACGTTTCTCATTTTATGGGATGCGAGCACTACTTACATTATATCTAATCAAAGACTATTATTCTCATTTAGAGAATAATGAAGAAGTAGCGTATGGTATATATGCGGCTTATGGTGCATTAGTATATCTAACCCCTCTAATAGGAGGATATCTTGCTGATAAATTTATAGGTTATAGAAAATCTATCATGTATGGAGGTATCTTAATGGCGCTCGGACACTTTTTTATGGCATTCCCAACTGATTTCTTCTTTTATGGAGCACTAGGATTATTAATAATGGGTAATGGTTTTTTCAAGCCTAATATTTCCACGTTAGTAGGTTCACTTTATGAAGAAGGGGACATTAAAAGAGATGGGGGCTTTACAATTTTCTATATGGGAATTAATTTGGGAGCCATGATTGCCCCTTTATTTTGTGGTTATCTTGGAGAAACATATGGATGGCACTGGGGTTTTGGAGCTGCTGGAATCGGAATGTTAGCAGGTTTAGTTGTATTTTGGAAAGGAATAACAGCAAATGTATTAGGAGATAAAGGATTACAACCTGCTGAATATGTACACAAAAAGATTGGAGGATTATCTATTGCGAATTTTATCTATACTTTAGGTTTTATTGCTGTTCCAGTATTTGCATATCTAATAATACTAGACACACAATCGGATGTTTTGGGTAATGTCCTATCAATTGTTGGTGGCTTAGTTTTATTATATGTTTTCTATATGGTTTATGATTATAAAGTAAATCAAAAGGATAACCAAAGTGGAGACAGATTAATTGCTATTATGATATTAGCTATATTCTGCACAATATTCTGGGCTTGTTTTGAACAGGCTGGAAGCTCTATAACTGTATGGGTAGATAAATGTGTTAATCTTGTAGGAATGAATGCTTCACAAACAAATGCAATTAACCCTGGATATATTGTGCTATTAGCGATACCTTTTAGTTGGATGTGGACAAAATTAGGTGCCATAAATAAAAATCCTAATACTCCTATGAAATTTGCTTTAGGTATTTTTCAATTAGGATTAGGATTCTTAATCTTTGCATCTACAGCGCACTTTATTGGAGAAAATGGAAAAGTGCCATTTCTTTTTGTATTCCTTGGATATTTCTTAATTACTACAGGAGAGCTTTTCCTCTCTCCTATTGGACTTTCAAAAGTTACCGAGTTAGCACCTAAGAAGATTGCTGCATTTATGATGGGAGTATGGTTTCTTTCATCAACATTTGCACATTATATATCTGGTATAATTGCAAAACTAACAACATCAGACAATCAAGATTTACAAGGAAACTGGCTATCCGATTTATCTAATTGGTTTATGGGTAATCCTGATACTTCAAATGAAGCAATAGCAACATTATTACAATATAATAGTGTATATGCCCAAATTGGATTTGTTACAATATTTATTGCAATATTCGTTATAATTATATCACCATTTATTAAAAAACTGATGCACGGCATCCATTAAAAAAAAAAATTATGAAAAAAATATTTATCTTATTACTGTTAACTATATCATTTAGTGCATTTGCACAACATAAAGATTTAGTATGGCATACAGATGTTCAAAAAGCTATCAATATTTCTGAAAAACAAAATAAACCTCTACTGTTTTTCTTCACTGGAAGTGATTGGTGTGGTTGGTGTATACGTTTACAAAAAGAAGTTTTTTTCAAACCAACGTTTACTGAATGGGCAAATAAGAATGTTGTTCTTGTTGAACTTGATTTTCCTAAAAGAACAAAGCTAGACCCAACTCTACAACAACAAAACAGACAATTAGCACAAATGTTTGGTGTTAGAGGATATCCAACAATATGGTTTGTTACTCCAGAAATACAAGAAGGAAAAACTAATTTTAATAAATTAGGTAAGGCAGGCTACATGGCCGGTGGACCAAAAGTGTGGATTGAAAATGCAAACAACATAATTAACAACAAATAAAATG
The DNA here is from genome assembly GCA_002715565.1 of Flavobacteriales bacterium. Classification (GTDB taxonomy): domain Bacteria; phylum Bacteroidota; class Bacteroidia; order Flavobacteriales; family BACL11. Next base: position 11,996 of record PAZP01000028.1, read on the forward strand.
AAAAAAATATTTTTAATATTATTCTCTATTGCAAATATTATTGTATTTGCACAAGGACAAGAAAAAACATCTGTTGATTGGATGAGTTTAGAAAAGGCAGAAAAATATACTAAAAAATATAATAAAAGTATCTTTATTTTATTTTACAGACCTGGGTGTGATTATTGTGAAAAAATGAAGAGAGAAACTTTAATGGATCCTGAAATAGTGAAAATCATTAATGAAAATTTCTTACCTGTAATGTTAGATGGTAAAAGCAAGAATCCTATTATGTATAATGGAAAAAAATATGTCAACGATCATCCAAATCCAAAAGATGCACCATGGAGACATAATTTATTTGCAGAATTAGTTGATCCTGTTAAAGGAAATTATTATTGGCCAAACATTGTTATAATTAATAGTAATTATGAAAAGGTAGTTCAATTTCCAGGATTTCAACCAAAACCAAGACTTATGAGAAGTTTATATCGTTTTTTATAAACAAAAAATTTAATCACTTAAAAAAGGGATCATTATAATGATCCCTTTTTTAATATTATGGGTGGATGATGGGATTCGAACCCACGACCCCCGGAACCACAATCCAGTGCTCTAACCAGCTGAGCTACAACCACCATATTTTAAAGGAAGCAAATATATAATATTATGGAAAATATTTAAATAAAGTAATTAAATTTGTTCTTATGAAAAAATCACCATCTAGAATTAGCATTAAAGTAAATGGAATGACATGCGTAAATTGTGCTAAAGGAATAGAAAAAAAACTGCAAGCAAATAGATTAACAAATGTATCTGTTAATTTCTCTACTGGTGAAGTGATATATGATTCTAATACAAATAAATCTCTAGAAGAAGTTCAAAAAATAATTACTAGTATTGGATATACAATTGATTCAAGAAAAAAATTGCTAATCACAAAAGTTGAGATATATTTCTACATATCATTAATATTTACTTTACCGCTTTTATTGCATATGTTTGTTGGAGAATATCATTTTTTAAGAGATCCTATTTTACAATTTTTTCTATGCCTACCAGTATATTGTATTGGCGTATTATATTTTGGGAAAAGTGCATTTAATTCGCTAAGTTCTAGAATAGCAAATATGGACTTATTAATATTTATAGGTTCATCAGCAGCATATTTCTATAGCATATATGGTTGGATTCTATATAAAAATAGTCACATAGCGCATAAATATTTATTTTTTGAAACATCAGCTACAATAATTACTCTTGTACTTCTTGGAAATTTACTAGAAAAAAAAGCAGTTAAAAAAACTACTTCAAGTATTAATGATTTATCTAAAAGACAAAATGTAAAAACAAAAAAAGAAATTAATGGAAAATTAATAGAAATTTCTTTTAAAGAAATAAAAAAAGATGACATACTTATTATTAATTCTGGTGACAAAATACCAACAGATGGGATTATTATATCTGGAAAATGTTTCGTTGATGAATCTATGTTTACTGGAGAAAGTATTCCAAATTCAAAGGCAATTAATGATACATTAATCGGAGGCACTATAATAGTTGAGGGTAGTATTAAATTGAAAGCTACAAAAACAGGAAAAGATACACTCTTATCTAAAATTATTGAATTAGTAAAAGATAGTCAAAATAATAAACCAAAAATTCAAAAATTAGGTGATAAAATAAGTGAGTATTTTGTTCCCTCTGTTATATTAATCGCAATACTTACTTTCATTTTTACCTTTTATTATTTTAAAATTCCATTTGAAGAGTCTTTACTGCGATCTATAGCTGTATTAGTTATTTCATGCCCATGTGCAATGGGATTAGCAACACCTACTGCTGTTATGGTAGGTGTTGGTTTAGCTGCTAAAAAAGGGATACTAATAAAGGGTGGTAGAACACTAGAAAAATTAGCATCTGTAAAACATCTAGTTTTTGATAAAACAGGAACCTTAACTACTGGAGAATTTAAAATATCAAAAATTGAAATAAAGGAAAATCATGATGAAAAAGTAGTGAAAAATATAATATATAACATAGAAAAATTTTCATCTCATCCAATTGCTAAGTCATTATGTAGAGAACTCAAAAATTTTGATGAAGATTTAAAAGTAAAGGAAGTACAAGAAAATAAAGGAGTAAGTATCTCGGCTAAAATAGATAATGACATATATACTATTGGTTCAAAAAAATTAAATAAATCAAAAATAGAATATGATTTACTTGTATTAAAAAATAATCAGTTAATTGCTAAAATTAACATTACAGATAAAATTAAGGAAGACACAAAATTTATTTTAAAAAAACTTGAAAATG
>PAZP01000029.1 GCA_002715565.1 Flavobacteriales bacterium
GACCAGTCGTTAAGAAGGTTAATAAAGAATATTGAGCAAGATATAAAAGACAGTGAAATTAATAAAGGAATATATCAAACTGGAATTAAAGCTTGTAATAGATTAATAGCAAATTCAAACAATCTATTTAAAAACCATAAAGATTCTTTAGGGTATTACCTTAATGCAATTAATATGTCTGGAACCATATTTGTTGATAATCAAGAAGAGTATCTAACTCTAAGAAATTCAGGTTTTTTAGAATTAATAGAAGATGATAGCCTTGTTACATCAATACAAAAAAAATATTCTCACCATTCATTTTATAAGAGTATTGAAAATTACATAAAGGATATTAATGATGACCTAAATGATGTAACATACAGTAAAACAAGCTTTAAAGCTAAAGGAAAAAGTGGTGTTATTGGAAATTACGGAAGTTATATTCATTCTCAAAATCTTACAAATTACGATTTAAATATAATTTCAAGAAAAAAAGATATGTCAATATTTTATCTAGAATTTATAGATAGTAGTATAAAATCTGACCAAGCTCTTATTGAGTTAATAAAAATGGAAATAAAAAAGAATTAAATAATGAAATTAAAAGGAAAAAATATACTAATCACTGGAGGAAGTCTAGGAATTGGAAAGGAAACAGCTAAATATTTAACTGATAAAGGAGCAAATGTATTAATCACTGGTAGATCTGAAGAAAGACTAATAAAAGCAAAAGAATATACAAATGCCAAGTACATAGTTTTCGATATAGCAGACATTAATAATATTCCAGTAAATGCTAAGAAATGTTTAAATTTATTAGAAGATAGAGTAGATGTTTTAATTAATAATGCTGGCACAGGAAGAAGAGGAACTATTGAAGAACTTAATATTGAAGATTTTCTACACGTCTACAATGTTAATGTTTTTGGACTTTCTATCTTAACAAAAGAGATTATACCTATCTTCAAAAAGCAAAATCAAGGAACTATTATAAATATTGGATCAACTGCAAGCTTAAGAGGATATAAAGGAGGGAGTGTTTATGCATCATCAAAATTTGCAGTTAGAGCATTAACACAATGCTGGCAAGCTGAATTAAGACCATATAACATTAGAGTTTGTCAAGTTAATCCTAGTGAAGTACCAACAGCCTTTGCTAATAAAGATAGACTAGAAAGAAGTGAAGTTGATAATAAATTAACAACTAAAGAAATAGCACATGCAATCACTTCAGCTATTGAAATGGATAATAGAGGTTTTATTAATGAATTAAATGTATGGGCGACAAACCCTTTTAATTAATAATGAAAAAAATAGCCCTTATATTTATCTTAATAACAACTATTAGTAATAGTATTTATGCTTCATTTCCTATTAAAATTAATACTATAACAGTAAATGATACCCTCAAAAAAGAATCTATAGAAGAGTATCATCTAAGAATGGAAAAAATGGGATTTGATATAGAATCCTGTAAATGTGTGAATTGTCAAAACAAAAAAAAACAAAGAAGCATCGAACGAAGTATCCAAAATGATATCTTATATAATTCTGAAGATTATAGAAAAGAACAAGATATTAAAAAAGTGAAAAATTTGTATACTACTGCTGGGATGTTAATGCTGGGTGCTTTTTTCTCTTTTATGCTTTCATTAATGGACGGAATAAAATGTATTGAAGATAGAGATACTTGTGACAATAGTGGAATGCCATACTTATACCTTGCTATGATTCTCTTTTATGGCAGTTTTGTTCCATTTATTAAAGGATTAATTATGAGCAGTAAAAACCGAAAAAAATACAGAAATAATTAAAAGTATTGATAGATAAAAAAAATAACAAAGAATTTTATAATTAATTTAAATAACCTAATTATATTTTTTAAATTTGTTATTAACAAGTATTTTCATGCGACAATTTCTTCTTTGTATATTACACTGCATATTTATATTAAATTGCTATAAAACTAAAGCAACTATAATTAATGTTTACCCAAATAGCACTACAATTCAACACGCTATAGATAATTCCAATAGTGGAGATACAATAATAATAAATGATGGAATCTACAATGAATCATTAAGCTTAAACAATAAGAACCTAACAATTGCCTCTAAATATATCATTGACAATGATAGTTCACATATTAATTTAACTATTTTAAGTGGATCTAATTCTTTTAGAGTTTTAAAAATAGAATCATGTTCACTTAATATTATTGGCATAACAGTAAAAGACGGATACTTTAATGGAGAGGGTGGCGCTATATATATCGGCGAATATCAAAGTGGACCACCATCATCTGTTGTAAATATGGATCATCTAATTATCGAATCGAATAATTCTACAGGTGATGCGGGAGCTATTCTTTGCAGACAAGCATCTCAAGTCAATATAACTAACTCTATCATAAAAGACAATGAAGGTAATAAAGGTGGGGCTATAAAGGCTGGAGAAGGATCCTTTTTAACACTAAATAATGTAATAATTAAAGATAATATAGCTAATGTAAGTGGTGGTGGAGTTGCTGTATATGATCGGGCAGACATGAATATTATCAACTGTCGCATAATTGGAAATACATCAGATGCAGATGGAGCAGGAATTTGGATAAACGCTTCTTCCAATCACAATAATAACACAATTGTAAATATTGATTCTACTGAAATAATCAACAACACCTGCCAATTAAATTATCATGGTGGTGGAATATTTATTCATGGTCTAAATCCATCAGTTGTTGGAGAAGCATATATTAAAAACTCTATAATTTCTGGAAATTCAAATAGAACAGGAGGAGGAGTATATGTTGGAGATCATGCATATCTTGAAATGGAATATGTTGAAATTAGCAATAACATTGCACACCCTAGTTCTTCGGGTACTGGTGGAGGCATTTGTATTTCTGATCAAGACAACGGTGACCCTCCCTCGATAGGAAAATTAACAAATGTTACTATTTTTGGTAATAATGCTACATATGGCCCTTCAATTTACCTAGCTCACGGAAATTCTTTTGCAAATATTCAAAACTCTATAATTGGCGGTGATATTGAAACAAACCAACCAGACTTTGGCAATCCTTCACACCTAACAATTGACTATACTAATTTCACTCCTGGAAATGAGATCAGAGCTGATGTATTATCTTCATCAGCTGTAATTTATAATTTATCCACATTTGGAACTAATAATATTAATATTGATCCTGTTTTTGTTGACCCAGTTAACTATGATTTTCATCTACAATCAACCTCCCCATGTATTGATAGTGGAAACCCGGATCCATTATACAATAATATTGATGGCAGCAGAAATGATATGGGTGCATATCCTTATATCCAAATTCCTCCTATATTAGGGTGTACTGACTCTACCGCAATCAACTATAACTATTTAGCAAATACAGATGATAGCAGTTGTTATTATTGCTCATTAACAATTACTATTAATAGTAATAATAACGGCATACTATATATCCCTACGTTACCTATAAGTAATTACACTATAATGATTACAGATTTAGTTAATAACACTTTTTATTCATCATCTTTCTCTACATATTATTATAATTCTCAATTAATAAATAGTGTATATGAAATTATTGTTATAGATAATACAACTGGATGCGGAATTACTGATACTATAATATGGATAAATAATATTGGATGTATGGATTCAACAGCATTTAATTATGATCCTAATGCAGTTTGGGATGATGGAAGCTGTATACCTTATATTTATGGTTGTACTGATTCATTAGCTACAAATTATAATTCATTAGCTAACTCTAGTGATAGTACATGTTGTTATTTAGCTATAAATGTATCAGAGGATACAATTTGTTATGGAGACACTGTAAACTTGTCAACTAATAGTAATCAATCTGGATGGCAATTGCATTATTCAAATGATTTTGAGTGTTGTATTGATTATAGCAAATGGAATATTGGTGTATCTCCACATCTAGACTCTATTTATAACCAAAATATTAATACTACAACAAATATCTTAGGAAGATTTCATAATGATAATGTTCAATTAAACTTATCAAATTTACCATCACATGATTCTATAAGAATTGAATTTGATCTTTATATACTTGATACATGGGACGGCGATGATCAGCCTGACCTATGGGGTTTTAGCGTTAATAATACCTCAGTTATGAACACTTCTTTTTCAAATCATGCAGCTCCACATAATGTAACTGCTCAATCTTATCCAGATGAATATCAAGCGCCAAACCCTTATAATGCAGGAACAGGTTCAGTATGTTTTTGTTTACCTGCTAATGGAGTTTCGAATTCCTCTTATTATTACATAAATAAAACTATTTATACAAACTCAACTAGTTTAACAATTGACTTTAATTCTAATTTATTTCCAACAAATAATAATATTTGGGATGAAAGCTGGGCATTGGATAATCTAAAGATTTATTTATACGATTCAGGATCTAGTAATATACTATGGTCGACAGGTGCAACTACAGCTAATATTACTGATATTCCAAGTTATACAACTAGTTACTGGGTAACACAAAACAACAATAATTACACATGTTCAGATACTGTTTCTATAAGTGTAATAAATCCAAAAGATTCAATTACTAACATTAATACTTGCGATAGCAGCTATACATGGCCATTAAACAATCAAATTTATGACTCGAGTGCAAGTTATATTATTTCAAATAATATAGATGCAAATAATTATTCATTAGATTTTATCAATGATGACAATGGAACAAATTTTGTTAATTATGGTGATATTTTTGATATGAACAATAATTCATTTTCTTACTCTGTTTGGATTAATTCAAAGACACTAAATCAAAACTGGCAACAAGTTATAGTATCAAAAGGGGTAACTGCAGGAACTTCACCCCCTGACAATGGATTTAAGCTATCAATTCCTGTCAATAACAACTATTTGAGAGCTAATGTTGGATCTGGAACTGGAATTGGATCTAGTGTCATAAGTAATCCTATTATTGAAAATACTTGGTATTATGTATCTGTAGTTGTAGATAGAAGTAATAACTATTTGAAATTGTATGTTGATGGACAAATTAATGACTCGTTAGATATTAGTTTATTAGGATCTATTTCCAATAACGGCGATCTACATTTGGGTAATCAATCTTGGCCTCCAAGTGGCAATATCGGTGCCGGATTTAATGGACTTATTGATGATTTTACTTTTTGGAGCACCGCTCTTACAAAAAATCAAATTATTGAACATATGAATTGTCCTACATTTTTAAATGATCCTGATTTATTAGGTTATTGGAATTTTGAAGACAATAATAATTCTAATGTTGCGATTGATGTTTCAGGTAATGGTAATAACGGTACAATAAGTTTTGCTACATATAATTCAAATGTACCGCAACAATATTGTCAATTAACCGATGTTATGGGCTGTGATAGTACAGTAATACTAAATATAACCTTTAATACGTGTGGATGTACTGATTCAACAGCATTTAATTATAATTCAAATGCAGATTCTGATGATGGATCATGTATTCCTATAATCAATGGATGTATAGACTCAACAGCAATTAATTTTGATCCAAATGCAAATACAGATAACGGAACTTGTCTTTATTGTGATATTTCAATTAATCCTATAAGTACGTTTGACTCAATTAATGGATTCCTTGCCCTGCATGTATTTTCTTCATATGCTCCAATTACATATAATTTAAATGGATCTAATACAATAATTTCTTCCACAAACATACCATTTATCCAATCTGGACTTATAGATACGATATGTAATTTAATAATTACTGACACCAATAATTGTATAATAGATACTACCTTTGTTTGGGGAGATGTATATGGCTGTACAGATTCACTAGCAAATAATTATAATCAATATGCAAATATTGATGATAGTTCTTGTTGTTTTATTTCAGGATGTTTAGATCCAACTGCAAGTAATTATAATGCTAGTGCATGTTATGATGATGGTAGTTGCGATTACTGTTCTATTATAACATATGATACTATATCAGCATGTCATAGCTATAATTGGAATGATAGTACTTATACGCAAAGTGGAATTTTTTATAATATACAACCATCTCAAATATTATCTGTCGGTGATTTTATTGGAGGGGGTGTAGTCTTCTGGGTAGATTCAAATGATAGTTCAAAAGGATTGGTATGTGCTATAAATGAAGCGAACTATTTAGCTGATTGGGGATGTATGGGGACAAATATCCCAGGAGCTAATGGAACTGCTATAGGTACTGGTTATCAAAATAGTCTAGATATAATTAATAATTGTAATATATCATATACTGCATCTAATTATTGTTATAATCTAGTTGAAGGTGGATATAATGACTGGTTCTTGCCATCAAAAGAAGAGTTAGAATTGATGGATATACTTGCTACTCTTATAGATTCAATATCTGCTATAAATGGAGGAATAGAGTTTGCTAATTATGATTATTGGTCTTCTACAGAAGGAATATCTAATCCAGAAAACAATGCATGGATAGTTAATTTTGGGAATAATAGTTCTAATGACAATTATGGCAAAAATACTTTATGCAAAGTTAGAGCTATAAGAAATATAAATCTACCTTGTGATAGCATTTCAATACTTAATTTAACTATCAATAATCCTGACACATCTTTTTTAAATATTGATACTTGTAGCAGTTATACTTGGAACGATTCAACTTACATTACGAGTGACACAATTACCTTTAATGGATCTAATAGTAATTATATTGATAATTATTATTTAGATTTCAATACTAATGGAGCATATGGAGTATTAAATAATTCATTACAAATAAATGGTATTTATTCTTTAGAGGCTAGACTACATTTTCCAATGAGTCAACCAAATGGAAATTGTGGCTTAAGCCACAGAGTAATTGCAGCTGGCAATACAGGGAGTAATAGACATTTTTTATCTTTTAGAGATGGCAGAAAATTATCTGTTTACAATGCATTTTCTTCAGGAAATACATACGGTGGATGGTGGGAATGTGGATATGATGTTGTTGATGCTGGCCTTACTGGATGGCACACTGTTACAGTTATTTCTGATGGAAATAATACTAATTTTTATATTGACGGAGTATATGTTGGTTCAGTTCAGTATTCTGTACAAGGAAATCTTAAATATTTAGGAAATTATGATCCTAATTATCACGGTGGTTGTGAATGGGGTGGAAAAATATCAGAAATAAAATTATGGAATAATGTTATTAATGTAAATCAAATTAATGTTTGTTCAGACATAGGTTTATCTGCTTATTGGGATTTTGAAGAAGGATCTGGAAATATTATTAATGATATTTCGGGAAATGGATATGATGGAATTACTAACTTAACAACATATGAATATGAAAGTAATCTTTCTTCTTGTAATCTAACTAATATTAATGGATGTGATTCTACTGTAATACTTTATTTAACCATAAATTACCCTGATACATTTACAATAGATACAACAGTATGTGAAAGTTTTACCTGGAATGATACAACATATACAAGTTCCGGAACATACTATAATTCTATTTTACCCACATCTTTTATTAGTGGTTTTACCTATATTCAATCACAAAACGGAAGTCATTACTATTTATCAGATAGTGTTGCATCATGGACTGATGCTGATTCAATTTGCAAATTAAAGGGTGGATATCTTGTATCGATTTCTGATTCAACTGAAAACAATTTAATAGAAGGAATAAAAGGAAATAACAATATATGGATAGGTCTATATCAGAATTTAAATTCATCTATTTATGAACCTGATAGTGGCTGGGAATGGACTTCTGGAGAACAACTAGTTTTTGAAAATTGGGCAAGTTTTGAGCCAAATAACAACACTAATAATCCTGAATCTTCTGAAAACTATGCAGAAATGAGTTCATCATCAAATTTATGGAACGATCAGTGGAATAATCAGGGTTTTAAATATATTATGGAGATTCCTAATAAATTAAAAACTATTAATGGTTGTGATAGCATTGCAGTTCTTAATCTAACAATTAATTACCCTGATACATTTACAATAGACACAACAGTATGTGAAAGTTTTACCTGGAATGGAGAGGTTTATGATAGTAGTGGAACTTATTATTATAACGGAAATATTAATAACTACTCCTTGAATTTTGATGGATTTAATGATTATGTTGAAACTACGTGTCCAGGAATTACCGGTTCTAACGAACGAACAATTTCATTCTCTGCAAAAGGAACAGGAACTATCTTATCATATGGTGAAACAATAGATTTACCAGGTTGTAGTGACGCTCTTATAATATCTTTAAACACAAATAATACTATTGAATTTAATATAGATTGTTATACATATCTATTCTCATTAAATTCATTCCCAAGTCAAAATGAGTGGCATAACTATTCTTTTGTATTACCTAATAATTCAACAAATTATCTTAGTGATTTAGTAGTATATCAAGACGGAATACAATTAAATTTATTTTCAGGTAATGACGGTATAATTAATACAACCTTAGATAACCCAATTAATATTGGTAGAAATTATAGAGGAAATGTAAATAATAATAACCATTATTTTTCTGGTGGAATTGATAATGTTCAAATGTGGGATTATGCATTATCATACCAAGAAATATTAAATTATATTAATTGCCCTCCAACAGGTAATGAAATAGGTTTAATAGGATACTGGAATTTTGAAGATAATACAAATCCTAATGTTGCATTAGATCAAACAAATAACGGAAACAACGGGACAATTTATGAAGCATTCTATGATATTGATGTTCCATCACAATATTGTAATTTAACCAATTATAGTAATTGTGATTCTACATTAGCACTAAATTTAACAATAAATCAACCTGATACATTTACAATAGACACAACAGTATGTGGAAGCTTTACTTGGAATGGAGAGGTTTATGATAGTAGTGGAACTTATTATCATAACGGAAATATTAATAACTATTGCTTGAATTTTGATGGTTTTAATGATAATGTTGTTGTTTCTGAGTTATCTGAGTATGAAGAAAATCAACATACAATATCTTTTTGGTATTACTCTACTTCAGGAATTGCTTCAGATTTGGTGAGTAAAGATGGTGAAGGGAGTGAACGTCAATGGTTAATTGGAGTAAATCAAGATGGAAGAATACATGGTCATGTTTGGGATCAATCACATAATTTATATGATGTTTGGAGCGATACTATAATGTCATTAAATACATGGCATTATATTACTCAAGTATGGAATGGCAGTGAATTAAAGCTTTATATTAATGGAAATCAAGAAGATATAGTACCTACAAATGGTTCTTTGCAGCTAGGTGATCAGCCTATTAGAATAGGAGGCGGAGCAATTGGTGCTTGGAATCCATTTTACTATGAAGGATCTATTGATGAAGTAACTATTTGGAATATACCTCTTTCTCAACAGGAAATACACAACTATATGAATTGTCCACCAACAGGTCTTGAAGCAGGATTAGTTGGCTATTGGAATTTTGAAGAGGGTATTAACAGTATAGCATACGATCAAACTTCTAATTTAAATAATGGAACAATAAATGAAGCTATACACGATATCAATGTTCCTGATAAATTTTGTATTACTACGAACGGTTGTGACAGTACTACAGTTCTTAATCTAACAATTAATTACCCTGATACATTTACTATAGATACAACTGTATGTGATAATTTTACTTGGAATGGAGAGGTTTATGACTCTACAGGAATATATACTATTAATACAAATAGTTTTCCAAATCCAATACCAGGATTTACTTATGGAGGTTATTATAACAATAATCACTATTATTTATCAAACTTAGAAAAAACATGGATTCAGGCAAACACAATTTGCAACAATTCAGGAGGAAATTTAGCAATAATATCTAGTTCAGATGAGAACGATTTTATTACAAATATTATAGATTCATTAACTAACGATAATGTTTGGATTGGATTAACTCAAGATTGTAGTCAATCTCAATGTGAACCATGTGGAGAATGGAAATGGGTAGATGGAACACCATTAACAAATCCTTATCCAAATAACGGTAGTAATTGCTGGAATTCAGCTTGGAATATTTATGAAAATTGGAATTCACAAGAACCAAATAATGTTAATTTTCCAGAGAATAAATGCTACATATATGGAAGTAATTCTAATGATTTAGGAAAATGGAATGATGGTGTGGAAAGCGGTCAATTTCCATATATTTTAGAAGTACCTTCTCAATTTACAACTATTAATGGTTGTGACAGTATAATAATATTAAATATTACAATAAATCAATCAACATCAACTAATAATATTCAATCAATCTGTTACGGAGATAGCATTATTATAGGAAATAATGTACATACAACACCTGGAATTCATACAGATACATTATTAACTATAAATAATTGTGATAGCATAATAATAACAAACCTTTCAGTTGATCCTATAGGATGTACAGATTCTTTAGCAACTAACTATGATTCACTAGCTACATGTGATAATGGAAGTTGTAATTATGATATTTTAGGTTGTACTGATTCGATAGCAAATAATTATAACCCTTACGCTACAATAGATGATGGAACATGCTTACACTCAACATTTGTATTTGGATGTACAGACTCTACTGCACTTAATTATAATCCACTGGCAACAGTAGATGATAGTTCCTGTTGTGGGTATGTTAGTAACTATAATTATTTCAACTGGGACCTGACAACTCCAGAACCTAATAATCAAGGTGGTGGTGGTCCTTGTAATTTTGCTCTTTTACAATCTAATGGAACTTGGGATGATTGGGGAGGAACTGGTGTACAGAACCATAAGAATTTTATTTTAGAAATAGATTCTATAACATACTATACTAGCATCCAAAACTTTACATATTTGTTCAGTAATTATGGCAGTCATTACTATATGTCAAATTATAAAACAAACTGGCCACAAGCTGATAGTATTTGTAATTCTTTGTCAGGATACTTAACTGTTATATCATCCAATGCTGAAAATAACGACTTAAAAAACGCTATGATTAATCTATCTAATACTAATGTTAGTTATGCTTGGATTGGATTATATCAAAATACAGCAAGTAATTTATATGGAGAACCTCCTTCTTGTATTTTTAATACTACTAATAATATAACTTGTGGTTGGGAATGGGTCAATACTAATAATTCTACTTTTCCTTGTAATGATTTAGGATGTTTAGATCCTTTAGCACTTAATTTCGATCCAAATGCTACAGTAAGTGATAGTACTTGTATTTATCCAATCTATGGCTGTATAGATTCAACAGCATTAAACTATAATCTATCAGCTAATATAGATGATAGCTCTTGTACTTATTGTATATATGGCTGTACAGATTCTTTAGCAACTAACTATGATTCACTAGCAACTTGTGATAATGGAAGTTGTAATTATGATATTTTAGGTTGTACAGACTCTACAGCCATAAACTATAATCCATTAGCTACATTGGATGATGGTAGTTGTACAAATTGTGATATTACATTATCTACTTTACTTCATAGTACTATTGTTCCTGGTCAAATAGTAATTAGTGTAACCTCTTCTAATCCTCCAATTACTTATTCTTGGAGTAATGGTATTACAGGGCCTTATAATTTTAATTTACCAACAGGTGTATACACTGTTACAGTAACTGATGCTTTAGGATGTGATACTACTGCCACCTATTTTGTAGGTCAAGTTATTACAGGGTGTACTGATTCAACTTATCTTAACTATAATCCACTAGCAATATATGATGATGGCTCTTGTTGTAATCATGTAAGTGGGCTAGCAGACACCATCTTCAAATGTGATAGTTTAATGTCTATAACAGCAAATAACGGCTTTACTTATCTGTGGAGTACAGGAGAAACTTCTCAGTCTATAACAATTAATAGTGGTGGATATTATTGGTTAGAAATATCTGATACGAATTGTACTCTAAGAGATAGCTTCTATGTGCATGAGTATTTCCATTCATTTGATGCAGGAAATTGTTATACGATGGGCTTTGAATCAAATGAAGATATAAGTGGTTGGCATATTGAAGACGCTAATAATGATGGATATAGTTGGAATCAAGCTAATTTCTTACTAGGTGTAAATGGAGGAGGAGCAATGTATTATGATTGGAACCAAGATGGAGTAACTCCAGCAAATGATTGGTTGTTCTCACAATGCTTTACTTTAGATGCAAGCAACAATTATGAACTATCTTATTTGTATAAGGTTGCAGCTGACTCATTCCCTGAAAACCTATCAGTATATATTGGTAGCTTACAACAAAGTTCATCTATGAATACATTACTTGATTCACATTTATTAATTACTAATACTAATTATGTTTCTACAGATGTATTGTTTAATGTTCCAACTTCTGGAGTATACTATATTGGATGGCATGCTCATAGTGATGCTGATAGATGGCGTATAGATCTAGATAATGTTACTTTATGTATAGACACAGATATATATGGATGTACAAATCCTTTGGCTATGAATTATAATCCTCTCGCAACTCAAGATGATGGGTCATGCTTTGTAATACCAGGTTGTATGGATCCTTTAGCCTGTAATTTTGATCTTTTGGCTGGAATAGATGATGGGTCATGTACTTATCCTGGATGTACAGATTCAACCATGTACAATTATGATCCTCTTGCTGGTTGTGATAATGGTACCTGTCAAGCTATTGTACTAGGTTGCTTTGACCCTAATGCACTGAATTATTCTCCAGCAGCCAATACTCCAGACCCTAACAATCCTTGTTGTTATGTGGCAGGATGTACAGACTCCACTGCATTTAACTATAATCCTTTTGCCTGTGTAAATGATGGATCATGTATAGCTTGTATTTATGGGTGTACCGATCCTTTAGCAAATAACTACAATTCATTAGCTACTTGTGATGATAATTCATGTACATATCTTCCTAGTACATGCCCAGAGGATGCACCTACAGGATTACACACCACTGGAGTAATACAAAATAGAGCTACCATTAATTGGGATAATATGAACTCTAATGTTTGTGTAGTGGATCAGTATCGTATTAGATACAGAGAGCAAGGAACTAACTCTTGGTCTACTAAGACCATGGGACAACCTCTTGGAAGCTGTATATGGGCTTGTAATAAGACAGATAAACTTATTTTAAACCTTACAGCTGCTACAACCTATGAATATCAAATGAAAGCTTGGTACTGTGGTGGAAACAATAGTGCTTGGTCTTCATTAGAAACCTTTACAACTCTAGCAGAATGTCCTAATGTAGGAAATCTAACAGTAACAACACCTACAACTACTAAAGCTACCTTTACTTGGGATGATAGTAATGGACCTTATAGCTTTATGCGTATAAAAGCTAGAGTAGATACCAATAATGCTGCTTGGTTTAATGTAGGAGGTACTGGTGTTACTTATGGTACATATACCAAAAATAAGAATGGATTAAATCCAGGAACAGATTATAGAGCTCAAGCTAGAACATGGTGTGATCCTAATGGTGGAGCATACAAATCTCCGACTTGGACTTCTCTAATATACTGGACACAACCTACAGTAATAAAATTAGAGATTGCTCAAACAATAGATAATCTAATGATATACCCTAATCCTTCTAGAAATATCTTTAATATTAGCTTTACTAGCAAAGAGATACAAGATCTTAAGGTTAGAGTACTTAGTTTAGTGGGAGAGGAGGTGATAAAAGAAGATCTGCAACAGTTTGTAGGAGAATATGTTAAGAAAGTTAATCTAAATAATTACTCTAAAGGTATTTACTTCCTAGAAATTGAAACAAATAAAGGCATTATCAATAAAAAACTAATATTACAATAACTTACAATTGAATACAAATGGATAAAGGAAATAAAAATCTTATAGAAAGAATAATTGAAAATATGTTATGGAACTCTCGCTTTGTAGTTTTTTTAGCGGTTTTTTTCTCAATTACTGCAGCAATTGCACTTTTTATATTTGGAAGTTATGAAATAGTTGCTGCTATTATGCATGAAAACCCTTTTACTACAATTAGCAAGGAAGGACATGGAAATCTACTTGTGGAAATCATTGCAGCTGTAGATTTATATTTAATAAGCGTAGTTCTTTTAATTTTTGGATTTGGTATTTACGAATTATTTATTTCTGAAATTGATGTGGCAAGAAGAAATAGCACAATAACTATACTTGAAATAAAAAATCTAGATGAATTAAAGAATAAAATTATAAAAGTTATAATTATGGTTCTTATTGTTACTTTCTTTGAGAGAGTCTTAAACATGAAATATGAGACACCCATAGAAATGCTATATTTTGCATCTTCTATTTTAATTTTAGCATCTGGCGTATATATGATAAATAAGGAAAGTAAATAATTTCTATCTATATGTTAAAAAGGAATAAATACTTTAAGTTTTTATTTGGATTCATCGTATTTGCATTTTCTTTTTTAGAAGGAAGTGACATTATAGATAGAAGATTTAATATTTCTATTGAAAGTAATACAATATTAATTATATTACTTGTTGCTCTAATAATTGGATTAATTTATACATATTATGAAAATAAATCAGATAAGAATACTGAAAAAATAAAAGATAATACTACTCCAAATAATAGTAATTACGCAACCTATCTTAATATATGTTTATCTCTATTAATTATTATTCTGTTTTATTTTTACTTCAATAAAGGAAAAAGCAACAAAGAAATATTAGAAAAAATACTTCCCTCTATACATACTGCATATGAAGATGGAAATATTGAATTTGTTTTTACAGAAACAAAAAAAATACTTGAAAAATCTCCAGAAAACACTTTAATTGAAAGTTATTATAACAAAGTAACAACATCTGTAAGTATATATTCTTCACCAAGTAATACTGATTTATATTTTAAGTTTCCAAGAGACACAACAAATAATTGGATTTACCTTGGCAAAACACCTCTAGAAAACATTAAAGTTCCTCAAAAATTTATAAGATTAAAATTTCTTCATAATGAACAGGAATTTTTTACAGGAACTCACCCCTACTATCTAAATGACAATGACAACCTTTTCATACTTCCAAAAGAAAAAATTGAAGCAAATGAAAAGTATAAATTATTTCTTGGAAGAAATCTAAGACTTCGTTTTCCTGGAATTGACCATCTTCCAAATGTAAAAATCAGACCTTACCAAATTGCAAAAAATGAAGTGAGTAATATTGAATATCAAGATTTTGTTAATGATGGTGGATATAAAAATCCTGAATATTGGGATTTTCCTATTACTATTGAAGGAAATATATATACGTTTGAAGAAACCGTTAAAAAATTTACAGGTGAATATGGAAAGGCTGGTCCATCAAACTGGAACTACTCAAATTTCCCAAAAGGCCAAGATGAATATCCAGTAACAGGAATCTCCTGGTTTGAAGCTAGAGCATATGCTAAATACAGAGGAATGGATATCCCTAATGTTTATCAATGGTCTCATGCAGCTAATATGGGGATATCAAACAGATTTGTTCCAAAAAGTAATTTCTCTAAAAATCAATTAACAAATGTTGGTAATCAAGAAACAGATAATCAAAATGGACTTTATGATATTGCTGGAAATGTCAGAGAATGGACAATAAATATATCTAATGAATCGCAGACAAATAGAGCAATACTTGGCGGATGCTATCTAGATGATGATTATTTTTTTAATGACTATTATGGACAGAATATATTTGAAAGAAGTGTAGGAAATGGAGTTCGTCTTGTTAAAAATCTAGATTGCGATATAGAATTGACAAATAAATCTAATGAAGCTGTGTTCATTCAAACAAGAGACTTCTATACAATGCCTAAAATATCGGACGAAGTATTCGAAATATATAACTATCAATATCTTGACTACAATAACGATTTAACTGCTACTACTAGTGAAGCATTGACAGAAGGAGATTACAAGATACAGCGTTATGAAATACCATCTGTGGATGGAAATGGTATACTGCCAGGCTATATATTTTACAATTCTAACATAGAACCTCCATATAAACCAATTATTTATTTCCCGGGATCAAATGCAATACATCTCACTAATACTGAAATAATGCTAAAAAATAATATTGAAAGATTTAATTATTTAATGGAGGAAGGATATGCTATTGTTCATCCAATATATTTAAGTACGTATGAAAAGGCCGATGATTTAAAAAGTGATTATCCTGAAAAAACTAAAAAATATAAAGAACATATAATTACTTGGGGGAAAGAATTCAAAAAAACACTGGATTATATAGGAAGTAGAAATGACTTAAATGATAAAATTTCTTTTTATGGAGTAAGCTGGGGAGGATACATGGCAAATATTTTACTTGCCATTGATGATAGAGTTAAAGCAGCTGTATTAAATGTTGCAGGATTATGCTTTCAAGAAACATACAAAGAAGTAGAAGCATATGTATATACTCCAAGAATTAAATGCCCAGTAATTATGTTAAATGGAAAATATGATGTTTTCTTCCCATTAGAAACATCTCAAAAGCCCATGTTTGATCTATTAGGAACTAAAGAGGAAGACAAAAAACACTATGTATATCCTTCAGGACATTATGTCCCTAAAAAAGAATTAATTAACCAACATTTAAATTGGTTAAATAAATATTTAAAATAAAAAAATAAAATCATGAAAATAATTAAGAAGTCACTAGTAATATTATTAATACTATTATCATCAAATTCTTTTGCTGATTATGTAGATACAAATAAAGCTCAGAATGCTGCACTCAAATATCTTTCTTTAATAGGAAATTATAACTCAATTTCACTTTTTCATACGGAGTACATTAATAATACTGAAATGCTTTATATTTTTCAAATTAATTATGGTGGATATATTATTATTTCAGCTGATGATAGAATGGATCCAGTGAGAGCATATGTTCCCAACTCAAATTATGTAATTAACTCTAATAACCCTGGTATTCAAATATGGAAGAATTGGCATGAAAGTTTTTTTCTAGATTCTATAATATCTAACACACAATCACCAAGAAAAATTAATGAATGGGCCTTTTTTTCAGATACCACTTCATCAACTAATCAAAATATAGCGATGACTACTGTAGGCCCTCTATTAACCACTCAATGGAGTCAAATGAGAACTTGTGAAAACTCGATTGTAGAACAAAATACTGCTAGTGGGGTTCCTGTTGGTTGCGTAGCAACAGCATATACACAAATAATGAATTACTATCAACATCCAAGAAAAGGAAATGGATCTTCATCATATAATCATTCAACTTACGGAAATCTATCAGTTAATCATTCTAATAATGTTTTTAATTGGGATTCTATGTCCTTAGATTCTACAGATATTGCTAATGGTACATTTTGTACTAACGGTGATGATGTTGCTCAATTACTCTATGATTTTGGAGTTTCAATAGATATGAATTATGATGTTGGAAGTTCCGGTTCTTATACCAGCGATGGGGATAATGCACTTATTGATCATTTTGGTTATGATGATTGGGCTGAATATAATTATGGATGGAATAACACATGGTCTACATGGAAAAGTATGATACAAACAGAAATAGATGCGTCAAGACCTATTGTTTATGATGGCTGTACATCAATTGGTGGTGATTGTCATGCTTGGGTGTGTGATGGCTATAGCTATATTGCATCATCTGAATTATTCCACATGAATTGGGGTTGGGGTGGTCAAAATGGAGGAAGTAATTCAAATGGTGGTAATGCAACCAATAATGACAACGGATGGTTTTCATTACCTCTTACCGTTTCTCATGGAGGTTATTTATTTGGCTCATCTCATGCAATGACTAGATATATTAGACCTGGAACTGATTTAGCAAACTATACAGGAATCTCTACTCCTACTTATAATAATGATACTTTAAGACATGATATATTTAATGATTTTATTGATGGTCCTAATGAAGCAACTTGTAATACTTTTACGGTTAAATACTATGCTTCGCTAAATAATTATATTCACCCAAATGATGAATATTTAGGTAGTAAAACCTTACATGGTGGACTTAAGGGTTATTACTATTATAATTTTAAAAAGGAAATCGTTCCTAGTGACTATGATATACCTGCTGGAAATTATTATATTGGATGGATAATAGATTCAGAAGAAGAGGTATGGGAATTAGATGAAAATAATAATAAAGGATATTTCAGTACACCTGTATTTTTTCCAGGAATTCCTGATTTAGAAGTATCTAATAGTGAATACAACCCTATATGCTTTCCTCAGCCATGTAATCCTGGAGTTGGTCCAATTACAATTAATGGTACATTATTAGACTTTAACATCAATGTTTCAAATATAGGTACAGGAAATGCAGATCCTTCATATCTTGGATATTACCTATCTAGTAATAATTATATTAGCACTAGTGATTATCTATTAGGTGATGATTATGTTAGTACTATAAACCCACAAAATTTTTCAAATGAAGTTGCTAGCTTTGATATAAGTTCTAGTAATTACTCAAATATACCAAATGGCACATACTATATTGGCGTTATAGCTGATTATTATCAAAATGTAAATGAATCTAATGAGTATAATAATGCAACAACCTTAAAATACCTTAATTTTATAAGTGGAGGATATAGTGAATATCAAATAACTATTCTTAGAGGTTGTACAGATTCATCTGCTATCAACTATAATCCAAATGCTAATATTGAAGATGGTTCTTGCATATATCCTTGTAATTCCAATTCAATTACTATTAATATGTATGATTCATATGGAGATGGATGGAATGGAAATAATTTAATTTTCTATGATTCTTCAGGAGTAATTATGTGGATTTCTGAATTACTAAATGGTACATTTGGAAGTGACAATATATGTTTACCTTCTCAATGCTATACTATTTTTTGTGGTAATGGTTCTTGGCAATCTGAAGTTTTTTGGGAAATAATTGATTCTACAGGAACAATATTACTTTCAGGAGGAGCTCCATATATAGGTAATTTATGTATACCATCTATACCTGGCTGTACTGATCCATCTGCATTTAATTATGATCCTAATGCAACAGTAGATGATGGTAGTTGTTTATTACCTGGGGATGTTGATATAGATCCTAAAGACAAAGATAAAGATAATGGAGAATCTGAAGAAGTCACAGAAACAAAAACTGAAGAAGCGACTAAAACTTTATATAAAGAAGCAA
>PAZP01000001.1 GCA_002715565.1 Flavobacteriales bacterium
ATTTAAGAGATCGTTATGGTATTACACAATTAGCTTTCAATATGGAAGAAAACCAAGATTTGTGTTTAGAAGCTCGAAGTCTAGGGCGAGAATATGTAATTCAAATTTGGGGAAAAGTAATTGAACGATCTTCTAAAAATCTTAATATCTCTACTGGAGAAATTGAAGTTATAGCAACCTCACTGAAAATTCTTAATAAGTCTAAAACGCCACCATTTACAATTGAAAATGAAACTGATGGTGGAGATGATCTAAGAATGAAGTATAGATATTTAGATATTAGAAGAAATGTTATTAAAAATAAACTTTTATTACGCCATCAGATATCAAGAGAAACTAGAAAGTATCTAGATGATAATGGTTTTATTGAAGTAGAAACGCCATATTTGATTAAATCCACTCCTGAGGGAGCAAGAGATTTTGTTGTCCCTAGCAGAATGAATCCTAAACAATTTTATGCTTTACCTCAGTCTCCACAAACATTTAAACAATTACTAATGGTAGGAGGTATTGATAAGTATTATCAAATTGTAAAATGTTTTAGAGATGAAGATTTACGGGCCGACAGGCAGCCTGAATTTACACAGATTGATTGTGAAATGTCATTTGTTAAACAAGAAAATGTTCTTGATACTTTTGAGGGGCTAACAAAACACCTTCTTAAAAAATTAGTTAATGTGGATGTTGCAAGTTTTCCTAGAATTACATATGATGAAGCTATGTCAAAATATGGAACTGATAAACCTGATATACGTTTTTGTATGCATATAATCGACATGAATAATGTTTGTAAAAATAAATCTTTTTCTGTTTTTAATGACGCCGAATTTGTTGCAGCTATAAATGTGCAAAATTGCGCTAGTTTCAGCAGAAAACAACTCGATGCTTTAATTGATTTTGTAAAAACACCTCAAGTTAATGCTAATGGTCTAGTTTATTGTAAGTATAATGAAGATGGTACTTCAAAATCTTCTGTAGATAAATTTTTTAATGATCAGGACAGAAAAAAATGGGCTGAAAAAGCTGATTGTAAAAATGGCGATCTATTATTAATTATGGCAGGAGAGAAAGAAAAAACCTTAAAAGCTTTAGGGGTACTTAGGTTGCATATAGCAGAATCACTAGGTCTGAGAAATCCAAAAGAATTCGCGCCACTTTGGGTAGTTGATTTTCCACTATTAGAGTGGGATGAAGAAACAAAAAGATATCACGCCATGCATCATCCATTTACCGCACCAAAAAATGAAGATCTTGAAAAGTTAGAAACTGATCCGCAATCTATTAAGGCAAATGCATATGATTTGGTATTAAATGGAAACGAAATTGGCGGTGGAAGCATACGTATTCATGATAAAAAACTACAAAGAACTATGCTACAACATCTTGGTTTTTCTGAAGAAGAAGCAAAACAGCAGTTTGGTTTTCTCATGAATGCCTTTGAATATGGAGCTCCGCCTCATGGAGGTATTGCTTTTGGATTTGATCGACTTTGTGCTATTATTGGTGGAGAAGAAAGTATCCGAGATTTTATTGCATTTCCAAAAAATAACTCAGGAAGAGATGTTATGATTAATTCTCCTTCTGAAATCGATAACAATCAATTAAATGATTTAAATTTAAAAATAAACTAATGGGGAAAACTAAAGATTCATATTCTATTTGGATAAAAATTGTATCAGTTGTAATACCTATAGTTGTAGCTCTTCTATTTACGGTAAAAATAGAGTATTCTCTTCCCATTTTTTTGCCCCCTATATACTCTAGTATTAATGCTCTAACAGCATTATTGTTAGTTCTCGCACTTATTGCAATAAAAAATAAAAAAATAAAATTACATGAAAACTTAATGAAAATATGTATTGGACTTTCATTAATTTTTTTGCTTATGTATATTGCTTATCATATAACATCAACTTCAACAGTTTTTGGTGACTTAAACAAAGATGGCACTAGAGATTTACATGAAAAATCGCATGTGGGAAACACTTTATATATCTATGCTTTCATTTTAATCTCACATATTTTATTGTCAATTGCTTTAATCCCAATGGTATTAACAAGTTATGTTAGGGCAATACAAATGAGATTCGATCCGCATAAAAAAATAGCAAAAATAACTTTCCCTGTCTGGATATATGTAACTATTACTGGTGTGGTTGTATACCTAATGATATCTCCTTATTATTAAATGATCAAAAAAATGAAAGATCAAAAATGGATTGTTAGATGGTTGCTATCAGGATGCTTTTTGATCTTTTTAATGGTAGTAGTTGGTGGGGTGACGCGCCTAACTCACTCTGGATTATCAATGGTTGATTGGCATTTATTTATGGGAGTAATACCACCCTTAAGTGATGCCGAATGGCAACAAACATTTAATCTTTACAAGCAGTATCCTGAGTATCAAAAAGTAAATTTTAACTATACTTTAAATGAATTTAAAAAAATCTTCTTTTGGGAATATCTTCACAGGATGATGGGAAGACTACTAGGATTAGTTTTTATTATTCCTTTTATTTTCTTTTTAATTAGGAAGTCTCTTTCTAAAAAACTAATATTACAATCTTTATTGTTATTTCTATTAGGCGCTTTACAAGGAGCTATTGGGTGGTGGATGGTTAAAAGTGGACTGGTAGATAAACCTGATGTAAGTCATTACAGGTTAGCTGTACATCTAACTATGGCATTTCTTACTTGTGGTTATACACTCTGGGTAGTACTTCCTCTTGTTTATAAAAAAGAAAAAAAAGGTTATCCAAAAATTCGAAAATTATGTTTTTGGATTTTCTACATTTTAATAATTCAAATTATTTATGGTGCTTTTGTAGCGGGATTGAATGCAGGAGTTGGGTTTAATACTTGGCCAAAAATGGGAGATCATTGGATTCCAGAAGCTATATATGCACTTAGTCCTTTTTGGAAAAACTTTGTTGAAGGAAAATATGGCGTTCAATTTGTTCACCGAACATTAGCCTTTGTGATTTTATTTTTAATAACAATACTAATGTACAAGAAAGAAAAAAGCAATCTAAACAACTCAGAAAATCAAGCTATCAATATTCTTTGTTCTATAACTATATTACAAATTTTACTTGGTGTATTTACTCTAATTTATATTGTGCCTCTACAACTGGCTCTCGCACATCAATTATGCGCATTCTTACTATTTATGTCAACGGTATATTGCTTGTTTATTTTTAAGAAATCCTAGAAGAATTTATCTATTATATAAATTATTTGTATTAACGGCAAATAAAAAAATGATGAAAACATCAATTTTTTAGCTGCGTTATCATTTAGTTGCCTATATAGTAAGAAGGAATTGGCTGTAAACCAGATGCCTAAAAATAAAACAATTATAAAGGCCACAAATGATAAATTTAGTTCTTGTGTTGGATATATATATGGAAAAACCGATATAAATGTCATTAAAGAAGATGTGCAAATAGAAATAACTGCAGGATAAGTGTTTTTCATACCTCCAAATAACATTTTAAATCCTGCCTTTTTATACTGATCGTGTTGCACCCATGAAATTGATATAAAATGTGGAAATTGCCAAAAAAACTGAATAGCAAATAAAACGCCAGCTGATAAACCAAAATCATCAGTGGCTGCAACCCAACCTAGCAAAAAAGGTATTGCCCCAGGAATAGCTCCTACAAAAATTGATATAGTTGATAATCTTTTTAAAGGTGTATAGGATAATACATACAATATCATAGATATTAGGCCAAAAAAACATGATTTTGATAACAATCCAAAAAAACTGCCTTGTGAATTAATTAAATTTAAAAGATATAGCCCTATAAAACCTATAATTAATGAAAAAATAGTGGCTTGAATAGCTGTTAAATTAGAGGATGGCAAAGGTCGTGGTGCGGTTCTAGTCATTAGCCCATCGAATTCTCTTTCAAGAACTTGGTTTAATCCATTTGCACTTCCCGTCACAAATAAACCACCTATTATAAGATATATTAAATCATATGTTAAAAAATTATCTGCTCCTAATAAAAATCCAGTAAATGCAGAAAAAACTACAGTTATTGATAAACGAAATTTTAATAACTGAAAATAATATTTTATTATTGGTAACAATTAATTTGCTTTCTGTGTTCTAAAATGAATAAAGTAAGCTAAAGAAAAAAATAATATGGCAATATAAGGTATTGCCATTAAATATAAAATTCCGTGATTTAAGCCTGCTCCAGCTGATCCTCCAGCCTCTAAATTAGCCTCAACAACGGCTTTACACATAGCACATTGCGCAGACAAATACTTATTATAAAAAAGAAATAGTATTATAAGTAAAACTCTATTTCTAAACATTTAATCTTCTTTTTTTGGTCGCTTATATTCTGCCATAAGAACTTTAACATCATCTATCAAGGCTTTCATTTGAACTTCATTTGTTCCATCATAAACTCCAACTGGATTATTATTCTTATCAATACCTGATCTTATTCTGCCTTCTTTATCAACCAAAACAAAATATTCAGAATGTAAAAAGCCTCCCGGAGCCAAAGAATCCTGGCTTACATTTACAAAATATGATTTTGCTATATCATATATTTCATTCTTTTTTCCAGTTACAAAATCCCAACTTGCCAAATCAACATTAATATAATTCCTCTGCATTTCTTTAACAAATTCTTTCATCTTTTCTGGTGTATCATTTAATGGGTCTACTGTGTGTGAGATAAATCGAATGTCAGGGTATACGCTCAGCTCCTGCTGAACATATGACATATTTTTCGTCATCACGGGACAGATAGTAGGGCAAGAAGTAAAAAAGAAATTTGCAACATATATTTTGCCTTTTACTGTTTCTAAGTTTACCGTGTCATTATCTTGATTGATAAAACTAAATTCAGGTATGTTGTGGCCTTCTTCACCTATAATCTCAAGATTTATAAAATTATTAAATCCTCTTGTCACATAAAAATAAACTATTGGCGGTAAGACCAAGAGTAAAAATAAAGTGATTATTGTAGTTTTTTTAGCATTCATCTTTAGTAAGCTATAACATTAAGTAGGCATGTACAGATTCAGTTAATAATATGAATAATAAATATGGAACTAATATAAAGGCAGGAAGTAAAATTGTCCATCTTAAACTTTTTTTCTCATCACCAAGATGCATAAAAGTCATAACTATATACGCCGCCTTAACAATAGTTAAAATAATGAATATGTGTGTTAGCCAAGCTAAACCTAAAAATCTGTCATATACGATAAATTCTGGTAATTTCTCATTAACCTTAAGTATTCCTAAGACTACCTCCACTGTAGTAACAAATAAGAGTATCCAAAAAACTCTCCATATCCACCAATTTCCTTTTTTTTCTGCGCCCATTTTTTTACATTTTATGTTTTAAACTAAATAAAAGAAAGTAAACACAAACACCCATACCAAATCTACAAAGTGCCAATATAAACCTACTTTCTCAACCATTTCATAATGCCCTCTTTTTTCATATGTTCCTTTAATCACATTAATTAATATTATAATTAATAGAACAACCCCACTAAAGACATGAAAACCATGAAAACCAGTTATAAAGAAAAAATAATCTGCAAATAATCTGTGGCCATATTCATTTTCATACAAATTAGCGCCTATCATGACTTTAGTTGCATGTTGATTAAGATATTCTATTGATTGTTCGTTTGTTAAATATTCTTTATTTGCTTTTCTAATATTAAATTGTGGCTTTTCTTTTAATTTATCTATTAAGATTTCCAGATTTTGAACATCAAAGCCTTCTTTCATTTCTTCCGTTAAGTCTTTTAAACCTGAATACTTTAAAATGTGATCATTAGAATATTTATCTATATCCATTAATTTATACACAGAAGATAATTTCTCACCTTCTGCAATATGAACAACAAATTCTGTTTTTGTAGCAACACCTCCCTTATCTCCATGAATAAAATGACCCCACTCCCATGCCTGAGATCCTAAAAACAAACAACCACCTACAATCGTTAATGAAAGCCAAAGTATTACTTTGTTTTTTTGCATTTTATGTCCATAATTAACCGCTAATACCATTGTTACGGAACTCATTATAAGAATAAAAGTCATTAATGCCACAAAAAGCAGTGGGTGTTCACCATGTAAAAATGGAAAATGAGTAAAAACATCTTCAGGAACAGGCCAAACTTCTGGATATTTAAATCTGCTAAAACCATATGCCGCAAGAAAAGCAGAAAATGTTAATGTGTCTGTAATAAGAAAAAACCACATCATTAGCTTTCCATAGCTTGCAGCAAAGGGTTTGTCCCCTCCTTCCCATGCTTTTCCGTAATTTGTATTTTCTGACATAAATTTTATTTTTTATTAAACTTTATAAATTACAAATACTTTAAAAAAAAGAACAAATAAAGCCATAAAAGACCCAAAAAGTGCCAATATGTACTNGTTAGTTCTAAACCTAAATGATTTTCTGAAGTATATTTTCCTTTTGCTGAATTTATTGTNGNNATTAATAATGCNACNAAACCTCCTATTAAATGAACAAGNTGAGAAAGTGTTAANACATATAAAAATGATCCAGCAACATTACTGCCCTCTCCTGTTAAATACACTCCTTTGCTAATAAGTGATTGCCANCCATTAAANTGAAAAAANGTAAACATTAANCCCAACACAAAAACACTAAAGATNATATTTGTNGGAAGAATATTTTTTTTCATATTCTTTNCTGCAATTANTAAAAGTATACTGCTTATAATGATNGTTATTGTGCTATACCAAAACCAATCTGGCAAAATAAATGAAGACCAATTACCCTCNGCTCTTCGAACTATGTAGGCAGATGTTAATCCNCCAAAAAACATACANATNGANCCTATTCCGACCCATANTAATTGTTTAATTGTTTTCTGTTTAATNCTATACATAAATTAATGNTCTTCTTCTCCTTTCATTAAAGGTGTTGTTTGAGGNACAAAATCATTNTCATATCCTGGCTTAGAATAATCATATGCCCATCTTTTAACTTCTGGNANTTCNCCNGGCCAATTACCATGTATNCTTTCTACAGGNGTAGTCCATTCTANNGTNGTTGAATNCCATGGNTTTTGAGTNGCTTTNGTGCCTTTAAAAATGCTATAAAAAAAGTTAAATAAAAATATTACTTGAACAGCNGCTCCNGCTAATGCAAAAAATGTAATAATAGNNTTNATATCACTNAANCCATCAAACATNGGAAATGCACTATTTGTATAGTATCTNCTAGGCAAACCAGCTAATCCTAAAAAATGCATTGGGAAGAATACTCCNTAGGCNCATATAAATGTTGNCCAAAAGTGAATATACCCNAAGCTTTTATTCATCATTCTTCCATACATTTTTGGAAACCAATGATAAACACCNGCCAACATTCCNTATATNGCAGANAGACCCATNACAATATGAAAATGNCCAACAACAAAATAAGTNTCATGGACATTAATATCTANCGCNCTATCACCCAAAATTAAACCTGTTAAGCCTCCNGTAATAAAGGTNGAAACNGTNGCTATTGCAAANAACATGGCTGGAGTAAATCTAATNTTNGCTTTCCATAAAGTTGCTAAAAAATTAAAGACTTTGANNGCTGAAGGNATAGCTATAAGAAGTGTTGTAAAAGTAAANACTGANCCTAAAAAAGGNTTCATNCCTGTCATAAACATATGNTGGCCCCAAACAATAAANGATAAAAATGCAATTGCTAATAATGANCCAACCATTGCCTTNTANCCAAANATTGGCTTTCTTGAATTTGTAGCTATTATTTCNGATGTNATNCCTAGTGCAGGNAATAAAATAATATATACTTCNGGGTGGCCTAAAAACCAAAATAAATGTTCAAANAATATTGGACTACCNCCAATNTTATGTANCGCTTCTCCATTAATTATAATNTCTGATAAATAAAAAGATGTTCCAAAAGAACGNTCAAACAAAAGCAACAGNCCNCATGATAATAATACTGGNAAAGATAANACCCCTAAAATAGCTGTAAAAAANAAAGCCCAAACAGTTAAAGGTAAGCGTTTCATGCTCATTCCTTTTGTTCTTAAGTTTAATATCGTTACTATATAATTTAANCCNCCTAAAAGAGANCCTACTATAAAAAGNGTTATACTAACAAGCCATAAAGTCATNCCNGTACCTGAACCTGGNATAGCTTGTGGAAGAGCGCTTAANGGNGGNTATATAGTCCANCCNCCNGAAGCTGGTCCAGAAGGAACAAAAATTGACCATATTAAAACAACNGTAGCNATGAAGAAAAACCAATATGAAAGCATATTTATAAATCCTGANGCCATATCNCTTGCTCCTATTTGNANAGGAATTAGAAAATTCGCGAAAGTTCCTGAAAGNCCAGCNGTTAAAACCCAAAAAACTAAAATTGTGCCATGCATTGTTACTAANGCAAGATATTTATCTGGATTNANNGCTCCANCTTCATTTATCCAATGNCTAGGCAATAAATTATATAAAATGGATGATTCNCCCGGNTTTGCNAATTGNACTCTAAATATTGCAGACATTAGCATNCCTANTAAAGCCATAAACATACCTGTTAACAAAAANTGTTTTGCTATCATTTTATGGTCTAATGAAAATATATACTTTGATATAAAAGTTTCTTTATGATGTTCNGACATATTTATTCTNTAATTTGNGTTAACAATTTATCTGAGATTTTTTTCTGTGATGCTTCCCACTCATCATATTCTTCTTGAGTTTCTACAATAAATTTCATTTGCATATTATAGTGAGCNGATCCACATATTTTGTTACANAATAANACATATTCAAAATCTTCTCCTTCTTGNAATTTCATTTCTTTNGTTGTTTGGGTNGGNGTAAATGCAAATTGTGTAGAAAGACCTGGAACNCAATTCATTTGAACTCTAAAGTGTGGTAANAATGCTGAGTGTATAACNTCTTTTGATCTAAACTTTAACAATACNGGCTTACCTACAACTAAATGNACTTCTCTTGAAATTTTATCATCAAGTGNGCTTTCATCNTCCATNTTAAGACCCAATACATTTTTACTATCNACAAGNCGAAAATCAGTGGCNCCAAGNTTATTATCTGGNCCTGATAATCTTGCNGTCCATTTAAATTGCTCTGAATAAACCTCNACAACTGTTGANCTAGATGTNTCTACNTTCATTGCTCTGTCCCATGTTCTTAAACCATATATAATAACTCCNGTAAGNACAATAGTNGGNACAACCGTCCATATNATTTCTAATTTATTATTNTGTGGNTANAAGTATGCTTTTCTTNCTTTTTTGCCTCTNTATTTAAATGCNAAAAANAATANNATTGGTGTTAAAATAAAAAANACTANTAAAATTAATCCCATTGTAAATTGCATCAAGCNATCTATTTCTTCACCATGAACAGAGCTNGCNGGTGGNAATAATAAATGATTCCATTCTAACATTTGCCAAATTACAAATACTATGAATCCNCCTCCTATTAATAAAAACAATATACCCTGAGATGTGTTGTCTTGGTCAGTGACTTCATTTACGTCTTTTCCTTTTAGTTTTGCTAGCAGCTCACTTACTCTAGTAATCTGNACTANTGCAACAATAAATAATAATCCAACTATAACAGATAATATATTTGTCATGATTTAAAATTTTCTTGTNCAAAAATAAAAAATCCAATTNAGGAATGGTGTGATTTTANTCATATTTTTTTNNNATATTAGANCTTNAATTTTACAAGTAATCTTCCTGGTTCCATTCAGCATATGANTTNGCAGTTTCTGAAAGAACAACTNNGTGTAAATTGACATTATCTGGNAAATTATTTTGTATAGTNTTNGCNAAATCTAAAACNANATTTTCAGATGTTGGCTGATAAGGCAAATGAAATACTTTTTCAAAAGATGAAAAATCAANATCTGCATGTGGAGAATTTGCNTTTAGCACAAGTGAATGATCATATTTATCAACAATAAGTGGNTTTACAATTTTTTTAAGGNNATCAAAATCTAAGACCATNCCATCNTTTTTGTGTCCTTTNTGATGTTTAATATTTCCTGTTAATGTAACCCACAANCTGTAGGAGTGGCCATGAATATTTTTACACAAACCATCATANCCATATAAAGCATGNGCCATTTCAAATTTAAATTTTTTTGTGATTCTAATTTTGTTCATCTTATTATTTTTTCAATTTTAACTTTACTCGTTTATGACTGTANTACATTTTTTTATTGTTTTTACCTTTTCTTAATANTTTTTGTTCTTCTTTTGGAAGTTGTTTTACTTCTATACAATCTGTTGAACAACAATTTTCATAAATTTTTTGNCACTNTANACATTGTATAAANAATAAGTTNCAGTTTACATTTTGACAATTTACATGANNATCACACTTTTTTCCACACTGGTGACANGANCTAATTACATCTTTAGAAATCCTCTCTCCNCTTCTTTCATCAAAAACAAAATTTTTTCCTTGAAAATAATTATCTAGAGATGGATCAGCTTTTATTTGGCGGGCATAATCTATAATTCCGCCATGTAANTGATTTACATCTTGATATCCATNATGCTTTAAATAAGCCGATGTTTTTTCACATCGAATACCTCCAGTNCAATATAATAATATTTTCTTTTTTTTCTTATCTTTTAACAACTCTTTAACAATAGGCAATTCTTCTTTAAAGGTTTCAACNTCAGGGCANATCGCTCCTTTAAATCTACCTATTTCACTTTCATAGTGGTTCCTCATATCTACTACTAAAGCACCATTTTTAATTGCATTATTCCACTGTTTTGCGTTTAAATGCTTNCCTACATTAGTGACGTCATATTCNTTTAAACTNAGCCCATCAGCAACAATTTGTTTTCTTACTTTTATTGTTANTTTAAAAAACGATTTTCCGTCATCCTCAACAGCAATTTTATATGATATATCTTTCAAATATTTATTGCTTTCCAGATCACTCTTAAAGCTTTGGATATTATGATTGGGTATNCTTATTTGNGCATTTATNCCTTCTTGNGCTATATATATTCTGCCTAGAATATTTTTTTGNGACCANCTCTTATATAAAATGTCTCTTAATTCGTTNGGNNAGTTTATAACAGTATATTTATAAAATGANATTGTTGTTCTAGAAAATTCTTCATTTTCAAGTACTGCTATAGCTTGNTTTTTACTTAATTTGTTAAACATCCCTGGTTTNCCAGAATTTGGGTCCATCTTTATAAATTATAAATTGATTGCAAAGATAAGAAATCATAATTTTGATAATTAAAAAATCTTAATCATATAACTATTATATTTGTAAAATATTTAAATCTATGAGTGAGCGTGTTTTAGTTATTGGTTCTTCAGGTCAGATAGGAAGTGATTTAGTTACGTCTCTGAGAAAAATTTATGGTGAAACAAATGTAATAGCATCAGATATACGTTTGCCAAAAGAAGAAATTCTTGGCACTGGACCTTTTGTGCAATTAGATGTTATGGATGAAAAATTATTATTTGAAACTGTAAAAAAACATAATATTACACAAGTTTATTTATTAGCAGCTTTATTATCAGCTAACGCGGAAAAAAATATTGAATTAGGATGGCGATTAAATATGCGCTCCCATTCACATGTATTAGATTTAGCAAAAGAAAAAATTATAAAAAAAATATTTTGGCCATCATCAATTGCTGTTTTTGGTAGGACAACTCCCAAAAAATATACTCCTCAACATACGATAATGGAGCCAAATACAGTTTACGGAATAAGTAAGCTAGCCGGTGAAAGATGGAATGAATATTATTATGAAAAATTTGGGGTTGATATACGATCTGTGAGGTATCCCGGGCTAATTGGTTGGAATTCTAAAGCTGGTGGTGGAACTACGGATTATGCGGTAAATATCTTTCATGATGCAATAAAAAAGAAAAAATATCAAAGCTTTCTTTCTGAAAAAACTANATTACCCATGATGTANATGCCAGATGCTATAGATGGTACAATNCAATTAATGGAGGCCCCAAGTAAAAAAATAAAAATTAGATCTTCTTATAATATGTCTGGAGTTAGTTTTTCNCCTCAAGAACTTGCCAATGAAATTCGGCGTCACATATCTGAATTTCAAATTTCTTACAAAACAGATTNCCGACAAGAAATAGCAGATTCNTGGCCTGAATCTATAAATGATGACCATGCAAAAAAAGATTGGGGATGGNTGCCAAAATACAAATTNGAAGCGCTCTGTTTTGATATGATTAAAAACTTGAAAAAAGAATATAAAGTTTCAGCAATATGCAACAAGAAATAAAAATATACAATACTCTTACAAAAAAAAAGGAAGTATTTAAATCTATCACAAAACNTCATGTTGGTATGTATGTTTGTGGNCCCACTGTTTATGGAGACCCNCATTTAGGGCATGCAAGGCCAGCAATTACTTTTGATATTGTTTTTAGATATTTAAAACATCTAGATTATAANGTNAGGTATGTNCGAAATATTACAGATGCGGGGCATCTAGAAAATGACTCTGATGATGGTGAAGACAAAATAACTAAAAAAGCAAGGATAGAACANTTAGAACCAATGGANGTAGTTCANTTCTATACTCTTAGTTACCATAAAGCTATAGATGCNCTNAATTGTCTNCCTCCTTCAATAGAGCCGAGAGCAACTGGNCATATTATTGAGCAAATAGAAATGGTGAAAAAAATATTAAAAAATGGNTATGCNTACGAANTAAATGGTTCTGTTTATTTAGATGTAAAAAAATATAACAAAAAATATGCTTANGGTATTTTATCTGGTAGGAATTTAGAAAACACGCTAGAGGGCACTCGAGAATTAGATAGTCAATCAGAAAAGAANAATTCAGTTGATTTTGCGATTTGGAAAAAAGCTGGAAAAGANCACATCATGAGGTGGTCTTCTCCTTGGGGAGAAGGCTTTCCTGGATGGCACATGGAATGTTCTGCAATGAGNGAAAAATATCTNGGNAANAAATTTGATATTCATGGTGGTGGNATGGACTTAGTTTTCCCTCATCATGAAGCAGAAATAACTCAAAGCAATGCATGTAATAATTGTGATCCCGCTAATTATTGGATGCATAATAATATGATTACTATTGAAGGNAAAAAAATGGGGAAATCTTTAGGAAACTTTATTACACTAAATGAATTTTTTACTGGCAACCATAAAAAACTAAANCAAGCTTTTTCCCCTATGACAATTCGTTTTTTCATTTTACAAGCTCANTATAGGGGGACTATAGACTTTAGCAATGAAGCTTTACAGGCTGCAGAAAAGGGACTAGAAAAATTAATGTCTGCCTCTACAAATCTTAAAAAAATAAGCCCCTCTAAGAANTCAAGTTTTGACGTAAATAAGTTTAAGAAGAATTGTTATGCCTCGATGAACGACGATTTTAATACTCCCACTCTAATTGCTAATTTATTTGATGCTGTTAAAGTTATTAATTCAGCNGTAAAAGGAACAGANNAATTGACAGAAAAAGATATANTTAATTTAGNATCNCTATTAAATTTATTTATAAATAANATTTTAGGNTTCAAAANGATAAATACAAATAATCCATTAGAATTTACAAATGANATTATGGAAATCATGTTAAATCTAAGAAAATTAGCAAAAAAGAAGCAGGATTATAAAACAGCGGATTATATAAGAGAAGAATTAAACAAATTAAATATTGAGATAAAAGATGAAAGAGAAGGAACTACTTGGAGAGTTAAATAGTCTAAAGCTAAAAATATACATAATTTTAATATTTTGTTTCTTTTGCGCTTGTATTACTGATTCTAAAAAAGAACCGTTAGTACAAAAATTACAAAAAGAAAAAATTACTGTGCCAGAATTTAATTCTGATTCTGCATATCAATACATACAAAAACAAGTAGATTTTGGGCCAAGAGTTATATCTTCAAAAGCGTGGGCAAACTGTGCAAAATGGTTAGAAAAAAAATTTTTAGAATACACCTCTCNTGTAATAGTNCAAGAAGCNCCAACAACAACATATGATGGGAAAAAACATACTTTAAAAAATATTATTGCTTCTTTCTCTCCAGAAAAAAACAANAGAGTTGCTCTGTTTGCTCATTGGGACTCTCGACACATAGCCGATCATGATNATAATAATATGGATAAACCTATTTTAGGAGCAAATGATGGGGGAAGCGGTGTGGGNGTGTTAATTGAATTAGCTAGAAATATTAGCCGTAATAGNCCACGCATTGGGATAGATATNATACTATTTGATGCTGAAGATTANGGGCANCCNGAAAACTCTAAATATCCTATAATGGAAAATTCATGGTGTCTTGGTTCTCAATACTGGGGAAAAAATCCACACAAAGTAAATTACTATGCTAAATATGGAATTTTATTAGATATGGTTGGGGCTAAAGATGCCGCCTTTTATCATGAAGAACTTTCAGCCTATTTTGCGCCTAACATAATAAATAAAGTTTGGAAAATTGGTCATAATCTAGGTTATGGAAAGCATTTTGTATATCAGAAAAGCCCGCAAATCATGGATGATCATTATTATGTTAACACGCTTACTGGAATTCCAACTATCGATATTATTGAGCATGATCCAACCACTGAGCATAATTTTAACAAACACTGGCATACTCATGGAGATGATATGAATAATATTAATAAAGAAACTTTAAAGGCCGTTGGTCAAACACTACTAGAATTACTTTACAAAGAATGATTTACTGTTCTCCACACCCTTGTATGTAAAGTATCTTAAAGCTTTGAGCTATTAATGTTATTTTTTCAGAATTATTTGTTTTTTTAAGATACCCTGTTATTTGAAATTCCATGGGAAAATATTCCATTTCACAAACTGCTAAATATAATTTTTCTAACTCTTTCATATCTTCATTTAAAAATTCTAAATCCCACTCTTGAAGTGTTTTTTCATCCTTAAACAAATGTTGTCCCTCTCCATAAATCCACCATCCAAAATAATTTTGTGTTTCTATATTTTCATCTAATAACTCTTGCTGAATTAAATTAAAAACTAATTGGATTTTATTTTTCGCATAAGTACTATTTAAATTAATTACTAAAAAAAATAGAATTAAATATTTAAAATAATTTATCATTTATAAAAATTCATTTCATCAATATATTTCCAAGCCTTTTCAGGAATTAAATATGATACATCTTTTCCTTTTTTAATGGCTTTTCTTATAAATGAAGCCGAAATATCCATTTTAGGAACTTC
Source organism: Flavobacteriales bacterium (assembly GCA_002715565.1). Taxonomy (GTDB): domain Bacteria; phylum Bacteroidota; class Bacteroidia; order Flavobacteriales; family BACL11. Next base: position 15,262 of record PAZP01000001.1, read on the forward strand.
AGAAATTAAATGTATATTTTTATGAAAACCTTCTGCTTTAAAGCCTTCCCTTGGGTATACATAAATAGAAAAATTAGCTAAAATTTGTTCATAATTTTTCCACTTATGAAAATTTTTCAAATTATCCGCCCCCATAATAATTGAATATTCATGTTGTGGGTTTTTTTCTTGCAAATATATTAAAGTGTCAATAGTGTAAGAAGGTTGAGGTAGGTAAAATTCAACATCGGAATATCCTAATTTTGTATTGTCTTGTATTTCAGATAAAATAATTTGCAACCTGTGATTTTGATCTAGCAAGCTTTTTTTGTTTTTAAATGGGTTTTGAGGAGAAATAACAAATACTATTTTATCTAAATCTGAAAATTCTACTAAATACGAAGAGATCACTTTATGACCTATATGGAACGGGTTAAATGATCCGAAAAATAATCCTACTTTCATAATTTATTTACTTATAAATTTTGTTACAATATCTTTTATTTGTCTACAAGCTAATTCTAAGTTTTCATTTATAATTATGGCATCAAAATCTTGATTTCTTGATATTTCTTCTTGAGCTTTATCTAATCTTATCTGAATACTTTTTTCTGATTCAGAATTTCTTTTCATCAACCTCTTTTTTAATGTTTCCACAGATGGTGGCATAATAAAGACAGACAAACATTTATCCAAATAAAAATCTTTTATATTTATTCCTCCTATTACATCTACATCTACTATTGCTATTTTATTATTTCCCCATATTCTATCTATTTCTAATTTTAATGTTCCGTAAAATTGGTTTTTATATACCTCCTCCCATTCTAAAAAAGCCTTTTCATTAATTTTAGCTTTAAACTCATTAGTTGTAAAGAAGTAATAGTCTTTTGCTTCTTTTTCATTTTCTCTTCTTTGTCTACTTGTAGCAGAAATTGAAAATTCCAAGTCTGGTATTTGATCTATTAAATAATGTACAATGGTTGTTTTTCCTGCTCCCGAGGGTGCTGATATAACAATAATTTTATTCATTATAGGATATTTAATATTTGTTCTTTAATTTTTTCTAATTCATCTTTCATTTGAACAACAATTTTTTGCATTTCAAAATCAGAAGATTTAGATCCAATAGTATTAATCTCGCGGCCTATTTCTTGAGTTATAAATCCTAATTTTTTTCCGTTGGGTGTCTTTAAACTTATCGTTTCTAAAAAATAACTTAGGTGTGAGCTTAATCTTACCTTTTCTTCTGTTATATCTTGCTTTTCTAAATAATATATAATTTCTTGCTCAAACCTAATATTATCTANTTGTTGATTACTTAAATCTGACAGCTTTTGATGCAATCTATCTTTAACCTTTTGTATTCTTTCTTTTTCAAATGGAGTTATTTCTTTTAANAGCTCTTTTATTTTAGATATTCTTGAGATTATATCCTTTGCTAATTTTTTTCCTTCATCTAAACGAAATTGCAATAACTCATCAATTGCAAAATTTATATTGTCATATATCTCTCCCCANTCATTTTCATTTGGTTTCGTNTCTATCTTTTGTAATATATCCGGCATTTTTAATAATGTTGGTAATATATCCGTAGATTTAGATGTAAATGGAGTCAAAGTAAATAAGTTCCAACGTAATCCTAAATATTTTTTTAAGCTTACAATTTGTTGATNNTAATGTTTTATTAATTTTTTGTTTAAATTATAATTTGGANTTATCTGCGTAGTTTCTTTCCATACAGAAAGTTCGATTTTTCCTCTTTGAAGCTTTTTTGAAAGTAAATTTCTAATACTAATCTCCTTATCTCTGTACAAATTTGGCATTTTAATATTAATATCAATTTGTTTAGAATTAAGTGACTTTAATTCTATGATAAAATTAGAGTTTTCGAAATTTAGTGAAGATTTTCCGTAACCGGTCATAGAGTATGTCATAAAAGTAAGTTTTTAGCAAATTTAGAAAAGTTTCTGCTTAGTCTTAACGTTTTTTCTTGTACTAACTAAATAGACCCCTATAAAAATAAAAATTATTGCTGTCATTTTCAAAATACTAAAACTGTCTTTCTGCATATATATAGCAAATACTGAAGCTATGATTGGCTGCAAATAAATATAAGTGCTCACAACAGAAGGATTTAGATTTTTTAAAGCAACTGAATTTAATAAATATGCAATAAATGTAGTGAAAATAACAACAAAAATAATTTCAAAAAAGANATAACTAGGTATTTCTAACCAATTTACTTCTAACAATTGTCTATAACCAAAAGGGGCAACTAATACAAGTCCAAATAAAAACACGTAAAACATAACAGTTATTGGCTGGTATTTTTGCATTAATGGCTTTACTAATACAAGATAAATAGCATAACTTGTAGCATTAATAAAAATAAATATATTTCCTATTTTTGTCTGATTATTTATAGATATTTCTCCCGTACCTGATATTAAAAAAAGTGCGCCAATAATACCCAAAAAAATGCCCAATACTTTTCTTACAGTTAGTGGTTCATTNATAATAATAAAAGNNATAATAAGTACAAGTACCGGATTGGTTGTCATTATTATTGCTGCATTTATTGGTGTTGATAAATTTAAACCTTGAAAAAATAATAACTGATTTATAGCCACCCCAAATAATCCGCAAATAAATAATTTAACAAAATCTTGTTTTTCTACTTTTTCTTTAATTAATAAAAAGTATATCAAAGAAAATAAAATTACAGCTCCTGTTACTCTTAAAAATATAAAACCAGAAGGTTTGATGTAGTTCGGCATTACATCTTTTGCAATGGTATAATTTAGCGCATAAATAAAATTTGAGAAAAAAAGTGCTACATGTGAAATGATATTTTTATTCAATATATATATTTTTGTAATAATTAAAATCAAACATAATGAAATTCGGAACAAAAACTATACATGCTGGTCAAAAACCAGATCCCACAACTGGGGCGATTATGACTCCTGTTTACCAAACTTCAACATACATACAAAGCTCACCGGGTCAACATTCTGGCTTTGAATATTCTAGAACTGGAAATCCAACTAGAAAAGTACTAGAAGATAATATTGCAGCTTTAGAAAATGGTAAGTATGGGCTATGTTTTGGTAGTGGTTTAGCAGCAATTGATGCTGTTATCAAATTATTAAAACCAGGTGATGAAGTAATTTCAACAAATGATTTGTATGGGGGTACATACCGGCTTTTTACTAAAATATTTGAAAATTATGGAATAAAATTTCATTTTATAGGCATGGAAAACTTATCAAATATCGATAATTACATTAACAAGAATACAAAATTAATTTGGGCAGAAACTCCTACTAATCCAATGCTAAATATTATTGATATTGAAATGCTAGCAACTATTTCTAAAAAACATAATCTTACCTTGGTAGTTGATAATACATTTGCTACACCTTATATTCAAAAACCTCTTGAATTAGGCGCGGATATAGTTATGCACTCTTTAACTAAATACATGGGTGGGCATTCTGATGTGGTTATGGGTGCCCTGATTTGTAATAGCGAAGAGATTGCTGAAAAATTATTTTTTATTCAAAATTCTTGCGGCGCTGTTCCTGGGCCTATGGACAGTTTTCTAGTTTTAAGAGGAATTAAAACATTACATATTAGAATGGAAAGACATTGTCAAAATGGAGAAAAAATAGCTGGATTTTTAATTAATCATCCTAAAGTAGAAGGGGTCTATTGGCCTGGTTTAAAATCTCATAAAAACCATAATGTAGCTAAAAAACAAATGCATGGTTTTGGTGGCATGGTTTCTTTTGATCTTAAAGGGAATAATTTGGAAGATGCTAAAAAGGTTGTTGAAAACACAAAGTATTTTACATTAGCTGAAAGCTTAGGAGGTGTAGAGTCTTTATGTGGGCATCCAGCATCCATGACTCATGCTGCTATCCCTAAAAATGAACGTGAAAAAACAGGTGTTGTAGATTCATTAATTCGATTAAGTGTAGGTATTGAAGATATTGAAGATTTAATTGAGGACCTTGATAGTTCTTTAAGCTTATTAGTATAGTATTTAAAAAAGAGGAGAAATAGCTTAATTATATTTAAAATTAAATTTATTGATAAATTTAACAATTTATCCCCTAAATTTATCATTTTTAGAGTCTTATGTGTTGATTTTCAATAACTTACGTGCTTTTGTAATTTTTAACATTTTGATGTGAAAAAACCTAAACATTTTCCTCTAAAAAAATGGTTTTTAATTAAGCTAAGTGTTTGATTTTTAATGGTTTAATAAGATTATTTTATAGTCTTTTATTTACAGATTTGAAAAATGCTAAGTTTGAAGATTTTTTAATAAAAATAATAATCAAAAAGGTAATATGTCCTAAGTTTGTCACAGTATTAACCAAATTATTTTTTTATTATGGACAATGTATTTAAGTATTTCAATGGCTTTTTTAAAGGCTTAACAGGATTAATTATGACTGTTTTAGGTCTTGGTGTTGCAGTAGAAATCCTTTTCGGAGGAGGAGCTATGTTTGGAATGACTGTTATTGACAATGTGATGGCAGTAATTAATGGTCTTGGAGGGGCTGGATTCGCTGGATTAGTTGGATTATGTGTATTATTCTCTCTATTAACTGCTAAGTAAAAATCCTTAAATGGATTATAATAAAATAGCCCTGCCATAAAGCGGGGCTATTTTATTTTATTACATTTGAAATCTAAACCAAAACAACTATGAAAGAATTATTTTCTACACTTAAAAAAATTATAAGAGAAGGAATATCTTGGGGTTTAAATTTTTTATGCTTAGGTGTTATAATACAATTACTAATAGATGAAAAAATATTAGGCTGGGATCCTGTAGGAAATATACAAGATGCTGGCGCATCTTTTATTGGTGTTATTGCTTTGGTGGTGTTGTATTTGTTATTTATGAATAAGAAAAAATAATAACCCGATTAATGAGCTTCTAGCCAGTTTTCACCTTCTCCTATATCTACAATTAAAGGAACATCCAGTTTTATTGTGTTTTCCATTTTAGATTTAACAATCTGTATTAATTGTGTTCTCTCTTCTACATACATATCAAAAACTAACTCGTCGTGAACTTGTAACAACATTTTAGATTTCATTTTTCTATTATAAATCTCCATATTAATTTCTATCATAGCTTTCTTAATTATATCCGCTGCGGAACCTTGTATTGGAGCGTTTATTGCGTTTCTTTCCGCTACAGATCTTATTACTGCGTTTCTAGAATTAATATCTTTTAAATATCGTCTTCTTCCCATTATGGTTTCTACATATTCATTTTCTCTAGCCTGGCTTACCAAAAACTCCATATATTCTTTTATTTTAGGAAACTCTTCAAAATATTGATCAATAATTTTTTTTGCTTCAGTACGAGAAATGCCTATGTTTTGTGACAAACCAAATGCCGAAATTCCATATATAATACCAAAATTTACAGCTTTCGCATTCGAGCGCATTAATCTATCTACATTATCAATATCAACTTTATATACCTTTGCTGCTGTCGCTGTATGTATATCTAACCCCTGACTAAATGCGTTTAGCATTCCCTTGTCATTACTTAATGCGGCCATAATTCTCAACTCAATTTGAGAATAATCAGCAGCAAGTATCTTATAATTATTGTTGCTTGGCACGAATGCTTGGCGCACTTTCATTCCTCTCTCAGTCCGTATGGGAATATTTTGAATATTCGGATTGGTTGATGACAACCTACCTGTTAATGTAACTGCTTGATTAAATGTAGTGTGTATCCTATTAGATTTTTTATTAATCAATTCTGGCAGCGCATTCACATATGTTGATAATAATTTTTTTACTGCCCTATACTCTAATATTTTTGAAACAATAATATGAGATTCCTTTATTTGATTCAGTGTTTCTTCAGAAGTTGAATATTGTCCTGTTTTTGTTTTTTTAGGTTTGCTAGATAATTTCAGTTTATCAAATAAAACAACTCCTAATTGTTTTGGAGAACCAATATTAAATTCTTCTTCAGATAAATTATAAATTTCTTTTTCTAAATTACTTTCTTCTACATATAATTGTTCGCTATACTTTTTTAGCATTTCTTGATCTAAATTGATTCCTTGCAGCTCCATTTCGGATAATGTATAAATCAATGGCATTTCTACATTCTTAAATAATTCCTCGATCTTATTGTTTTTCATTTTTTCATAAAAAAGCGACGAAAGTTTATAAATAACTGCAGATCTTTGAGTTATTAATATTTGGAATTCTTTTTTAAATATATCTTTATCAGACAATCTGTTTTTAAAAATTTTATTTATATTAGGTAATTCTTCATCTAAATAGTTTTCTGACATTATATCTAATTCATGCCTCTGTTCTGGTTTTAATAAATAATGTGCGATCTGAACATCAAACAATCTGCCTCTAAAATAAATATCAAAACCTCGGAGAATCTTTATTGATGCTTTAAGATTAAACCCTATTTTTTTGATTTTCTGATGTTCAAAAATCAATTTTGCCATTTGAAGGTTATCGCTATTGTTCTCTAAATAATACGTTAAATTATCTTTTAATGTAAAGGCAATTGCAGAAAAAGTATTTTGATCGTCAGTACAAAGAATATCAAATGCTACCTGGCTGTCTTTTTCTGCTCTTAAAAACAACTGAGAAAAAACTTCTTTGGAGTCGATAGTTTTAATAATTAATTCTTGCTTTTTATAAGCTGTATTTTTTTCTTTAAAAAACAAACTCATTTGGGAATTACTATTTGATTCTTTTTTAACAAACTCTTTAATGTTTTCTTTCTTTTCAGTTTGATTTGTGCTTGAAAAAACTCTTTGTAAAATATTTCTAAATTCTAATTCTGAAAATAATTTTCTAACTTTTTCCTCGTCGATACCTTTTAATAACATTGATGAAAAATTTATATCTATAGGCACATCTGTTATTATTGTAACTAATTTTTTTGACAGTAAGCCAATCTCTTTTGAGCTTTCTACCTTTTCTTTAATTTTTCCTTTTAATTTATTTGTATTAGCAAAAAGACCCTCAATAGAATCATATTTTTGAAGATATTTTTGTGCAGTCTTCTCGCCTACTCCATTAATACCGGGAATATTATCTGCTGAATCTCCCATCATCGCTAAAAAATCTATTACTTGTTCAATTTTTTTAATCTTAAACTTTTCTAACACCTCTTTTTCTCCTAAAATAGATGTTGGCTGCCACTTAGTTGCTGGTCTATAAATAAAAATATTTTTAGAAACCAGTTGAGCAAAATCTTTGTCCGGAGTCATCATATAAACCTGATATCCGGTTTTTTCTGCACGCTTAGCAATAGTTCCTATTATATCATCTGCTTCAAATCCAGCTTTAAATAATTTTGGGATATTAAATGCCTCTAAAAGCTTGTCAATGTATGGTAGCGCCTCTCGTAATCCATCAGGCATTTCCTCTCTATTTGCCTTGTATTCAGGATATTGAATGTGACGATCTGTTGGTTCCTTAGTATCAAAAACTACGGCTAAATGTGTTGGTTTCTGTTTTTTAATTACTTCAAGTAATGAATTAGTAAATCCAAAAACAGCTGAAGTGTTAACACCTTTTGAATTAATTCTTGGGTTTTTTATAAAGGCAAAATAGGCTCTATATATTAAAGCATATGCATCTAATAAAAATAATTTTTTTTCTTCCTTCATATTATAAGTAAAAATAAAAAATTTATAGGTCATTATCTAAATAAAACTATAACTTTATTCAATATTTTACAGAAAATGAATTCTAAAATTTTAATAGATAACCTTAGGCTTCCCTTAGCATTTTTGTTAATAATTTGGAGCGTTAAAATATTAGAATTTGGTCTATCCGTTTCATTTATTAATCTTGGTATTTTTCCTCAAAAGATATCTTCCTTAATAGGGATTATTTTTTCTCCAATTATACATAAAGATATAGCCCACCTATTGAATAATACATATCCAATAATAGTTCTTGGTGGGTTGTTATGTTATTTTTATAAAAAAATTGCAATTAAAATATTTTTTTGGTTATACTTTGTTTCTGGATTCTGGCTCTGGATTATTGGAAGGCCCGTATACCATATTGGTGCAAGTGGTATAATCTATGCTCTTGCATCATTTTTATTGATTAGTGGATTGATTAAAAAAAATAACCCCCTTACTGCCGCTTCAATGTTGATAATATTTTTATATGGTTCTATGATTTGGGGAATTCTTCCATTAAACAATGGTGTTTCTTGGGAGGGTCACCTCACTGGCATGGTTGCGGGAATTTTGATAGCTTTATTTTTTAAAAAAGAGGGGCCTGAAAACACAAAATATCAATGGGAAATTGATGAGGAAGCAGAAAACAATACTGATTTTGAATAATTTTATTTTTTTACTCCATAATTTGAAATAAACCATACTCTTTCATGAGCATAATATAAAATCATTTTAGTTATTACTTCTATAGAAAACATAGATATTGCTACTTCAGCAGCTCCATTAACACTAGAAAATTGAAAATAAAACACTATAAATACAAGAAGAATCGTGTCAACTGCTCCTACTAATCTCCAACTAATAGTTTTTATAAAATGTCTTGCTCTTTGTTTTGGAAACACCCAAGCTAATGAATACCAAATTCTTTCATGAAAATAATACAAAATTGTTTTAGAGATTAATTCAAAAGTAGCGATTAATGTTGCTGAACTTGCAGCCTTTGATCTTAAATCATTAGAAAACTCTATTTGAAAAAAATTGAATTCACCTAAATATCTTAATAAAAACCAACTAATTAACCATGTATCAAGAGTCCCTATTATCCTCCATGTTATAGCCTTGGCAATATGTCTTCTTTTATGAACATGGGGCTTAATGCGCTTATTTTCTTTTAACATAACTTGAAATAATTAAGATGTAAATATAATATTTGTAGAAAAAACTACAAAGTAAAATAAATTACCTTTTATGTTTATAATGAAAAATGTATTTTAGCAATAGATATGAAAAACATTAGAAATTTTTGTATAATCGCTCATATTGATCATGGGAAATCTACATTAGCAGATAGGCTTCTAGAATTAACAGGAGCGGTAAATTCTAGACAGTCTCAAGATCAATTACTCGATGATATGGAGCTTGAAAAAGAAAGAGGCATTACAATTAAAAGTCATGCTATTCAAATGGAATACCATTATAGTAATGAACATTATATACTCAATCTAATCGACACCCCAGGTCATGTAGATTTTTCATATGAAGTTTCTCGATCAATAGCCGCATGTGAAGGTGCGCTATTAATAGTAGATGCTGCTCAAGGAATTCAAGCACAAACCATTTCTAATTTGTATTTGGCTCTTGAACATGAATTAACAATAATACCTGTTCTAAATAAAATTGATTTGCCATCAGCTGAGCCCGAAGTTGTAAGGGACCAAATTGTAAATCTAATTGACTGTTCAGAAGATGAAATCATTGATGCTAGTGCAAAAACTGGCTTTGGAGTAGAAAATATAATTACAGCAATTATTAATAAAATTCCTCCTCCTGATGGCGATCCTAACAGTCCTCTGCAGGCCATGATTTTTGATTCAGTATATAATACTTTTAGGGGAGTAGAAGCTTATTTTAAAATAATTAATGGGAAAATAAGAAGTGGCGAAGAAGTAAAGTTTATGGCGACAAATATGAAATATCACGCTGATGAAGTTGGAGCATTAAGACTAAAACAATATCCCAAAAAAGAACTTGTAGCGGGAGAGGTGGGTTATATTATTTCTGGAATAAAAGATGCTAGAGAAATAAAAGTTGGGGATACAATCACTTCTGTAAAAAATCCTGCTACAAGCGCTGTAAAAGGATTTGAAGAAGTTAAGCCTATGGTTTTTGCAGGAATTTATCCTGTTGAAACAGAGGATTTCGAAGAGCTTAGAAATTCTATGGAAAAACTCCAATTAAATGACGCTTCCCTAACATATGAAACAGAATCTTCAGTCGCTTTAGGATTTGGATTTAGGTGTGGTTTTTTAGGTATGCTACATATGGAAATAATACAAGAGCGACTTGAGAGAGAGTTTAACATGATGGTTATTACAACAGTTCCCAATGTGTCATATAAAGCAACGACAAAAAAAAATGAAGATATTATAATTCATAACCCTTCTGACTATCCAGACCCTTCAATATTAGAAAAGGTTGAAGAGCCATTTATTAGAGCGCAAATTATTACTAAATCTGAATTCGTTGGGGCGATTATGACGCTATGTATAGAAAAAAGAGGTGAATTAAAAAATCAAATATATCTAACAACTGATCGTGTAGAGTTAACTTTTGAAATGCCTCTTGGAGAAATAGTATTTGATTTCTATGACAAATTAAAATCTATTTCAAAAGGATATGCATCATTTGATTATTACCCCTTAGAATATAGGGAGTCTAGTTTAGCAAAATTAGATATTTTATTGAATGGTGCTCCAGTTGATGCTTTGTCTGCTTTAGTTCATAAATCAAACTCATATACTCTTGGAAAAAAACTTTGTTCTAAATTAAAAGAATTAATTCCTAGGCAACAGTTTGATATAGCTGTCCAGTCTGCTATTGGATCAAAAATTATTTCAAGAGAAACAATTAAAGCGTTAAGGAAAGATGTTACTGCTAAATGTTATGGAGGTGATATTACAAGAAAAAGAAAATTATTAGAGAAGCAAAAAAAAGGTAAAAAAAGAATGAAACAGGTGGGGAATGTTGAAATACCACAAAAAGCTTTTCTTTCAGTTTTACAATTAGATAATTAAAAATAACTATGGGAAGAGCCTTTGAATTTAGAAAAGCCCGAAAAATGAAAAGATGGGCAAAAATGTCGAAAGCATTTACGAGAATTGGAAAAGATATAGTAATCGCTGTTAAAGAAGGTGGGGGCAATCCGGATACTAACACTCGATTAAGGCAGGTTATGCAAAATGCAAAATCTGTAAATATGCCAAAAGAAAATATTTTACGCGCTATTAAAAAAGCTAGTGAAAAAGAAACGGCAAATTATGAGGAAATTTCATTAGAGGGTTACGGGGCATATGGGATTGCCGTTTTTATTGATTGTGCAACAAATAATAATAATAGAACGGTAGCTGATATAAGATCTTATTTTAATAAATGTGATGGGGCTTTAGGAACAAATGGCTCATTAGAATATATATTTGATAGAAAAGGGGTTTTTACAATTGAAAATAATATAAATATTAATTTAGAAAATCTAGAAATGGAGTTGATTGATGGGGGGCTTGAAGAGTTTGAAATTGAAACAGATAATTTAGTAGTTTATTGTGATTACAAGGATTTTAATAATATGCAATTAAAAATAGAAAGTCTGAATATAGAAATTATCCGCTCCGAATTACAGAGAATTCCAAATACCACAAAAAAAATCAATGCTGATCAGGCAAAAAAAATATTGAAATTATTAGATTTGCTAGAAGATAACGAAGACGTGCAACAAGTTTTCCATAATATGGAAATAAATGAAGAAATACTAAAAATAATGGACTCATAATAAATAACTCATGAACATATTAATATTAGGAAGTGGCGGAAGAGAGCACACTTTTGCTTGGAAAATATCGCAGAGTAGTTTTTGTAACTCTCTTTTCATTGCTCCAGGAAATGCTGGTACTGAAAAATTAGGAATAAACATTAATCTAAATATAGCTGATTTTAAAAGTATTAAGGATTTTGCTTTAGATAAACAAGTTGACTTAATTATTGTAGGGCCAGAAGAGCCACTTGTAAATGGAATATATAATTTTTTTAAAAGAGATATTAAATTACAAAACATTACTATAATTGGCCCGTCGCAAGAGGGAGCGCAGCTTGAGGGAAGTAAGAAATATGCAAAAGAATTTATGAAAAAGTATAATATTCCTACTGCAAATTATAACTCTTTCGATAAAAATTCTTTAAAAGAAGGTTATAAATTTTTAGAATCAATTAGCCCTCCCTATGTTTTAAAAGCTGATGGTTTAGCGGCGGGAAAGGGAGTTTTGATTATTGAAAATTTAGAAGATGCTAAGAAAGAATTGAGAAATATGGTGGTTGATTCTAAATTTGGTAATGCTTCAAAAACTGTTGTTATTGAAGAATTTTTAGAGGGGGTTGAACTATCTGTCTTTGTTTTAACGGATGGCAACTCNTATAAAATCCTNCCTTCTGCAAAAGATTATAAGCGCATAGGTGAAGGTGATAANGGGCTTAATACNGGTGGGATGGGTGCNGTATCACCAGTNCCTTTTGCAGATAGATTTTATATGGAAAAAGTAGAANGAGAAATTATTAAACCTACAATAGCAGGAATCCAAAAAGAAAATATAATATATCAAGGNTTTATTTTTATTGGTTTAATAAATGTTAAAGGGGANCCTAAAGTTATTGAATATAATGTTCGCATGGGAGATCCTGAAACAGAGGTGGTGATACCTAGAATTAAATCTGATTTGCTAAATTTATTAAAAGGGATTGGAGATGGTACTTTTAGTGAAAAAGATTTGGAAATAGAAAACAAAGCNACTGCAACTGTAATTCTTGCCTCTAATGGGTACCCAGAAAAATANGAGAAAGATAAACTAATTAATGGTCTNGAAATAATTGAAAACAGTTTAGTTTTTCACGCGGGCACGAAAAANGAANATGAAAATATTTTAACAAATGGNGGAAGAGTNTTNGCTGTTACATCATATGGAAAAGATATCAAAGAAGCGTTNAAAATATCATATNGTAGTGTTGACAATATTTCTTTTGAAAACAAATACTTCAGAAAAGACATTGGATTTGATTTATAACGGNGCGTGTTCTNAATTTTCTTTTTTATGTTTTAGCATAATTACAGTCCAAANAACTAGAAAAACAAAAATGATGAGNATATACAAATAATTCATTATATCACCAGCAAACTCCACGCCTATAAATATTAGTTCAAAAAAATCAGCAATAGCATTCCAAATCTTATTCATAACTTTGTTTTAATTAATACGCAAAGTTAATTAAATTTATTTTTATATGTTTTTAAAACATCTTATTAATCCGAAACCTANCATAATTATTTCGTTTATNGTATTTTCAATTATANATCATAGTATTCCTCTTTTAAAGTGCTCTTTTAATGAATGCTTCGGACATGAGTGGTTGCCTACATATTTTGTTTATATTTTTGGATTAGTCGTGATCTTTTTTCATTCTTTAGGCTTAAATAATTTAATCTATGAAAAAAGTATAATAAAAAAAGACAACCTTGTTGTNGGTGTAACCTACTTTATAATGTGTTCTCCTTTCCTTAATAATATAAATACATTTTTAATATCCTTNTTTTTGCTGTTTTATATTTTTTATCTTTTTGATAGTTATCAAAAAGAATATCCATTATCTCAATATTTTAATGCNTCTATAATCATCTCTNTTTTATCATTCTTAAATTTAAGTATTACATTTTTGATCTTCCTNATAATTATAGCAGGAATAAATTACAGTAATTTGAAGTTTAGAGGNATTATTGTTGTAGTAATTGGTCTGCTAANACCTTATATNATTTATTTTTATTTATCACTAATTACAGAAATCCCATTTAACACNCCTAGTTTACCTAAAATNCAATTTATTGAATTGCCATCTTTTTTNAATTTACATATATTTAAGGTNTTTTATTTAACNACTATTCTTCTCATTTCTATACTAGGTTTTTTCGAACTGTATAGGTGGTTGTATAAAAAGAGTATTAAGTCAAGAAAATCCTTCATTATAATATTTTTATATTTTATTTTATGCTCTACTCTTTTATTTGATAATAATTATGAAAACTTATATTANCTTATAACACCTTTAAGTATTATTGTCTCTAATTATTTTATATATACAAAAAANAGGTTTTTAGCAAATTTGTTATTTTTTCTTTTGNTNTGTTCTTCGATGTTNTATAGGTTTGTTATTAACTTATAATGTGTAAGTTTGTATACAAAAAAGTNAGCTATATGAAATTTGGAGTTGTTGTTTTNCCTGGGTCAAATTGTGATGAGGATATTATATACGTATTAGAAAAATTATTAAATCAAACGGTTGTCAGGCTCTGGCATAAAANCACTNATTTACAAAAAGTTGATTTTATTATTTTGCCTGGNGGTTTTTCTTATGGAGATTACCTTAGGTCNGGTGCAATTGCTAAGTTCTCNCCTATTATGAAAGAAGNCATCGGTTTTGCTAATGCTGGTGGTTACGTTATGGGTATTTGTAATGGCTTTCANGTTTTAACTGAGTCTGGCTTGTTGCCTGGGGCGTTATTACATAATGAATCGCATAAATTTATATGTAAGAATNTNTTTCTNAAAACAATTACAGGTGATTCTTTAATTACAAAAGATTGCCAGAAGAACCCAATTAAAATNCCTATTGCTCATGGTGAGGGAAGATATTTTTGCGACAAAAAAACTCTTGATGATCTAATACAAAATGATCAAATACTATTTAAATATTGTGATGAAAATGGTGAGGTCAAAGNCTCNGCTAATCCAAATGGATCGTTATTAAATATTGCGGGCATATGTAATAAAGATCGTAATGTGTTTGGAATGATGCCCCACCCAGAAAGAGCTTCAGACAAAAACCTAAAAAATNTAGACGGGAAAATATTATTTGATAGTATATTAAAAAATTTAGCTTAGAAAAGTAGATCNGTGTATCTAAATACTNNTTTTTAACACCNCTTAATACTAATTTTTAAATACAACAGCTATTCCGNCGCGCTTTTTTTTTTTAACAATTAAAGTTGATAAATAATTGGCTTTTTTTAATGATGAAAATTGGACTTTTAAATTTTAAATTAAATATTTGCGGTGTTGTTTATCAATNTTCCCTTTTGTTTAAGGCTGGTGGATAANCGTTGTAGAAGAGGAATCCGATTTTACTAATATATACTTATAGTTTGTTAGCAAGCAATTGTTGAAAAAGATTTAAGTTATATTATTTATAAATCTTGTTTAATTGTAATTTAGTTTTTTTAAAAAAACCTTAAAAGTTTTACTATGCATATTGATTCTATTTTCAAAAGAAACCATGATAAAATGCCTTTTGATCTTAACAAAATTACTGAGGCTATTTTAAAGGCTATGCTTTCAGTTAATGAGGGTAAAATTAGTGATGCTGAAAAAATAGCAGGGNCNGTTTTTAAAACTCTAACAAGNAGAAAGAATGAAATACCAAACTATATACCTAATGTAGAGGAGATACAAGATTTAGTAGAACAGGAGTTAATGAAAAGTGAATTNTTGGGTGCTGCTAAAGCATACATACTATACAGAAACACACAGGCTAAAAAGCGTGAACGCAATATATTTGAAAGAAGAATGACTTTAAAGCCATATGAGTACCCAGAACTATACGAATATGTGCCTGCAATTAGACATTCGTACTGGATTCATACGGAATTTAATTTTACCAGTGATATTCAAGATTTCAAAACACACTTATCAGAAATAGAAAAAAATGCTATTAAAAATGCAATGTTAGCAATCTCACAAATTGAAGTTGCTGTAAAAAGTTTCTGGGGAGATATATATCATAAAATCCCAAAGCCAGAGATTGGAGCTGTAGGGTCTACTTTTGCAGAAAGTGAAGTGCGACATACTGATGCATACTCACATCTTTTAGAAATTTTAGGGTTGAATGCCGAGTTCAAAAATCTGAAAAAAAATCCTGTTATAATGAAGAGGGTTAGATATCTAGATGCGGCTCTAATTAGTTCAAAAAGTGATAACGATAAGGAATATACTGAATCTATATTACTTTTTTCTTTATTTATTGAACACGTATCTTTATTTTCTCAATTTTTAATAATTATGGCGTTTAATAAGCATAAAAATATGCTAAAAGGCATTTCTAATGTAGTTGAGGCGACCTCAAAAGAAGAGCAGATACACGGTGATTTTGGTATTGATTTAATTAAAATTATTAAGAAAGAAAATCCTCAGTGGTTTGATGTTAAATATGATTTTAAAGTACAAAATTTATGTAAAACTGCTTTTGAAGCTGAAAGCGCAATAATTGATTGGATTTTTGAAAAAGGTGAATTAGATTTCCTNCCAAAGAACCAAATTAAAGAATTTATTAAAGATCGTTTCAACAGGTCATTAGAAAGTATAGGTGTGAATAAGGTGTTTGAAACAGAACAATCTTTATTAAATGAAACGGAATGGTTTAATGACGAAATTATTGGCACTAAACATGTTGATTTTTTTGTTAAACGATCCATTAATTATAGTAAGAAAACTCAAAGTATAACCGCTCAAGATTTATTTTAAAATGCAAGAAACAAAAAAAGATTTAAAAACAGAAAATGCGTCATCTAATTATGACTATTTACTAAAATCCAGAGAATCTGCAAAAAACGATAAAAGAAAGAAAAAAGAATTTGAGTGGCTAACAGAACATAGTAGAAATTTTCTTTCAGCTGGATATGTGGCGGAAGGAGTAAGNCCAGAAACTCGCATACGTGAAATAGCGAACAGGGCTGAGGAAATTTTAGATATAAAAGGTTTTGCGAACAAATTTTACAACTATATGGAGCAAGGTTTTTACTCTTTATCATCTCCTGTATGGTCTAATTTTGGTAAAAAAAGGGGCTTACCGATTAGTTGTTTTGGTTCTAATATTTCTGATGATATGGGTAATATTTTATACACTCAATCAGAGGTGGGAATGATGTCAAAATTAGGCGGGGGAACATCTGGTTATTTTGGAAATATTAGGCATAGAGGTGCCAGTGTTAAAAATAATGGNGAAGCATCCGGCTCTGTTCATATAATGCANCTATTTGAAACAATGGTGGATGTTGTCAGTCAAGGTTCGGTACGTAGGGGTCGATTCTCTCCTTATTTGCCGGTTGAACATGATGATATTTCTGAGTTCTTAGATATCGGTACAGAAGGAAATCCGATTCAAGAACTAACACATGGAGTTTCAGTAACAAATAAATGGTTGCAAGAAATGATCGATGGAGATGTGGAAAAGCGAACTATATGGGCAAAAGTTTTACAAAGACGCGGTGAAATTGGTTATCCATATATCTTTTTTAAAGACAATGCTAATAATGGTGCTCCTGAAGTTTATAAAAAAAATAATCATAGTATTAATGCTAGTAACTTATGCACAGAAATTATGCTGCCGTCAAATGAAGAGTGGTCGTTTGTCTGCTGCCTATCTTCTTTAAATGTATTACATTATGAAAAATGGAAAGATACTGATGCGGTTGAAACTATGATCTTCTTTCTAGACGCTGTTATTTCTGAATTTGTTGAAAAACTAGATGTTTATAAAAATTCTCCGGATCTTGATGATCAGCAAACTTTCCTGTTCATGAAAAGGGCATATAATTTTGCCAAACATCACAGGGCCNTAGGTTTAGGGGTTCTAGGTTGGCACTCACTATTACAATCTAAAATGTTATCGTTTAATAGTCAGGAGGCTTATAATCTTAACACAGAGATATTTAAATTTATAAAGATCAAATCGTACGCAGCGTCAGAAGAGCTAGCAGAAAGGTTTGGTGAGCCTGATATTTTAAAAGGGTTTGGCAGAAGAAATACCACTTTAAATGCTATTGCTCCCACTACGTCTTCCGCGTTCATACTTGGTCAGGTATCTCAAGGAATTGAGCCTATATGGTCTAATATTTATGTGAAAGATATTGCTAAAACAAAATCTACAATCAAAAATCCTTTTTTAATTAAATTATTAAAAGCAAAAGAAAAAGATACACCAGAGGTGTGGAATAGCATCAGAGATAGAGACGGTTCAGTTCAACATTTAGACTTTTTATCTGAAGAAGAAAAAAATGTATTTAAAACCTACGCGGAAATAGATCAAATGGATATAATTTATCAAGCTGCTAACAGACAAAATTATATTGATCAAGGTCAATCCGTCAACCTTATGATACATCCTAACATGCCAACAAAAGATATTAATAAAATATATCTTGCTGCATGGAAGCTTGGTTTAAAATCCCTGTATTATCAACATAGTATGAATGCGGCACAACAGTTTAAACAAAAGAAAGAATGTGCTTCTTGTGAAGCGTAAAAAAAACAAAAATTTTACTTTTATGTTGTTTAATCAAGATAAAATATGTTTTTATTACGTTTAATATTTACCAAATTACACTTTGTTATTGTTTTCCTTTTATACGGTTGCGCACAAGTTGTTACTCCAACTGGTGGAGAAAGAGATAAACAAGCGCCAGAATTATTAAAAGTCTACTCATATAATAAAAATAAAAACAACTTTATAGTTGTGTTTGAGTTCAACGAATATGTTTCGCTTAATAAGTGGGATGAGAGTTTTTATATTTCTCCACCTATTTCAGGAGGNGTTGAAAAAAAAATTAANGGAAAAAAATTAATCATTACATTAAAAGATTCTTTAAGTCAACAAGTTACGTATTTTATGTATTTAAATAATTGTATAAAAGATAATAATGAAGGAAATGTTTTGGGAAATTTAAACCATTCTTTTAGTTATTCAGAAAAAAAAGATTCTCTAATTCTTGATGGAACATTAAGAGACTCTTATACAAAAGAAGCCATAAAAAGTTCTTGGGTTATGTTATATAATTCTCATATAAATGATAGCTTAATATTTAAANACAAGCCTAGTTATTTNGCTAAAACAGATATAAATGGATATTTTATTTTTCCAAACTTAAACAGTCAAAGATATAAATTAGTTAGTCTGACTGGTCCAGACCTAAAATTAAATCAAAATGAAAAAATTAGCTTCATGAATAAAACTATATCTGCTGTCAGTGACTCTAACATTATCTTAAATGCTTTCAGCGAACATGATTCCAATAATGTGCAAGCGCAATTTATACTAAAATCTGACAGTTTAGTTAAATCTACTAACTCTAGCATAAAGATCGAAATGCAACAAAATTCGAACTATATATTTCAACTCATTCGTTCAGACACAATTATAAAAAACTCCTATTTTACAGAAAAACCATACTTGATTTCCAATATCTATAGTGGTAAATATAGGTTGCGGTGCATTTTTGATGAAGACAAAAATAATTTTTGGACAAATGGTAGTTGGAAAAAAAGAAGACAGCCTGAAAAAATAATCTATTTCCCTGAAAATATTAATGTAAGAGAAAATTGGGATTTAGAATTAATTTGGGATATTATAGAATAGTAAACTTATCTCTGTCCTGTAAAAAATTCATTTGCCTCCTATTTAGTTCTAATTTGTCATAACTTAAGGTAATTTTTAATACCTCCTTAGATTTTAAAACCATTTCGATTTTATTTCCAAAGGCATCAAATGCACAAGAATTGCCATTAAAAGTAATTCCATTTCCATCTTCACCAATTCTATTAACACCTATAGTATAACATTGGTTTTCTATAGATCTTGCTTTAAGTAATGTGTTCCATGCTTCTATTCTTTTNATTGGCCAATTAGCGAGGTATATTAACATGTCGTAATCTTCTTGGTTTCTAGAAAATGCTGGAAAACGCAAATCATAACAAATCATAGGGCATATTTTCCATCCTGCTTCTTTAANAATGATTTTTTTTTCTCCTTTTTGAATAAATTTTTGTTCGTTGATTAAAGAGAATAAATGATACTTATCATATGTAGAAATATTTCCATTTTTATGTACCCAAACCAGACGATTATATATTTTATTTTCTTCTTTAATCATAAGGGTCCCTGCTATAGCTATTTTTTTAGTTTTAGCTATCTTTTTCATCCACATTACTGTTTCTCCCTCCATGCTTTCTGCCAAACTAATATCTTCTGGACAAAAAGAAGTGTTGAACATCTCTGGTAATAAAACAATGTCTGTTTGTGAATCCTTTTNAATTAATTGAGTGAAATTTTNTAAATTTTTATCTTTATTTTTCCAAAAAAGTGAAGTTTGTAAAAGATTTATAGATAACTCTTTTTTTTTCATTGTATTAAAAAATAAATTAAATTATTTTTTATTTGTAAGCACTGCTGATAAATATTCCCTGTTCATTCTTGCAATATTTTCTAANGAAATTCCTTTAGGACACTCTACTTCGCACGCGCCTGTATTGCTGCAGTTTCCAAATCCTTCTTTATCCATTTGTTTTACCATATTTAAAACTCGCTGATTAGCTTCCACCCTTCCTTGAGGAAGCATAGCATATTGTGAAACTTTTGCTGAAACAAAAAGCATTGCTGAAGANTTTTTACAGGTGGCTACACATGCNGCGCACCCNATACATGTTGCTGCATCAAATGCTAAATCTGCATCTTGCTTAGGTATCGGNGTTAAGTTTGCATCCTGAGTGTTTCCAGATGTATTAACTGATATATATCCTCCNGCTTGTTGAATTCGGTCAAAAGCGCTTCTATCAACAACCAAGTCTTTTATAATAGGTAAAGCTTTTGCTCTCCATGGTTCGATGTAAATTGTATCNCCATCATTGAATTTTCTCATATGAAGTTGACATGTTGTAACTCTTTTGTCAGGNCCATGNGCTTTTCCATTTATATANAAAGAACACATACCNCAAATCCCNTCTCTACAATCATGGTCAAATGCNACNGGCTCCTTTCCNTCTTCTAATAAATCATTATTTAATANATCCAACATCTCTAAAAAAGAAGANTCNTTAGAAATATCTTTAACGTGATATGTCTCNATTTTACCTTTTGATTTTCTATTTTTTTGACGCCAAACTTTNANNGTTAAATCCATAATTAAATTATTTATAGCTCCTTTGTTTTAATTCTACTTCTTTAAATTCTAATTNTTCNTTATGTAAAATAGCAGTTGAAGGATCTCCANTATATTCCCATGCAGAAACATATGAAAAATTGNTNTCATCTCTTTTTGCCTCACCCTTCTGTGGCCCGTCTTTTTCTACAGACTCTTCTCTATAATGACCGCCACAACTTTCATTTCTTTCAAGGGCATCTATTGCAAATAATTCTCCTAGCTCTAAAAAATCTAATACTCTAGTTGCTTTTTCTAACTCTTTATTCATTTCAGTTAAATCACCAGGTATAAATAATTCTT
>PAZP01000002.1 GCA_002715565.1 Flavobacteriales bacterium
AGACGCTTCCTCAGTAGACGCTTCCTCAGTAGACGCTTCCTCAGTAGACGCTTCCTCAGTAGACGCTTCCTCAGTAGACGCTTCCTCAGCAGATGCTTCCTCAGTAGATACTTCCTCAGTAGATGCTTTCTCAATAGATCCTTCCTCTACAGCAGCTAATTTAATATTTTCTAAATTATTATTTTCTTGAGAACCTTTTTTTCTAGTCCTTCTTGATTTTTTACGTTTAGGTTTATCCGTAGTATAATTTTCATTATAATCAACCAATTCAATGAAAGCCATTTGAGCATTATCTCCTAATCTATTGTTTAATTTAATAATTCTAGTATATCCTCCAGGCCTATCACCAATTTTCACAGAAACATCTCCAAATAATTCTGTCACAGCTTCTTTTTGTTTTAAATATGAAAAAACAACCCTTCTAGAATGAGTTGTATCATTTTTTGATTTTGTGATCAATGGTTCAACATAAACTCTTAGAGCTTTTGCTTTTGCTAAAGTTGTTTTAATTCTTTTGTGTTGAATTAATGAACACGACATATTAGCTAACATTGCTTTTCTATGTGCAGACTTTCTACTTAAATGATTGAATTTTTTTCTATGTCTCATTTTTTATTCGTTATCTAAATTATACTTTGATATATCAAAACCAAAAGTTAATCCCTTTTCTGCAATTAACTCTTCTAATTCTGATAGTGACTTCTTACCAAAATTTCTAAACTTTAACATATCCGATTTTTTAAAAGAAACTAATTCTCCTAATGTAAATACCTCTGCTGTTTTTAAACAATTTAATGCTCTAACAGATAAACCAAATTCTGTAAGCTCTGTTTTTAATAATTGGCGCATATGCAACGTATCTTCATCAAATTCTTCTACTATATCTTCTTCTAAATTAATTTTTTCATCTGAAAACAACATAAAATGTTGAATTAATATCTTAGATGCTTCTGTTAGAGCTTGCTTTGGTTCTATTGACCCATCAGTTGTAATATTAAGGTTTAATTTTTCAAAATCTGTTTTTTGTC
Source organism: Flavobacteriales bacterium (assembly GCA_002715565.1). Lineage (GTDB taxonomy): Bacteria > Bacteroidota > Bacteroidia > Flavobacteriales > BACL11. The sequence continues at coordinate 1,029 of PAZP01000002.1, forward strand.
CAACTCTATAATCTTCAATATTATAATTAACATTTTTAATAGGTGTGAAAATTGAATCAATAGCAATTGTTCCGACAGACTTTTCTTCCATTATATTTTCTTCGGCTGGAACATATCCTCTACCCTTACTAATAGTAAATTCCATCTCAAAATTTATTTTTTTATCTAATTCACAAATGATATGTTCAGGATTTAATACTTGAAAATTTGATAAACTACTTGCAATATCAGCACCAGTAATAGTATCTTTTTTACTTACTTTCATAAGAGCTGTTTCTTTTTCTGCTGAATCTATTTGTTGTTTAAATCTAATTTGTTTTAAATTTAATATAATTTCCGTTACATCTTGAACCACTCCTTTTATTGTAGAAAATTCATGATCAACACCAGATATTTTTATAGATGTTATTGCATAACCTTCTAAGGATGACAATAAAACTCTTCTTAATGCATTACCTACTGTAAGTCCATATCCTGGTTCAAGTGGCCTAAACTCAAAATTTCCTTGATTAGCTTCCTCATTAATCATTATTACTTCATCCGGTTTTTGAAAATCTAAAATTGACATATTATATATTTTTAAAATTATTTATTTAGAGTATAACTCTACAATTAACTGTTCTTTTATTGTTTCTGGTATTTGTATCCTTTCTGGCTTTGCAACAACTTTACCTAATTTATTTTCTATATTAAACTCTAACCATTCCATCTGATTATCTCTAAGAGATAATGAATCTATTATAACTTTTAATGATTTAGAGCGTTCTCTAACTGAAACTTCATCTCCTACTTTTAAAGCATAAGATGGTACATTACAATTTTCTCCATTTACCATAATATGTTTATGAGTAACTAATTGACGGGCTGATCTTCTAGTTGGGGCAATTCCTAATCTATAAACGACATTATCTAGACGCATTTCACATAATTGCAATAAATTTTCTCCTGTTACACCCTTTCTTCTTAGTGCTTCTCTATACAAATTAGAAAATTGTTTTTCTAAAATACCATAAGTAAATTTAGCCTTTTGTTTTTCCATTAATTGAATACCATATTCTGATTGCTTTCCTCTCCTCCTTTGATTACCATGCTGTCCAGGTGGATAAGATTTTTTTGCTAATGATTTATCCGGACCAAATATTGGTTCTCCAAATCTCCTAGCAATTCTTGATGTTGGTCCTGTATATCTTGCCATATTATAATATAATTAAATTAAACTCTTCTCTTTTTTGGTGGTCGACATCCATTATGAGGTAAAGGAGTCACATCAATAATTTCTGTAACTAAAATACCTGTATTATGAATAGTTCTAATAGCTGATTCTCTTCCTTGACCTGGTCCTTTTACATATACTTTCACTCTTTTTAATCCTTTTTCTAAAGCTATTTTAGCACAATCTTCTGCAGCCATCTGAGCTGCATATGGAGTGTTTTTCTTAGATCCTTTAAACCCCATCTTACCAGCAGATGACCAGGAAATTACCTGTCCACTATTATTTGTTAAAGAAATAATAATATTGTTAAATGTTGCTTGAATATGTGCCTGTCCTTCAGGTTCAACTTTTACTATATTCTTTTTTGTTGTTTTTGCCATGATATTATTTCTTTTTATTTGCTACTGTTTTTCTTTTCCCTTTTCTTGTTCTAGAGTTATTTTTTGTTTTCTGTCCTCTCAATGGCAAACCCATTCTATGTCTAATACCTCTATAACAACCTATATCCATTAATCTTTTGATACTCATCTTTGTTTCAGCTCTTAATTCTCCTTCAACGATGTATTTATCAGAAATTATTGATCTAATTTTATTTGTTTGCTCATCTGACCAATCATTTACTTTAGTGTCTTCAGGGATATTTGCTTCTTTCAAAATAGAGCTTGCATATGAAGCTCCTATACCATATATGTATGTTAAGCCAATAACTCCTCTTTTATTTTTTGGTAAATCTATACCTTTAATTCTTGCCATATTTTAACCTTGTCTTTGTTTATATCTTGGGTTCTTTTTATTTATAACATAAACCCTTCCCTTTCTCTTAACAATCTTACAATCTTCACTTCTTTTTTTTACTGATGCTCTTACTTTCATTTTATATATTATTAATTAATATCTATATGTTATTCTTCCCTTTGTTAAATCATATGGTGACATTTCTAATTTAACTTTATCTCCAGGTAATAACTTAATATAAAATTTTCTCATTTTTCCAGAAATATGGGCAACAATGTTGTGACCATTTTCCAACTCAACACGAAACATAGCATTTGATAATGCTTGTGTTATTGTCCCATCTAATTCTATATTAGCTTGCTTAGCCATTTAATATTTTTTCTATTTCAATAAAACTTGATAAAATTTCAGCTTTTTCATTCCTAACTACAATTGTATGTTCAAAATGTGCTGATGGTTTCTTATCAATTGTTGTAATCGTCCATCCATCTTTATGTTGCATTATACTCTTATCACCTAAATTAATCATCGGTTCTATTGCTATTACTAACCCCTCTCTTAAAATTAATCCTTCACCTCTAAAACCATAATTTGGTACTTCAGGAGATTCATGTAATTTCTTACCAATTCCATGTCCTACTAATTCTCTAACAACGCCATAACCAAACGATTCTGCGTAATTTTGTATTGCAAAGGAAATATCACCCATACTATTACCAGTAATAGCTTGTTCAATACCTTTATACAAAGAATCCTTTGTTACATCTAACAGATTTTTTATATCTTGGTTGACTTCACCAACAGGATAAGTATAAGCTGAATCACCATAATAACCATTCATTAATACACCACAATCAACAGATAATATGTCGCCTTCTTTAAGACAATAATTACCTGGTATACCATGTACAACTTGTTCATTAGGAGATATACAAAGTGTATTAGGAAAACCTTGATAACCTTTGAATGCTGGTAACCCTCCATTATCTAATATAAACTCTTCAGCTACACTATCAAGTTCAATTGTAGTAATACCTGGCTGTATTAATTTTGCAATCTCAGCGTGAGTTGCTGCAACAAGTAAAGAACTTTTTCTAACTAACTCTATCTCCTCTTCTAATTTATAGTTAATCATACAATTTGTATAATTTACATCAATCTACCTGAAGATTTTCCTTTTATTCTACCAGAATCCATTAATCCATCATAATGACGCATTAAAAGATGACTTTCAATTTGCTGTAATGTATCTAATATTACACCAACTAATATTAATAAAGAAGTTCCTCCATAAAATTGAGCAAACTGAATATTAACACCAGCAGCCATAGCAAAAGCAGGTAAAATTGCTACTATTCCTAAAAACAAAGATCCAGGCAAAGTTATTCTAGACATTACTCCATCCAAATACTCAGCAGTAGCTCTTCCTGGTTTTATACCAGGAATAAAACCACCATTTTTTTTCATATCATCTGCCATCTGATTTGGATTAACAGTCATAGCTGTATAAAAATAAGTAAATAATACAATCATGATAAAAAATAAAAGATTATACCAAAAACCTCCAAAATCAGTTAAAACAGCTGCTACACCTTGTAAGTTTTCATTATCAGAAAAACCAACAAGAGTTATAGGTACAAACATTATAGCTTGAGCAAATATAATTGGCATTACACCAGCAGCATTTACTTTTAAAGGAATGAATTGTCTTACACCACCATACTGCTTATTTCCTACTACTCTTTTTGCATATTGAACTGGAATCCTTCTTGTTCCTTGTACTAAAAGAATTGAAACCATAATTACAATTAACAATGCTAACATTTCTAACATAAACATTACCATTCCACCACCAGCACTACCAAGAGCTGCTACAAATTCTTGCATTAATGACTGAGGTAAACTAGCAATAATTCCAATCATTATTAAAAGTGAAATCCCATTACCAATACCTCTGTCTGTTATTTTTTCTCCTAACCACATAACAAACATGGTTCCTGTTACTAAAATAATAATAGAAGAAAGCCAAAATGTTCCTGGTGATAATAAAAATGCTGAATCAGGTAATGTTGCTTTTAAATTAGCTATATAGCCAGGAGCTTGTCCACCAGTAATCAAAATAGTTAAATATCTAGTAATATTGTTAATCTTTCTCCTTCCACTTTCTCCTTCTTTTTGTAGTTTTTGAAAATAAGGAATTGCCATTCCTAATAACTGAACTACAATAGAAGCTGAAATATATGGCATTATACCTAATGCAAAAACAGATGCTTGCGAAAAAGCACCACCAGTAAATAAATTTAACAAACCTAGTAATCCATCAGATGTTTGATCCTGTAATGCAGACAATTGGGATGGATCTACACCAGGAATAACCACGAATGAACCAAACCGATAAATAGCAAGAATACCTAATGTCACCAAAATCCTATCTCTAAGATCTTGTATATTCCAAATATTCTTAATAGTATCTATTAATTTTTTCATTTTGAGTTATTGATTAGGTTTGCTGAACCCCCAGCAGATTCTATTGCTTTTTTAGCTTGTAAAGAAAAAGCATCAGCTGTAACATCTAATTTAGCTTTTAATTCACCTCTTCCTAGAATTTTAACTAAATCTTTCTTTTGAACAAGACCATTTGCTATCAAATCTTCTTTACCTATTTTGCTTTTCAATTTCTTATTACTATACAAATTTTGTATAGTATCAATATTCACAGTGTTGTATTTCAATCTATTAGGATTAGTGAAACCAAATTTTGGAACTCTTCTTTGTAATGGTTGTTGACCACCTTCAAATCCTATCTTTTTTGAATAACCTGAACGTGACTTTGCACCCTTATGTCCTCTTGTAGAAGTTCCTCCTTTTTTTGACCCTTCTCCTCTTCCAACTCTTTTTCCTTTCTTAACTGATCCCTCAGCTGGTTTTAAATTATGTAATTCCATAAAATTATAATACTATTACTAAATGTTGTACTTTATTTACCATCCCTAAAATTTGAGGCGTTGCATTATGTTCAACTATACTATTCATTTTTCTTAATCCTAATGCATCCAATGTTTTCTTTTGATCCTTTGGTCTACCTATTCTACTTCTAACTTGCTTTATTCTAATCTTTTCCATAAATATTCTATCCGTTAAATACTTTATCCAATGTCACTCCTCTTTGAAATGCAACTGTTCTAGCGTCTCGTAATTCTAATAATGCTTTTAATGTTGCCTTAACTAAATTATGTGGATTTGAAGATCCTTTAGACTTTGCTAAAACATCTTTTACACCAGCACTCTCTAAAACAGCTCTCATAGCTCCTCCAGCCTTTACTCCAGTACCATTTGAAGCAGGTTTAATTAGTACTTGTGAACCACTATATTTCGCTACTTGCTCGTGAGGAATAGTACCTTTATAAATTGGTATTCTTACTAGATTCTTTTTTGCAGATTCAATAGCTTTTTGAATAGCATTTGACACATCTTTTGATTTTCCTAATCCTATACCAACAATACTGTTTTCATCACCAACAACTACAATAGCAGAAAAGCCAAAAGCCCTTCCACCCTTAGTTACCTTTACTACTCTTTGTACTCCTACCAATCTATCTTTTAATTCAATATCAGCAGATATCTTTACTCTTTTATTTTGTGACAATTTTAACATATCTAATTTTTTAAAATTTTAAACCACTCTCTCTTGCAGCATCAGCTAATGCTTTTATTCTACCATGATATACAAAACCACCTCTATCAAAAATCACAGATGAAACTCCTACTTTTTTTGCATTTTCAGCAATTAACTTACCTACTAATTGAGCTTGTTCAGTTTTTGTAGACTTACCAGACTTCAACTCTTTATCTCTTGATGAAGCTGAAGAAATTGTATGTCCATTTAAATCATCAATCAATTGTGCATATATTTCTTTATTAGATCTAAAAACTGCTAGCCTTGGTCTATCAGCCGTACCAGAAATTTTTTTTCTTATCGAATATCTTTTCTTGATTCTAATTTCTTTTTTTGATTTCATTTTTTTTTATTTAAGCTGCAGCTGTTTTACCTGCTTTCTTTCTAACATACTCATCTACATAACGAATTCCCTTACCTTTGTATGGCTCAGGTTTCCTTTCTGCTCTGATTCTTGCAGCAATTGCTCCAACTAATTGTTTATCACTTCCTGTAATTGTCACAATAGGTGCTTTCCCTTTTTCAGTTTCAGCAGTAACTTTAACCTCTTCTGCAATATTAAAAACAATATTATGAGAATAACCAACAGAAATATCTAAAACATTACCCTGTGTAGTTGCTCTATACCCAACACCTCTTAATTCAAGTTTTTTTGTGAATCCTTGAGATGTTCCTTGTATCATATTTGCAATCAAAGCACGATATAAACCATGTTTACTTCTTGTATCTGGATTATCATTATTTCTAGATAAAACAACTTTATTATCAGAGATATCAACAGATATTGAATTTGAATTTATATCTTCTTTTAATTCTCCTAAAGGACCTTTAACTATTATACAGTTATTTTCTTTTAAACAACTTACTCCCTCAGGGATATTTATTGGATCATTTCCTATTCTTGACATTTTATTAATTTAATATATATAACAAATAATTTCTCCACCTACATTTAAATCTCTAGCCTCTTTATCAGTTATAACACCTTTAGAAGTTGAAATAATTGCAATTCCTAAACCATTTATAACTCTAGGTAAATCTTTAGAGTCAGTATATTTCCTCAAACCAGGTTTACTGATTCTTATTAACTTCTTTATAGCAGGTGTATTGTTCTCTTTATTATATTTTAATGCTAATTTAATATTACCTTGATTATTGTCAGTCTTTTCAAATTTAAAACTTGTAATATATCCTTTATTATACAATATTTCAGTAATTGATTTTTTCATATTTGATGAAGGAATATCAACTACTTTAAGACCTGCCATCTGCGCATTTCTTACTCTTGTTAAATAATCTGCTATTGGATCTGTAAACATATAATATCTTTTATTTTTTTAATATTACCAACTTGCTTTTTTTACTCCTGGAATTAATCCAAAATTTGCCATTTTTCTAAACGTTACTCTCGAGATTCCAAACTGTCTCATATATCCCTTTGGCCTTCCAGTTAATTTACATCTATTATGCATTCTAACAGGAGATGCATTTTTAGGTAGTTTTTGTAATCCCAAATAATCACCAGCAGCTTTTAAAGCTTTTCTTTTTTCTTCGTATTTTTTAACGCATTTTGCTCTCTTTACCTCTCGAGCCTTCATTGATTCTTTAGCCATAAATTATAATTTAATCTTTAGAAATATTTTCATCCTTTTGTGTAGCATCATCCAAATTATTTGGAGCATCAATTTTATCATCTTCAATATCAGATTCATCTTCAGTTTCTTTAGTTTCTGAAAGCAGATTTTCTGATTCTTTGGACTTGGCTTCTACAGCTGCTTTTTCTTTTTNNTCTTTCTCTTTCTTTAATTTTATTTCCTCTTCTCTTTTCTTTTCTNCCTNATCATTTTTCTTAAATGGTAAGCCTAATTTTGTTAATAATAATAATGATTCTTCATCAGAATTTGTATCAGTAACAAAAGTTATGTCCATTCCTGTTACTTTATTTATTTTATCAATACTAATTTCTGGAAATGCTATTTGTTCTTTAANACCTAAAGTATAATTACCTCTACCATCAAATCCTTTTGTAGATATGCCATTAAAATCTCTAACTCTTGGTAAAGTTGAAGTAATTAAACGATCTAAAAATTCATACATATTATTGCCCCTTAAGGTAACCATAACACCAACAGGCATTCCTTTTCTTAATTTAAAATTTGAGATATCTTTCTTAGATTTAGTTAAAACTGCCTTCTGACCTGTAATGATAGTCATTTCTTGTTGAGCAGATTCAAGTTGTTTTTTATCAGTTATAGCATTAACTCCTTGATTAAGACATATCTTTACTAATCTAGGAACTTGCATTACTGATTTATAATTACTTCTAAGGTTAGAGATAACCTCCTCATTATATTTTTTCTTTAATCTTGGTATATAATCCATTATTTTATTACTTCTCCTGTTTTTTTAGAATATCTTACTATTTTTTTTAATTTTTCATCTTCTCTTCTTCCNACTTTAGTTGGATCTCCAGTTTTTGGATCAATCAACATTAAATTTGAAACGTGAATTTTACTTTCTTTCTTAATAATTCCACCTTGAGGATTTGCAGCATTNGGCTTAGTATGCTTAGATACAATAGCTGCTCCCTCAACAATAGCTTTATTTTCTTTAGGATATACTTTTATTACTTTACCTTTAACTCCTTTAGAATTACCAGTAGTAACTAAAACTATATCATCTTTTTTTATTTTTATCTTCATCATATTATGATCTAATTTATAAAACTTCTGGGGCTAAAGAAATAATTTTAATAAAATCATTATCTCTAAGTTCTCTAGCAACTGGTCCAAACACACGAGTACCTTTCATTTGACTATTTTCATCAATAATTACGCAGGCATTATCCCCAAATCTAATGTATGAACCGTCAGCTCTCCTNACTTCTTTTTTNGTCCTAACAACTACCGCTTTAACAACTTGCCCTTTTTTAANATTTCCTGATGGCANAGCATTTTTAACAGTNCCTACTATTTTATCACCAACAGATGCATATCTTTTTTTTGTACCACCTAATACTCTAATGCAAAGTAATTCTTTTGCACCACTATTATCAGCAACTTTTAATCTTGATTCTTGTTGTATCATTATTTAGCTCTTTCTATTACTTCTACTAATCTCCAATTTTTATTTTTACTTAATGGTCTTGTTTCCATTATTTTTACAACATCTCCTTCATTACACGTATTCTCTTGATCGTGAGCAATAAATTTAGATGTTTTTTTTACAAATTTACCGTAAAGTGGATGCTTTACTTTTCTTTCTATTGAAACAACAATAGACTTTTCCATTTTATTACTACTAACAATACCTATCCTTTCTTTTCGTAAATTTCTTTCCATTATTTATTTTCTTTTGATTTTAAATTTCTTCTAGAAATCTCAGTCATAATTCGTGCTATTGATTTTCTAAGATATTTTATCTGCATTGGGTTTTCTAATGGAGAAACAGCATGACTCATTTTCATTTTTACTAATTTATCCTTCTCTGAAACTAAAAGANCATTAATTTCATTATCTGGCATATCTATTAACACTTGTGATTTCATCGTATTTATTTTTGTAAATCTCTTCTAATAATAAATTTTGTTTTTATTGGNAACTTTTGAGCTGCCAATCTTAATGCTTCTTTTGCAGTATNTAAATCAACTCCATCAACTTCAAATATTATTCTTCCAGGACTAACAGTAGCTGCCCAATATTCCGGNGCACCCTTNCCTTTTCCCATTCTTACTTCAGCAGGTTTTTTAGTAATTGGTTTGTCAGGAAAAACACGAATCCATACTTGGCCTTGTCTTTTCATATAACGAGTAACAGCAATACGACCAGCTTCTATTTGACGAGCAGTCATCCAACATTCTTCTAAAGCTTTTATTGCATAAGAACCAAAAGACAATCTATGCCCTCTTTGAGCATTACCCTTCATCTTGCCTTTTTGCATTCTTCTATATTTTGTTTTCTTTGGTTGCAACATCTCTTTATATATTTAATCTNTGCTTAAATTATTTTCTTTTTTTTGAAATTNAATTNTTCTTCTTTTGNCTTTTAAAATGAAGCATTAAATCNCTCTTACCATAAACTTCTCCTCTACANATCCATACTTTAATACCAATCAAACCATATTGCGTTAAAGCTTCTGCTAGAGCATAATCAATATCTGCTCTAAAGGTNTGAAGTGGTGTTCTACCATCTTTGTACATTTCAGAACGAGCCATTTCTGCTCCGTTTAATCTTCCTGACACTTGAACCTTAATACCCTCTGCACCCATTCTCATTGTAGATGCAATAGCCATTTTTGTTGCTCTTTTATACGATATTCTTCCCTCAACTTGCCTTGCGATACTGTTTGCAACTAGTGTAGCTTCTAATTCTGGTCGCTTAACTTCAAAAATATTTATTTGAATATCTTTATTTGTAATTTTTTTAATTTCTTCCTTTAATGTTTCTACTTCCTGACCTCCTTTTCCAATAATAATACCTGGACGAGCAGTATGAATAGTTATCGTTATGAGCTTTAAAGTCCTTTCAATAGCTATTCTTGACACACTTGCTTTAGACAACCTGATTTTCAGATATTTTCTAATCTTGGCATCTTCTGATAATTTATCACCAAAATTATCACCACCATACCAATTAGAGTCCCATCCTCTAATAAGTCCTAATCTATTACCTATTGGATTTGTTTTTTGTCCCATTACTTTTTATCTTTTATTCTACTATCAACCACTAGTGTTACGTGATTAGATCTTTTTCTAATTCTATGTGCTCTCCCCTGTGGAGCAGGTTGTATTCTTTTTAACATTCTTCCACTATCTACTTTAACTTCAGAAATAAAAAGATTTTCTTGATCCATTCTTTTTCCTTCATTTTTCGCTTCCCAATTAGCTAATGCTGATAATAGCAACTTCTCCATCCTAGAAGAAGCTTCTTTTGGATTTAATTTTAGCTCGGCTAATGCCTTCTCAGCATCCATACCTCTAATTAAATCTGCTATTAGTCTCATCTTTCTAGGAGATGTAGGGCAATTATTTAATTTAGCAAAAGCAATTTTTTTTCTTGCTTTTTTTAATTCATCTGCTTTTATTCGTTTTCTAGCTCCCATTTAATTATTTTTTTCTGTTAGCACCATGCCCTCTATAGGTTCTTGTTGGAGAAAATTCTCCTAATTTATGACCAACCATATTTTCAGTAACATAAACTGGTATAAATTGTTTACCATTATGTACCGCAAATGTCTTTCCAACAAAATCTGGAGATATCATAGATGATCTGGACCATGTTTTAATCACTGTATTCTTTCCAGAATCATTCATTGCATCTATTTTCTTTTGCAACTTATAATGGATAAATGGTCCTTTTTTTAATGATCTAGCCATAAATTATNTCTTTTTTCTTCTTTCAATTATATACTTANTNGANGCNTTCTTTTTATNTCTTGTTTTAAANCCNTTNGCAGGNACNCCATTTTTATTTCTNGGNAANCCNCCNGAATGNTTNCCTTCTCCTCCTCCCATNGGNTGNTCAACNGGATTTTTNACAGTTGCTCTAACATTNGGNCTTCTNCCTTTCCATCTACTTCTTCCTGCTTTTCCTGATACCTGTAATTGATGTTGTGCATTTGACACAGAGCCTATAGTTGCTAAACACGTAACTAAAATTCTCCTAATCTCACCTGATGCTAACTTAATTGTTGCATACTTACCATCTCTTGCCATTAATTGAGCATATGAGCCAGCACTTCTAACTAAAATAGCTCCTTGACCAGGTTTTAATTCTATATTATGAATAACTGTACCTAACGGTAAATTTGCTATTGGTAATGTATTTCCAACATTAATTGGCGATTTAGGTCCAGAAAGCACCTCATTTCCAACTTTTAAACCCTCCGGTGAAATAATATATCTTTTCTCTCCATCTGCATAATTTAATAATGCAATATTAGCTGTTCTGTTTGGGTCGTACTCAATACTAGCAACTTTTGCAGGAATATTAAATTTATTTCTTTTAAAATCAATTATTCTGTATCGTTTTTTATGTCCTCCACCAATATTCTCAATTGTCATTTTACCAGTATCATTTCTTCCTCCTGATCTCTTCTTTTTTCCCAATAAACTCTTTTCTGGTTTAGACGTAGTTATATCTTCAAAAGTAAGTGCTACCTTATGCCTTTGTCCTGGTGTTGTTGGTTTAAATTTTCTTAATCCCATATTACTTTATTAAATATTACTATAAAAATCTATAGATTCTCCCTCCGATAAAGTAACTATTGCCTTTTTATAGGTTGAAGTTCTACCTGTTATCATACCTGACTTAGTTCCACGTACTCTTTTCTTTCCAATACAAATCATTGTTCTAACTGACTCAACCTCCACATCATACATCTCCATGACAGCCTTTTTAATTTCAATCTTATTTGCTTTTTTATCAACAACAAAAGCAAATCGATTAAACACTTCAGCTTGATCTGTCATTTTCTCTGTAATAATTGGTTTTTTAATAACACTCATTTGTAATATAATTAATTCAAGTTCTTTTCAATTTCACTAATTGATGATTGCATCATAATTAATTTATTTGCATTTACAATATCATATGTGTTTAGTTCTGATGCTAAAATCACTTTTGTAGTTTTTATATTTCTTGATGAAAGAAAAATATTATTATTTTTTTCAGATAAAACTAATACTGTTTTATTATTTAATAAATCAAAATTTTCAAGCAATCCTATATATGATTTTGTTTTTGGTGCTTTAAAATTAAAATCTTCTAAAACTATAATATTTTTATCTTTTGCCATATATGAAAGTGCTGACTTTCTTGCAAGTCTTTTAACTTTCTTATTAACCTTAAAATCATAATTTCTTGGTCTTGGACCAAACACTCTACCTCCACCCCTAAATAAAGGATTCTTTATATCACCAACTCTTGCAGCTCCACTTCCTTTTTGTTTTCTTAATTTTCTTCTACTTCCTTTAACATCAGATCTCTCTTTAGACTTGTGTGTACCTTGTCTTTTTGCTGCCAAATATTGTTTAACATCTAAATATATGGCATGATCATTTGGTTCAATCCCAAAAACTTTGTTTGATAAATCTACCTTATTAGGTGTCTCCTTTCCATTTATTTTATGTACAGCTAATTTCATTATTTCTCAATTGTTATATATGAATTCTTAGGTCCTGGAACAGCTCCTTTAATTACAATTATATTTTTATCTTTTAAAACCTTTAAAACTTGTAAATTTTCTACTTTAACTCTTGCGTTACCCATTTGACCAGCCATTCTCATGCCTTTGAAAACTCTTGCTGGATAAGAAGCTGCACCTATAGATCCTGGTGCTCTCATCCTGTTATGCTGTCCATGAGTAGCGTCTCCCACTCCTCTAAAATTATATCTTTTAACAACACCTTGAAAACCTTTACCTTTTGATGTACCAACAACTGTCACAAAATCACCTTCCATGAACATATCGACATTTAATTCATCTCCTAGTTTCAATTCATCATCTAATTCAAATTCTACTAATTTCTTTAAAGGTGTTGTGTTTGCCTTTTTAAAATGACCCTTTAATGCTTTCGAAACTCTACTTTCAACTTGTTGTGCATATCCTAATTGAACAGCATCATAACCATCATTATCTTTTGTTTTAATTTGTGTAACCTTACAAGGACCTACTTCTAAAATTGTACATGGAACATTTTTACCTTCTTCTGTAAAGATTGATGTCATTCCTATTTTCTTTCCTATTAAACCTGGCATTTCTTCCTTTTTAAATTACTTTTATTTCTACATGAACTCCACTAGGAAGCTCTAATTTCATCAAAGCATCAATAGTTTTAGATGATGAACTATATATATCCATTAATCTTTTATGATTAGATAATTGAAACTGTTCACGAGCTTGTTTATTTACATGAGGTGATCTTAATACAGTATAAATTCTTTTGTGAGTTGGAAGTGGTATTGGGCCACTAACAATCGCACCTGAACTTTTAACTGTTTTAACAATTTTTTCAGCTGATTGATCTACCAATATATGATCAAAAGATTTTAATTTTATTCTAACTTTTTGTGCCATCTTAATTATTTATTCTCCTTTAATTTGTTTAATCACATCATCAGAAATATTTCTAGGTGCCTCTTCAAAAGCAAAAAATTCCATTGTTGATGTTGCTCTTCCAGAAGTTATTGTTCTTAAATCAGTAATGTAACCAAACATTTCTGATAATGGAACTTTTGCATTTACAACTTTTGCACCTCCTTTATCATCCATACCTTCAACCTGTCCTCTTCTTCTATTTAAATCTCCTATAACATCACCCATATTTTCTTCAGGTGTTATTACTGTTAACTTCATTATTGGTTCTAATATCTTAGGTGAAGCTTGTTTTGCAGACTCTTTAAATGCAATCTGAGCACAAAGCTCAAATGACAACTGATCAGAATCTACATCATGATAAGAACCATCATATAATCTTACTTTCATAGAGTTTAAAGGAAATCCTGCTAACGGACCATTATTCATTGCCATATTAAATCCTTTTTCAACAGAAGGAATAAATTCCTTAGGGATATTTCCTCCCTTAATTTCGTTAACAAACTGTAATCCCTCTCCTTCAAAATCACTATCAATTGGTGATAATTCAAATCTAATATCAGCAAACTTCCCTCTTCCTCCAGATTGTTTCTTATAAACTTCCCTATGATCAATACTACTAGTAATCGCTTCTTTATATGCTACTTGTGGCGCACCCTGATTACATTCAACACTAAATTCTCTTTTTAATCTATCAATAATTATATCTAGATGAAGTTCACCCATACCCGATATAATTGTTTGACCAGAATCTTCATCAGTTTTAACAGTGAAAGTTGGATCTTCTTCAGATAATTTCCCTAAGGCTACACCTAATTTATCTAAATCTTTTTGTGTCTTTGGTTCTATTGCTATACCTATTACAGGATCTGGAAAATCCATCGATTCTAATACTATAGGTGATTTTATATCACATAGTGTATCTCCTGTTCTTATATCTTTAAATCCAACTAATGCAGCAATATCTCCTGCATCTAACCTGTCTATTTGATTTTGTTTATTAGAGTGCATTTGATAAATCCGTGAAATTCTTTCTTTATTTCCTGATCTAGAGTTATGCACAAATGTTCCTTGTTCTAAAGAACCAGAATAGGCTCTCGTAAAGCATAAACGACCAACGTAAGGATCTGTAGCTATTTTAAATGCTAATGCAGAAAAAGGAGCATCTACTGATGGTTTTCTACTTTCTTCATTATCTGTGTCAGGATTTGTACCAACAATTGCCTCTACATCAAGTGGAGATGGAAGTATTTCCATTACCATATCAAGCATTGATTGAACTCCCTTATTTTTAAAGGCAGAACCACACATCATTGGGACAACCTTACCTGATATAGTAGCTTCTCTAAGTGCACTTAAAATTTCTCTTTCTGTTAAAGACTCTTCATCTTCAAAATATTTTTCCATTAAAGATTCATCAAATTCTGCAACTGCTTCTAATAATTCACCTCTGAATTTTCTTGCTTCGTCTACTATATCAGCTGGAATCTCAACTTCTTTAAATGTCATTCCTTGATCATCTTCATTCCATACAATACCTTTAAAATTAATTAAATCAACAACACCTTTAAACTCAGATTCAGAACCTATAGGAATTTGTAAGGGTAATGCATGAGATCCTAACATTTCTTTAACATCATTACATACTTCAAGAAAGTTAGCACCTTGTCTATCCATTTTATTAACAAATCCTATTCTTGGAACATTATAGTTGTTTGCTAATCTCCAATTAGTTTCAGATTGTGGCTCAACACCGTCAACTGCAGAAAATAAAAAAACTAATCCATCCAGTACTCTAAGTGATCTATTTACTTCTACAGTAAAATCAACGTGACCAGGAGTATCAATAATATTAACATGATAATCTTTTCCTCTATATGGCCATTTTAAAGTTGTTGCAGCAGATGTAATGGTAATCCCTCTCTCTTGTTCTTGCTCCATCCAATCCATTGTTGCTGCGCCATCATGAACCTCTCCAATTTTATGAGAAACACCTCCATAATAAAGGATTCTTTCAGTAGTNGTAGTTTTNCCAGCATCAATATGTGCTGCNATNCCNATATTTCTTGTNTATGTTAAATCTCTNGCCATCTATCTATAATTAAAATCTAAAATGNGAAAATGCTTTATTTGCTTCTGCCATTCTATGTGTATCTTGNTTCTTTTTATATGCTGTTCCTTCTTCTTTATAAGCAGCTAATAATTCNGAAGATAATTTAAGATCCATTGTTTTTTCATTTCTTTTTCTAGCNGCNCCTATCATCCATTTCATTGCTAAGGATACTCTTCTATCTTCTCTAACTGGGTGAGGTATCTGGAAAGTAGCTCCTCCAATTCTTCTACTTCTTACTTCTACATGTGGCATAACATTATCTAACGCTTTCTCAAAAACAACTAACGGTTCCTCTTCTTGAATTTTTTCTTTNACTATATCTAGAGCAGAATATAAAACTCTAAAAGCTGTATTCTTTTTACCATCAANCATTAGATTATTTACAAATCTTGTAACAGTTGTNCTTCCAAATCTTGGATCTGGNAATAATATTCTTTTTTTAGCTCTTCTTTTTCTCATTCCTCAAATTTTATTTTTTAGGTCTTTTAGCACCATACTTTGATCTCCTTTGTGTTCTATCATCAACTCCTGAAGTATCTAANGCTCCTCTAACTATATGATATCTAACACCAGGCAAATCTTTTACTCTACCACCTCTTACTAAAACAACAGAATACTCCTGTAAGTTATGACCTTCCCCTCCAATATAAGCATTAACTTCGTTACCATTTGTTAGCCTTACCCTAGCAACTTTTCTTAATGCAGAATTTGGCTTTTTAGGTGTAGTAGTATATACTCTTGTACACACTCCTCTCCTTTGAGGGCAGCTTTTTAAAGCCATAGACTTNCTTTTTTTCTTCAAGCTAGTCCTACCTTTTCTTACTAACTGTTGTATTGTTGGCATATTATATCTTTAATAAAATGGCCGGCAAATGTAATAATTTATTAACAAAATATGAAATTGTTTTCTTTTTTTTTTGATTAGGTATAAAAACTAGTGTTGTATTAAATTAAAAAAGAGTTACCAAAATAGTTATCGATTTAAAGTTTTNAACACAATAAAAAAAGGATTTTTNAAATGTGTTTTTTATTTGAAAGTCTTTGATTATTAATCTAATANTAATTTCTCAAACCATTTTTCATTTTCTATTTCTATTTCAATAAAATAAACTCCATCTATTTTATCTTTTCTCTCTATCACAAANTTTTCTACATCTATCAATTCATGCTCCTCTATAAGTTTTCCAAGAACATCAAACAACTTTAATTCTCCATATTTAACAACTTTTCCAAAATCTACGGTTGTAGATTGATGGAAAGGATTTGGGAAAATAGATATACCTGTATTGTTTTCATCAATAATATCTGTTGGAGCGCCACAAGATTCCTCACACTGAGATAATGTAGAATATGTTCCACTACCATCACAAGGATCTACACATGCATCATTTACACAATTCCAAGATTCGACATAAGTAATATTACTAGATGTCGATGTACATCCATTTGCATCAATTACAGTCAAACTGTATGTACCATAATTTATTACATCATATTCAGCACCTGCACCTACAACACTATTATTCAACTTCCATTTATATACATAAGGAGATGTGCCTCCTACTACATCTGATTCTAAAACATAACAGTTCGATGAAGACTTATAAATACTCACTGTCAATTCATCTGGCTCTTCAACTACATCTGTAAACATCACTTCACAACCATTAGCATCTAAAACATTATCTGTATACGTGCCAGCTGTAAGGTTAGTGATTGAAGAAGTTGTAGCTCCATTGGACCACGAATGAGTATAAGGAGGAACTCCTCCTGAAATAATATGTGAAATACTTCCTGTAGAGTTACCGTAACAGTCAACAGAATCTACTTGAGAAGTTGCTATAATCTGATTTTCCTGTAATAAAACGGTATGCTGTGAAGTATCTGAACACTCACTTACAACACTACTTCCTGGTTCTTCTATCTCTATATCGTAAAAGAAATAATAATAATCAGATGGGTTTGCATTAGTACCCGTAATTGATACAAAAGAACCTATATTATAAGGGAAAATTGCCCCACTATTATTTCTAAAAAGATTAGATCCATTAGAAGCAACTCCTAATTCTAAATCTGTTCCAACTGGAATATCAAAATCAAAATATAAACGCTGCTCTCCTACTTGAACAGTAATAGTAGTATCTTCTAATACGCTACCGTTATTATCTCTTAATTCAAAAGTAATAGTCTCAACAGATCCAGCATAAACAACTGCTGAAACCAATCTTACAGGATTAGTACAACTTAACTCTAAATGTCTATTCCCATTAAAATATCCTCCCGTACCTATTAAAGAATCTATCGCGCCTCCATTATAAATCACTGGGCTTAAACCTCCTATTATTTGATATTGGGCAGTAACAAAATAAGATCCCGCTGTCAAATTATTAATAGAAGTACCTGTAGAACCATTACTCCAAGTATAAATATAATTAGGATCATAAGTATTAGGGTCTAACTCTAACATACCACTATTATCTCCATAA
Organism: Flavobacteriales bacterium; assembly: GCA_002715565.1. Lineage (GTDB taxonomy): Bacteria > Bacteroidota > Bacteroidia > Flavobacteriales > BACL11. The sequence goes on from PAZP01000002.1 coordinate 19,346, forward strand.
CAAGTGATCACAGAAGGTGGTAGAATTAATGGCGTTGGGGCATCATAAGTCGCTGATACAACTACATGATTATTACCGGCAGGTATTAAAGCAGAAGTACATCCTTCACTATCTGTAACAACTACAGTATAATCTCCATTACAAACTCCCATAATAGTATCCCCAACTATAGAAAGTGGCAACAACGTAGATCCTGTAACATTATCATATAAAATAGCATGATAAGGTGTAGTACCTCCTAAAAGAGAATCAATATAAATCCTACCATCACAATAACCATCACAATGCTCATTAACGGTACTACCAATAATATTGTAAGTAATAGGTAATGGCTCAACTATATCTACACTACTAACTCGTACACAATTATTAGTATCAACAACAGTAATAGTATATGTTCCTGCTAAAAGATGATCTATAGAAGATGCTGTATTAGAATAATTAGGACCTGTCCAATAATAAGAATATGGAGCATGACCACCAACAGCAGATACACTAGCACTTCCATCAGCTAAACCATAACAACTAACATGTGATAATGTAGTATCTAACTGCATGCTTGGATCTAAAATAACTGTTTCTTGAACATGTGCTATACATCCTCTAGAATCTGTAACTGTAACCGTATAAAGTCCTACTTCTAAATTAACAGCTTGAGCTGTAGTTTGTGGTAAATTTTGATTATCATCCCATAAATAAGTATATCCAGGTGTACCTCCTGATGCCTGAGATGTTAAACTACCTGTACTCATACCATCACAATAAACAGACAAATTATCTGTAATAGTAACAACCAACTGTGGTGGCTCGTTAATAAATACAGAAGTACTAGCCATACAACCTTTAGCATCCATCACATCAACTGTATGTGAACCTGGTCCTAATGTATTAATAATACTATTAGAAATGTAAGAACTTCCATCCCAACTATAATGATACGGCATTGTACCTCCTTGCACAAGCACTTCCGCAACTCCATCAGCAGAATCTTTACAAGATATCCAAGAAAGCTCAATAGCTTGAACTGTCAATAAATTAGGCTCCGGTAAATAAATACTATCCGTTACATAACAACCCAAAGAATCCTCCGTGGTAACATAATATCCACCATAACTCAAATTAAAAGCAGTATCTACTAAACCTGTAGAAGTAATAGATGGAGTATGACTCCAAGTATATGTGTATTGAGTATAACCCCCTATAGTACTCACTGATACAATAGCATTTGTGTCTCCATAACAATTAACAGCAGAATCTACAACTAAAGTAGAAATAATCTCTGAACTCTCTGGTATAAAAATACTATCTACAACCTCACAACCTCTATTGTCTGTTAAACTAAATGTACGATAACCTCCCGTTAAATAATGAGCTAGTGCATTGATCTCTCCATTATCCCATAAATAAGTCAATGGAGTAGTTCCTCCACTAACATATGCAATAGCCTTACCGCTATTATCACCATAACAATCTATAGAATCAACCAACATCAATGTATCTATAGATAATGGACTTAATGGTTCATTTATAATAATACTACTCTGAGTAGAAGTACAACCTCGTTGATCAACAATATCTAATAAATAAATACCTGATGGTAAATTAAATACAGTATCTGTATTAGAAACTGCAACACTCTGATCAAAAACACCCCCTAATGAAGTAGACCACGTATAAATATAAGGAGGATATCCACCTCCAGCATCTCCAACAATATATCCGCTACTATCCCCTTTACATATTACAGGAGATACCTCATGAGTACTAAACAGTGCTGTCTGTGGAGATATGATTTGTGCACTAATACTAGTATCACATCCATTAGCATCTATTAATCTAACATAATAAATACCTGATGGTAAATTAGAAATAGTATCATTTGTAGATAATACCTGATTATTTGGACCTACAGTACTATTAAACCACTCATAACTATAAGTAGGTGTTCCTCCCGCTCCTATAGCTATCAACTGACCTAAACTATCCTGATGACATAGAGTAGTTTTTGTAGCAATATTTACTTGTAATGGAGATGGTGGCATTTCAACATATACAGTATCTCTTACTGTACAACTATTATCATCAACTACAGTAATAATATGAAAGCCTGGAGAAACATCTAAAAATACAGAATCTACGGGATTAGTATTTAAAACACCATCTAAATAAATAGAATAAGAAGATGTAGGACTTCCTCCATTAGTATGAACTGCAAGTCTACCATCAGTATATCCATAACAACTTACATGCTCTATATTTGTTGATACTGAATAGTTAACCCCTACTTGTGATATTGTAACATTTTTCTGAGTTGAACATCCTAAACCATCAAATACTCTAACTATATATGTTCCTGGAAATAGATTCGAAAAAGTATAATTAGAAGTAACACCATTTGCAGATTGCAATAAATTACCTGCATTATCTAATAACTCGAAATTCCAAGGAGGCTGTGTTGTACTAAGTATAGGATCAACAAATACTTGACCATCATTACCCAAACATGAAGCGT
>PAZP01000003.1 GCA_002715565.1 Flavobacteriales bacterium
AATTTTGTGGGACCGGAAATGGAATAAACATGTCTGCCAATAAACATCAAGTAATTAGAGCGGCACTTTGTTGGAATACTCATATTGCAGAACAAGCAAGATTACATAATAATGCTAATATTCTTACTATGCCAGCAAGACATTTAAGTTGGGAAGAAGTAAAAAAGATAGTAGATACATTTTTAGCTACTAATTTTGAAGGAGGAAGACACGAAAGGAGAGTTAATAAAATAAAAATTTAAATAAATGAAAAACAAAATACTTATATATTTATTATTTCCTTTAATTGGTTTAGGACAGAATGTTAATATCCCTGACCCTAACTTTAAGGCATACTTATTAGCCGAGACAAATATTAATACTAATGGTGATAATGAAATACAGGTAACAGAGGCAAATAATTTTAAACAAATAACATGAAACACATAATAATTTTAATGTTTGTTGCAATTGGACTTGTATCTTGCACTAAAGGCGACAGTCTTCAGCCAAGCTGTGAGCAAGGAGGTAAAGAAGTAAATCTAACAACAGAACAGAGCAATTAAATATGGAAAAAGTAATTAAAACAACGATATTTTTGTTTTTAATTTCCACCGCTGCTTATACGCAAGAAAATTTAAAATATGCAGAGACAATAAATCCAGCAGATTTAAAGAAACATGTTTTTATTTTAGCCTCTGATTCTTTAGAAGGAAGAGAAACAGGAAAAAGAGGTCAAAAAAAGGCAGCTCTTTATATAAAAAACCATTTTAAATCAATAGGCATACCCCCCTATAGAGGAAAAAAATACTATCAAAAATTTAAAGTTAAAACAAAAAGACATGTTTGTAAATGTGAAGATTGTGATGTTAATTTTATACAAAAAATATTTGGAAATAGAAAAAAAATAAAAGGAGAAAATGTGCTTGGATATATTGAAGGGGGAGATATAAAGGAAGAATTATTGGTAATAACCAGCCATTATGATCATTTAGGAAAACATGATAGTTTAATATACAACGGAGCTGATGATAATGCAAGTGGAACAGCTGCTGCCATGGAAATAGCTGAGGCATTTATGATTGCCAAAAGAGAAGGGTTTGGGCCAAAAAGAAGTGTTTTGATAATGGCAGTTTCAGGAGAAGAAAAAGGGCTTTTAGGAAGCAAATGGTACACTAACAACCCAATCTATCCGCTAGAAAAAACGGTAGCAAATTTAAATATAGACATGATAGGCAGAATTGGAGATTTCCAGAAAGAACCAAATTATGTTTATTTGATAGGATCTGACATGCTCAGCACAGACCTTCATAATTTAAGTGAAGAGGTTAATAAAAAACATGTTGGCTTAAGACTAGACTATACTTTTAATTCAGAGGACGATCCAAATAGGTATTATTATAGATCAGACCATTATAATTTTGCCAAAAACCACATACCAGTTATTTTTTATTTTAACGGAATACACGAGGACTATCACAAGCCAACAGACACCATAGAGAAGCTAGATTTTAATAAAATAAAGAAAATAAGCCAACTCGTGTTTTTAACAGCCTGGGAAATAGCAAACAGAGAAGAAAGACTAGTGGTGGATAAAGCAAAATAAAATGTATAGAATAGAAAAGGTTTCTTCTGAAAAAATAAGACCTCTTAGACACAAGGCTTTACGACAAGGAAAGCCATATTCAACAACAGGCTATTTGCGTGACCTAGAACCAGACACACTACATTTAGCAGTTTTAGTAAAAAAAGAAATAGTTACATGCGCAACATTTTACCCCGAAGAATTTAAAAAAGCAGAAAATATTAACGCATATAGACTCCGAGGAATGGCAACATCAAAAAAACACAGACGAAAAGGTTATGGAAAAAAAATAATGAAAGAAGCGATAGACCTTTTAAAACAAAAAAAGTGTGATTTATTATGGTGTAATGCCAGACTGGTTGCTTTAGATTTTTATAAATCACTAGGATTTATAACAACAGGAAGAATGTTTGAAATAAAAGACATAGGGCCTCATTATGTGATGTATAAAAAAATACAATAGTTATTTTTTTATTAATTCAAAAATACCGCAACCCCAAACACAACCAAAGTTGTTTTCCACACCCTCTCCCACAGCGATGTTCTCGTGTAAAAGCCCCCCATCATCAACATAAGAAAAAGAATTAACTGAATAATTTTTTTCAAAAAGGCCTAATAAATATCTAATGCTAAAAACACGATGAGCATTAAACTCTATTCTCTGTTTACCGATTGGCGCAGAAAAATAAAAGACCCCACCGCTCTTAAGCATTAGGGTTATGTTTTCTATTGCTTTAACGTGTCCAAAATAATCTATAGAATCACCATATCTTCCCAAACCAAAATGCTCTATGGCATGCAAAGAAGAAATAGAATCACAGTAATTAATATATTTTTTAGGCAAAGACATTAGGTCAAGCTGTTTAAAGTAAATGTTTTTTACAGTTTGTTTAAGCGGCCTAATATCAAAAACCTCAACAATCCTAAAAACAGCCAAGTGAGAAATTAGACCATCAACCCTTGAACCTATATCTATATGTTTAACAGGAGAAGCATGATAGATTTTTCTAGCCACCAATAAGTCTTGGTGAAAATAATGACCTTTTGCGTTACCAGAGCTGTTGTTTTTTTCATCAAGAACAGGATACAGTTTTCCAATAGGAAAGAGCGCATCATTTTTTTGAGTTTTTAACTGATAAAAGTCTTTTATATACCAAAACAAACCAAAAAAAGAATTTTTGAAACGCTNTAGATCAAAACCAAATAGTTTTAAAAAAGAATTAAAACGAAACATTTTACAGGTCGAACTTGATTCCCTGCGCTAATGGTAAATCAGAGGTATAATTTATAGTGTTTGTTTGTCTTCTCATATATATCTTCCAGGCATCACTGCCGCTCTCTCTGCCCCCACCTGTTTCTTTTTCCCCGCCAAACGCACCACCTATTTCCGCGCCACTAGTTCCAATATTTACATTTGCTATACCGCAATCACTACCAGCAGCAGAAAGAAATTTTTCAGCTTCACGCAGGTTTGTTGTCATAATTGCTGATGACAAACCCTGTTTCACATTGTTTTGCATATCGATAGCCTCCCCTAAAGAAGAATACTTCATTAAATATAAAATAGGAGCAAAGGTTTCTTCTTGTACTATTTCAAAATGATTTTCAGCCTCAATAATTACAGGCTTGACATAACAACCGCTTTCATACCCATCTCCACTTAAAACCCCACCATCAACCAAAACTTTTCCACCCTCTTCTTTGGCCTTTACAATAGCGTTTAAATACATTTTTACAGCNGCATCATCTATAAGAGGTCCAACGTGATTTTTTTCATCTAATGGGTTACCAATTTTTATTTGTGAGTATGCAGCGGCTAATTTGTTTTTAACTTCATCATAAATNGATTCATGAATAATTAATCGTCTTGTGGTTGTGCACCTTTGCCCACATGTTCCAACAGCNCCAAATAAGGCGCCAATTATTGTTATTTCTAAATCAGCATCGGGCGTAATAATAATGGCATTATTTCCACCTAACTCTAAAAGAGATTTACCAAATCTCTCAGCAACCTTGGCGCCAACCACTCTACCCATTCTTGTTGAACCTGTTGCGGAAACCAGAGGAATTCTAGTGTCATTAGTCATAAATTCTCCAACGGTATAATCCCCATTAATAATACAAGATATTCCCTCAGGTAGATCGTTTTCTTTAGCCACTTCNGCCCAAATATTTTGGCAAGCGATTGCACATAAAGGAGCTTTTTCAGAAGCCTTCCAAACACAAGTGTCNCCACAAACCCAGGCTAGAGCAGAATTCCAGTTCCAAACAGCAACAGGAAAATTAAAAGCAGAAATAATTCCGACAACACCAAGGGGATGATACTGCTCGTACATTCTATGTCCTGGTCGTTCAGAGTGCATTGTTAACCCATGTAACTGTCTAGACAAACCAACCGCAAAATCACAGATATCTATCATTTCTTGCACCTCGCCCAACCCTTCTTGTAGGCTTTTCCCCATTTCATAAGAAACCAGCTCTCCTAAAGGTTGCTTATATTTTCTAAGCTTTTCAGCATACTGGCGAACAATTTCCCCCCTTTGAGGAGCAGGTGTTAGTCTCCAGCTCTTAAAAGCCTTAGCAGCGGAGTTTATGATCTTTTCATACTCATCTTTAGAGGTTACACTAACACTACCAATAGGCTTTCCGTCTACAGGAGAAAAAGAAGTTATATATTTTCCACTAGAAGAAAAGTTTTGACCCGTCGAGCTTCCATCGTTTTTTTCTTTAATTCCTAATGATGTAAGTGTATTATTAATATCTATCATAAATAAAAGGTTTTAGGTAATGANCCCACAAATTTATAAAACAAATCAAAAAAAAGGAGTCTTTAAAAAAGAAAAGAATTAATCTACAATTTCGTTGTCTCCAGAAACCTCATCGGATTCCATATCTTTCTCAGAGCCTAAAGATTGATTCTTAAAAGAAATCATAGACCAAGTCATAATTAAACAACTAGTAATGATAACAAAAAGCAAAATGCCATGAAACTCTTTTCCTAAAACTAAATGTTCTGGTATGGCAAAAAATAATAAAATAGTTATCAGACCTCTAGGAGCCAAGAAGATTTCGGGAAAAATATTTTTACCATTAAATAAAAACAAAATTAAGCCCCGTATAAGATATATCAAAAGGATTATTATTAAACCTATCCCAACAACTTTTAGGTCTAAAAGCGTCCCAAGATAAACAGACCAACCAAAAATGATAAAAAAGAATGTCCTAACAACAAAAGCGCTTTCAGCGGTAATTATTTTCATATCCTCTAAAACACTCGCAACTTTTTTTAAATCTATAAACTTTTTAAAATCACCACCAAAGAACACGTTATAATTGTTTAATATAACCCCAAAGATTAGAATTATAATTAATGATGAAAGGTGAAAAAGTTTACCCACAGAATATAAAAGAAGAAGAATAGCAATAAGTAAAAACAGCTTTCCGTGGCCGGTTATTTTTTGAAAAACATAGATTAACAAGTAGGAAATAAACACAGAAACAACAATAGTCAGAGCTAAGTTTCCAAAAACCTCCCCGTAAACCGCTCCAGATGAATTAGACCCAACAACAGTTAAAACGGCATAAAAAGCAATAATTCCAATAATATCAGAAAAGGTGCTTTCATAAATCATAAATTCTTTTTTATCAGGACTCAGATCGTCAATACTAGGTAAAATTATGGCAGAGCTTAAAATAGAAAGCGGGATAGTATACAATAAAACATTTAAAACTTCAACACCCATTAAAAAACTTAATGTTAGCGCAGAAAGATATGATGTGGCTACAAAAGCAATCAAGGCAGACAAAAAAGAACGAGTTATTAAAGAAAACTTCTCTTTTAACAAGTGAAGATCCAGAGCAGCCTCTAAAACAATTAAAATTAAACCCGTCACACCAAGAACTTCTAAAATAGGCAACAAATCAGGTTTGCCGATCCCGCTAAAACGCAAAGAATAGTTAATTAAAACACCAAGACCTATTAGCATTAATACTGCGGGGACGCCAGATTTTTTCGCGTATAAATTAAAAAAATAAGATATAATTATCGTGAGAGAAAAGATGATTATGTAATGATATGATGAGAGGGCAAGTAACATTAGAACAAGCGTATAATATCATTTGCATTCGCATACACAACTAAACTTAATAATAACACCATACCAACAGCCTGAGAATATTCTATAACTTTTTCATTGGCAGGCTTACCAGCAATAATTTCGTACAACAAAAAAACTACATGCCCGCCATCTAAAGCTGGTATGGGTAACAGATTCATGAAAGCAAGCATAAGAGATAAAAAAGCGGTTAAATTCCAAAAAACCTCCCAATTCCAGCTTGCCGGAAACATTGATCCGATTGCCCCAAAACCACCCAACCCTTTATACGCTCCAGTGCTAGGGCTTAGAATTAAAGCAAATTGATCTATATAGCTCTTAAGTTTTTTGACAGCTTTTTTATAGCCAGCAGGAAAACAAGCTAAAAAACTATATTTAAAATACGCCATCTTATATGTCTCTAATTTTTCTAACTGCGTGAAGCTTGGAATAGCAGGAGCAAAACCAATTCTACCATCCTCAGAAACAGGAACAAAATAGGTAAATATTTCTTCATCTCTCTTCACAGTAATAACAACTTCTCTACCAGCGTTTTCAGCTAATAAGGGTTTTATTTCATCAAAATAGTTAATACTCTTATCACCTATACCTACAATCATATCATTCACCATTAAACCATGTTTTTTTGCATTTGAGCTTTCAGAAAAAGAGGAAATAATAACAGGGATTCTTGGATAAACAATCATTTTTTGAGGGTTGTTCAAAAAAAGATCAATAACATTATTNGGCATATTAACNTCAACNAAAGAGTTTTCTCGCTCAACAGTTATGTTTTTGGAAANAATTATTTTTTCTAGNACNTCAGAAAAACGATCAATNTTTTTNCCNTCCGCTGAAATAAACTTGTCACCATTTTTAAAACCAAGCTCAAAAGCTAGACTGTCTGAACACCAAANCCCATCANNAATATTNTTATTTGGTAAATAACGGTCTCCATAAAAATAAAGCGTCATAGAATATATAAAAACACCCAATACAACATTTACAATAACCCCCCCCAACATAATAATCAACCTCTGCCAGGCAGGTTTGGATCTAAACTCCCATTCTTGTGCGGGTTTTTCCATCTGCTCTTTATCCATAGACTCATCAATCATCCCGGCTATTTTTACGTACCCCCCCAAAGGCAACCACCCTATTCCATATTCTGTGTCACCAATTTTCTTTTTCACAACAGAAAACCAAGGATCAAAAAACAAGTAAAATTTTTCAACCTTTGTTCTAAAATATTTTGCAGGCAAAAAATGTCCAAGCTCATGCAGCACAACAAGAATTGATAAACTCAGCAACAATTGACTAGCTTTAATTANTATCTCCATATTCTAAATTAGTTTTTTTGCCAAAACCCGAGTTTCATTATTTGTTTTAATGTAATCATCTATTGTGGGGTTTTTTACAAAAGTAATTTTTTCCATGCAATTAGCAATTAAATCAGACATGTTTAAAAAACCAATTTTGTCATTTAAATAGGACTCCACAGCAATCTCATTTGCGGCATTTAAAACACAAGGAATATTTCCCCCTCTTTTTAAAGCCACGTATGCTAAATTTAAATTTTGGAATGTGTTTAAATCAGCTTTTTCAAAAGTTAGGTTTGGATAATCAAAAAAATTAAACCTAGGAAAACTATTTTTCACCCTATATGGATAAGCTAAAGCATATTGTATGGGTATTTTCATATCAGGTATGCCAAGCTGGGCAATTACAGAGCCGTCTTTAAACTGCACCCCGGAGTGAATAATAGATTGCGGATGCACAACAACCTCAATTTGATCGGGAGTTAAATCAAAAAGCCATTTGGCTTCAATTACCTCCAACCCCTTATTCATTAAACTTGCCGAATCAATGGTTATTTTAGAGCCCATTTCCCAATTGGGGTGTTTTAAAGCCTGCTCTTTTGTTACAGACAACAGATCAGTTTTTGTCAACCCCCTAAAAGGACCACCAGAGGCGGTTAAAAATATTTTTTCAATAGGATTAAAAGATTCGCCAGTAAGNCACTGAAAAATAGCAGANTGCTCAGAATCAACAGGGTAAATAGAAACATTATGTTTTTCGCANAGNCCNCTNATCAGCTCTCCAGCAACAACTAATGTNTCTTTGTTTGCCAAAGCTATATTTTTACCATTTATTATAGCGTTAATTGTTGGNTCAAGACCAGAATACCCAACTAGCGCNGTTAGCACAGTGTCTATNCTTTCCATTGAAACAATGTCAATTAACGANCNTTTTCCCGCATAAACTTTTATATTAAACNCAGAAAGCTGTTTTCTTACAAAATCATATTCANCTTCATTGTTTATAACAACTGCATTTGGGTTGAATTTTTTAGCCTGATCAATCAGTAGCGCACTATTATTATTTGCNGTTANNACCTCAACNTCAAATAGNTCNGGGTGTTCTGAGATAACCATTAATGCCTGTGTNCCAATTGAACCCGTAGANCCTAAAANGGCTATTTTTTTCTTTTTCATTTTACAAACTTACTTAATTTATCAGCAATANCNCTGTTNTTTGCAAGCCTTGGAACNTTATTTTGCCCNCCNAGCTTACCAATAGANTCCATATANAANCTAAANCCGTTTTTACGAATTAACGTAATTTTCAAAAANTGTAACACACCNCCTTGAATTAAATCTTTATAGTANGNGTTGNGGTTTTGTAGTTTTTGATCAAGAATTTTAGAAAACAACAACACATCATCNGGCGNTTTNTCAAATTCAATAAACCACTCATGATAAGGCAACTCATTTTTTGTNTCAACCAAAGGCGCGANATGAAACTCAACAATATTAGCAGGAACTTCTAAAACACACTCATTNATAGCGCTTTCTACNTCTTCAGCAATAACATGCTCNCCAAACGCAGAAGTAAAATGTTTAATGCGNCCAGTAACAATAATTTTATAAGGATTAAGACTAATAAACTTCACAGTGTCTCCAATATTGTANCCCCACAGACCCGCATTCGTGCTGAGTATAATCACATAGTTTACCCCAATTTTNACACCAGAAAGAGAAACTCTTTCTAGAGAACCATTTTTANAATCATNAGCCTCAACAAACTCATAAAAAATACCATGGTTTACACANAGCAACAAACCNTTTTCAGATTGAGAGTCTTGGTATGCTATAAACCCTTCAGAAGCTGGATATAATTCAACACCNTCAACCTTTTTNCCAATCAATTTTTCAATAATGTTTTTATATGGTTTGTAATTTACNCCACCATAAATAAANANCTCAAAANTTGGAAAAATATCTTTTATNAGAGAGCCNGTTTTTTCTTTTAATTTTTCAAAATACATTTGTACCCAAGGAGGAATACCCGCAATTAAAGACAGNTCTTCAGTGCAGGTTTCATTGACAATAGAATTTATTTTTTNCNCCCAATCATCTATAGAATTTGTTTTAAGTTTAGGGAGTCGNTTTTTGGTTAAATAACNAGGAACATGGTGNGCNACGATNCCAGAAAGNCGNCCAGTTAAAATACCGNTAGTATTAGTTAAAACAGGACTACCCTGAATAAAAATCATTTTTTTATTTACAAGAGNATATTTTTTACTTTCAGCCAAATAAGTAAGAATAGCATCTCTTGCCGCAACAATGTGATGGGGCATCGAATCATCAGTAATAGGAATATATTTTGTTCCAGAAGTTGTTCCAGAAGTTTTACAAAAGTATATAGGTTTGCCAGGCCACAGAACATCCCGAACCCCCTTTTTAACAAGGGAGATATACTCCTGCAAACCCTCATAATCTCTAATAGGAATATTTGTTTTCCAATCATTATAGGATTTTATTTTGGAAAAAGAATGATCTTTACCAAAGCGGGTTTTTTTCGCGGTCTTTATTAAAGAATGAAATATTCTTTTTTGATAGAAAAGAGCATTATATTTCCACCTATTGTTCTTCCAAACAATATATTTTGCAAAAGGAATACTAAAAAAAGATTTTAACCCCATAATCAAAATGCAATAAATTTTTCAGGATCAACAGCCACACCATTATACCAAAGCTCAAAATGAAGGTGAGGACCGGTAGTAAGCTCTCCAGAGTTACCAATTACAGCAACATGTTCTCCGGCAACAACATAATCCCCAACTTCTTTTAGCAGCAAAGAATTATGTTTATAGAGTGATAGATAATTATTTTGATGTTGTATTGCAATAACATAACCCGTTTCAGACGTCCAATGACTAACAACCACCACCCCATCAAGAACACTGCTTATTCTTGATTTTTCTTTTGCAACCAAATCTACACCAAAATGCTTGTTTTTTTGACTAAAAGGATCAGTTATAATCCCATTAAGGGGTTTAAAAAAAAAGATAGAGTTTTTTTCAAGAACTTCATTTATATAAATTGAACCCTTTTCTTTAGACTCCACTTTCAATCGAAATAAAGAGTCTGAAAAAGAAGTTTCAAATAAAGAAGAGGGGGCAAAAGAATCTGTTTTTGTAGCGGCTATTTTTTTTTCCTCAAAAACAAGAGACTCCCCCTTTAAAATACTTGAAATATTGTTTAAATAGAGATCTCTTTTTTTAAGTGCAAAAAGAAGAGAGTCAGCCTGTAGGGAAAGTGAAATCAATTGCTGTTGAACTTCTTTGTTTGATTTTCCTGGAATGTAATTTTTCAAAGGAGACTGGGTGATTAATACAAGCAAAAGAAAACAACATACAATTATAGCTGAAAAAAGAAATATGAAAAAACCAAGCTTAGATAGTTTTAAAGAAAACCTTTCTTCAAAAGAGCTGTCAGTCATTATTACAAAACGATACTTTTTTGCTAATCTCACCCAAAATTTTTCACTATTATTTTTATCCCTCATAATTATTGCAAATATCACAAAAATATGAGCATATTTGTGATAAATAACAAGACCAATAAAATATTTGTTAAAATAATTAGTTTTCAAAACATGAATAACCCTAAAATAATAGTACTAAAAAGTATAATATTATTGATTCTTTTCACAACAACCTCTTGTTCAACAAAGAAAAAAACCTGGTTTCATAGGAATTACCATAACACTACCGCAAAGTACAACGGTTATTTTAATGGCAATGAAAGTCTAAAACAAGGGGTTAAAAAAATACACAAAGCGCATACAGAGGACTACACAACTATACTACCAATATATAAAACAGGAGATCTTAAAAACAACAAAAAATCTCATTCTTACATGGATAAGGCAATAAAAAAAGGATCTGTAGTTATTCAAAACCATTCAATAAAAATTAAAGGCAAAGAGCATTGTAAGTGGATAGATGATAACTATTTATTAGTAGGAAAGGCCTATTTTTATAAAGGAGAATACGATGAGGCAATAAAAACTTTTTTATTTATAAAAAATGAATATAAAAAAAATGAAATACGTTTTAATGCATCTCTATGGCTTATACGCAGCTATGTTAATAAAAATGATTTTATGAATGCGGAAATAGAATTAGGTGAATTAGAAAATGAAAGAAACTTTCCTAAAAAATTAGAAAAAGAATTAGTGCAAGTAGTTGCGGATTATTATTTGAAACAAAACAACCACTCTTTAGCTCTCGAGCAATTAAAACTATTTGACCAAAAAACTCGCTCCAAAAGAAAAAAAGTCAGACATTATTATATTATGGCGCAAATTTATCAACAATACAACAATTATAATAAAGCGGCTCATTATTATAAACAGGTAATAAAATCCAACGCAGAATATGACATGGTGTTTAATGCTAAAATGAATTTAGCCAGATCTTTACAGTCAGGAAGTCAAGACGGAATAAAAATGAAGCTACAGCTTTTGAAAATGACCAAAGATGATAAAAACAAAGAGTATTTAGATCAAATATATTATACGCTTGCCGAAATAGAACTCAAAAACCAAGACACAACAGAAGCAATAAAAAATTATACCCTATCTGCAGAAAACAGCAGTTATAACGAAGCACAAAAAGCCCTATCTTTTTTAGCTTTGGCACAAATAGAATATAGTAAGTCAAATGAAAAAAAAGCAAAAACATACTATGACAGCACACTATATTATATGGAAGAAGATTTTAGGCTGTATGATCAGGCAAAAAATAAACACACAATATTATCTAAATTGGTTTTCAACTTAGACATTATACAACTTCAAGATAGCCTTCAAGAATTAGCGAATTTACCTGAAGTGGAGTTAAATAATATAATAAATAAAATTATTCAAACTGAAATAGATCGAGAAAAAGAAGAAAGAGAGCAAGAAAAATTAAGACAACAGTCTATTTATGACAACAATAGAAGCAATATTAGAGGAGAACAGTTTGGCAACAACACATCAGGAGGAAAGTGGTATTTTTACAACCCATCAACCTTAAGTTTTGGCCTCTCAGAGTTTAGAAAAAAGTGGGGAAAAAGAAAATTAGAAGATGATTGGAGAAGAAAAGATAAAAAAACGCTCAACTTTTTAGATTCAGACACCACAAACAATGAAAGTGAAGAAAAAGAGAAAATAAGCACTACTAACACTAAAGACCCAATGTTTTATAAGAATCAACTTCCAAAAACAAAAGAAGATTTTGCAATATCTGATCAAAAAATAAAAGAAGCAATATATCAGGCAGGAATAATATACAGGGATGATTTGCAAAAACTAACAAAGAGCTCAAATTTATTTGGTCAAATACCAGCTAAATTTCCAAATGACCAAGAATATTCACCTCTTGCATACTATAATATTTATAACAACCAAACAAGTTTAAAACAAGAAGAGCAGGCAGAAACAACTAAAAACACGCTTATATCTAAATACCCAAATAGTGTTTGTGCAGCAATATTAAAAAATATAGAATACAAAACAGAATACACAAACAAAAAAAATCAACCAGAAAAAGAATATAATCTTGTATTGGAAAAATATTTTGAAAAAAAACACAGAGAAGTAATCAAAGAAACACAGGACCAAAAAACAGATTATGCAGAAAAATATCAGTTTTTAAGAGCGCTTTCATTTTTAGCACTTAAAGACACGGTTAATTTTAAAATTGAAGCTAAAAAAATACTTAATAATAAAGAGTCAAAAGAAGATATAAAAAAAGAAGTAACATATATATTAGAAACAATTGAAAGCCCAGAAAAATTATTAAGAGCAAATGAGCTAGCGCTATCAGTTGACCCATACTTGTATAAAGAAGATGCGGAACACTTTTTACTTATACTGCTATCCAAAAAAGACGTGGATGTAAATTATTTTAAAACTATAATTTCAGACTATCATATGAAAGATTTTTCAAATGAGATATTTGAGATAAGCGCAATGTTATTTGGTGTAGACCACCACCTTATACTTATAAAGAGGTTTCAAAATGCGAATGAATCAATGTCTTATTATTATCTTTTTAATGAGAACGAAGCTATAAATAATATTTTGACAAAGACCCAACATAAAGCAATGACAATAACAATGGATAATTTTAAGGAATTTTATAGAAATAAGGATGCAGAAGGGTATTACAGTTTTTTTAGAAAAAATTATTTAGAGCAACAATAAAAAACACTATATTTTTTTAAGTTTGTAAAAAATAACAAGAACAAGATGTTTACGAAAAAAGAAGAATTCATGAAAAATACAGATACCAACACGGCAATTAATATGATAGGATCCGGAACCACAATAACAGGAGACATCGTTTCGAAAGGAGATATTAGGGTTGACGGCGTTCTCAAGGGGTCAATCAACACACAAGGAAAAGTTGTTTTAGGGCAGGAAGGAACTATAGAAGGAGACGTTGTTTGTATAAATGCAGATGTTTCAGGAACAATTAATGCTAAAATTACAGTGTCACAACTACTATCTTTAAAATCAAGCGCTAATTTAAATGGAGATATTGTCACAAACAAGCTCTCTATTGAGCCAGGAGCAACATTTACGGGTTCTTGTAGTATGGGCGCTGTAATAAAGGATATTAAAGATGCTGAAAAACAACAAAGAAAAGAAAAATCAGCTTAAAAAGTTAGCACATTTTTCTTCCATTGTGACCCAAATGGCGGCAATTATTTTATTAGGAGCCTATTTGGGGGGTTATATAGACGAAAAAAACAATTACACTTCACCTTTTTTTACAATTATACTTTCTTTAATAGGAGTTTTTTTAGCATTGTATTATATGTTTAATAAAGTAAAAACCATAAATGGAGAGGAATAATTTTTTAATATTGCTGTTAATAGGAGTAATACACATCATAATTAACAACGCGATAGCATTAAAAATACCAAACAACTCTGTGTTGTACATTAATGCATTTTTAATATCACTAACAACAGTTATAAATGTTGTTAAAAAAAAGTATAAAAAACAATTTAAACAAAAAGCGCTGAACAACTTAATAGTAAATTTTTTAAGAATGTTCTTTTCTGTCCTTTTTTTATTGCCAATTATTTTAAGCAACGATGCCTTAAAATTAAATTATATATTACACTTTTTTGCTATATATTTTTTGTATCAATTAATAGAGCTACGCAATTATGTTAAAAAGAAAAAATAATTCAGTAAAAATTAACCAATTAAGAAAATAATTTATTTAGTTTTGCCACTTAAAAATGGATAAAAGAATAAAAGAAAAATGAAAAAACTTTTTGCGGTCTTTTTTTCACTATTTATGTTTACAACTTATGCTGGAGAAACAACAACTCAAATAGAGGGAGAATTGTATAATCCAGTTCCCACTATAATGCACCATATATCAGATTCTCATGAATGGCATTTATGGGGAGAGGGAAAAAACTCAGTTACAATTCCACTTCCAGTAATACTCTACACAAATGGAAACCTTGATGTTTTTATGTCTAGCAAATTCAAGCATGGAAAAGCAAAAGTGCAGAAAGGTAATAGAATTTACTCCGTTGATTCACACTCTCACATTACTGAAGAAGGAGGAAATCAAGTTTTAGACCTTTCAATCACAAAAAATGTTGCATCAATGCTACTTTCACTAGTGGTATTAATTGTCTTATTTGGTTCAGCAGGAAGAAGAGCAAAAAACAAAAAAGGTGCGCCGACTGGAATTTTATCCATTATTGAGCCGCTCGTCTTATTTGTTAGAGATGATATTGTGGCGCCCAACATTGGAAAAAAATATGAAAAATATTTACCATATTTATTGACGCTTTTTTTCTTTATATTGATTAATAATTTACTTGGTCTTGTTCCTGGAGCTGCAAATGTAACAGGAAACATTGCGATTACTTTAGTTCTGTCATTTATAACTCTAGTCGTAACCAACCTGTCTGGAAATAAAAGCTATTGGGGTCATATATTCAAACCCCCAGGAGTACCTCTTGCATTAATGCCGATTATGATTCCCATAGAGATTGTAGGTGTATTTACAAAACCATTTGCATTAATGATAAGATTATTTGCTAACATATCTGCAGGACATATTATTATTTTAAGCTTAATATCATTAATATTTATGGCAGAAAGTGGTTTAGGGACAGCTGGCGCGTTTGGCGTAGCCCCAGTTTCAGTCCTTTTTGTTTTATTTATGTATTTAATAGAAGTACTTGTAGCTTTTTTACAAGCATATATATTTACACTACTAACCTCGCTTTTTATAGGCTTAGCAGTAGTAGAAGAACATTAAAAAAATTGTTTAACTAAAATTATTAAAAAATGGAAATTACAGGAATTGCAGCTATCGGAGCTGGTTTAGCAGCTATCGGAGCTGGTATAGGAATTGGTAAAATAGGAGGATCTGCCTTGGAAGCTATGGCTAGACAGCCAGAGCACTCAGGCATGATACAAACAAATATGATTATCGCTGCCGCACTTGTTGAAGGGGTAGCTTTATTTGGCGTGGTTGTAGCCCTTTTACAAGGATAATACTACAAAACAAACAAATAAAAAATTCAATATTAACTACAACGGTTGGTTGTAATTAATATACTAAAAAGAAAAATTATGAACCCAATGTCACTTGTTACACCTGCTATTGGTCTTATTTTTTGGACCACAGTTGTATTCACGTTGCTTTTATTATTGCTGAAAAAATTCGCGTGGAAGCCAATACTAAATGCAGTTGATGAAAGAAATAAAAATATTGATGATGCTCTTAAAGCAGCTGATAAAGCAAAAGAAGAGATGAATTTGTTGAATGCTGAAAACGAAAGAGTTTTAAATGAAGCTAAAACGGAAAGAGATAATTTGCTCAAAGAGGCGAGAACAATGAAACAAGAAATAATATCAGACGCGAAAAAACAAGCAAGTATAGAGGCAGAAAAAATGATTGCTATAGCCAAAGAACAAATCTCTAATGAAAAAATGAAAGTGGTTACTGAATTAAAAAATCAAGTAGCAGAGATAGCCATAAGTATTGCCGAGAAAGTTATAAAAGAAGAGCTAACTTTAGATAAGCACAAAGAAATTATAAAGAGGGAGTTAGAAAACAATAAATTTAATTAGAAATGAGGAATTCAAGAGTCGCCACAAGATATGCAAAAGCACTTTTATTACTATCTTCAGAAGCAGGCACGCTAGAGGAAGCTTATGGTGATATGAAATTACTTGTTAGAGTCTTAAAAGAAAGTAAAGAGCTACAAAATTTATTAAAGAGCCCGATTATCAAAACAGATAAAAAAATAACGATTTTAACTAAAATTTTTGAAAATAAAATATCAAAAACAAGTATGATTTTTATAAATACAATAACTACAAAGAAGCGAGAGTCGCTACTCCAAATTATTGCGGAAAGTTTTATAAAAAACTACAAAAAGGAAAAAGGTATTCGCACAGTTACTGTTACAACCGCTGTAGCGATAGATCAAGAATTAAAGACGCAAATAACAAATTCAGTTAAAAACAAAAAAGAAGAAAATATAGAATTGATAGAAATAGTAGATAAAAATATAATAGGAGGCTCTATCATTAGAGTTGATGATATACAATTAGACACGAGTTTATCGAACAAGATATTGGAATTAAAACAAACGTTTAACAAAAATCTATATATACAAGATTTTTAAAAAATTATAAACATGGCAGAAGTAAAACCAGCTGAGGTTTCAGCAATATTAAGACAACAACTATCAGGAGTAAAATCATCAGCAGAATTACAGGAAGTAGGAACTGTACTTCAAGTTGGAGACGGAATAGCTAGAATTTATGGCCTTTCAAATGTTCAATCAGGAGAATTAGTTGAATTTACTAACGGTTTAAAAGCAATTGTATTAAATTTAGAAGAGGACAATGTTGGGGTTGTTCTTTTAGGGCCATCAAAAGGCATTAAAGAGGGAGACACAGTGAAAAGAACAAACACAATTGCTTCAATAAACGTTGGAGAAGGAATGCTGGGTAGAGTAATTGATGGGGTAGGAAATCCAATAGATGGAAAAGGACCTATTTCAGGCGAAACATTTTCAATGCCTATTGAAAGAAAAGCACCGGGTGTTATATACAGACAACCGGTTGACGAACCCCTACAAACAGGAATAAAAGCAGTAGACGCCATGATACCAATTGGAAGGGGCCAAAGAGAGCTAATAATCGGAGATAGACAAACAGGAAAAACAGCTGTAGCAATAGATACGATTATTAATCAAAAAGAATTTTATGATAAAGGAGAACCAGTTTTTTGTATTTATGTTGCTGTTGGTCAAAAAGCATCAACAGTTGCTACACTTGCGGACACATTAGAGAAAGCGGGTGCATTACCATATACAGTAATAGTTTCTGCAAATGCTTCGGATCCAGCCCCAATGCAGTTTTATGCCCCACTTTCAGGAGCAGCTGTAGGAGAGTTTTTTAGAGATACAGGTAGGCCAGCACTTATTATTTTTGATGACTTATCTAAGCAAGCGGTGGCATATAGAGAGGTTTCTTTATTATTGAGAAGACCACCTGGAAGGGAAGCTTACCCGGGTGACGTATTTTATTTACACTCAAGATTATTGGAAAGATCAGCAAAAATTATTAATGATGATAGTATAGCTGCCCAAATGAATGACCTTCCAGAATCTTTAAAAGGAAAAGTTAAAGGTGGCGGCTCACTTACTGCACTTCCGATAATTGAAACTCAAGCAGGAGATGTATCTGCATACATACCAACCAATGTTATATCTATAACTGATGGCCAGATATTTTTAGAATCAAATTTGTTTTTATCTGGCGTTAGACCAGCAATAAATGTGGGTATTTCTGTTTCTAGAGTAGGAGGGGCTGCGCAAATAAAATCAATGAAGAAAATTTCAGGTACATTAAAATTAGACCAGGCTCAATATAGAGAGTTAGAAGCATTTGCTAAATTTGGATCTGATTTAGACGCAGCAACTACTGCGGTTATAGAAAAAGGAAAAAGAAATGTTGAGATACTCAAGCAGGGTCAATATTCTCCGCTAAGAGTTGAAGAGCAGGCCGCTATTATTTATTGTGGTACCAATGGACTTTTAATGGATGTTCCGGTAGATAAAATTAAAGAATTTGAATCTGAGTACATTTCTTTTCTGCATTCTAAACACCAAAATGTCTTAGATGATTTAGCAAAAGGAAAATTAACAGAAGAGATTAAAGAGACATTACAAACAACAGCTGCAGATTTATCTAAAAAATACTCAAATTAAATGCCTAATTTAAAAGAAATAAGATCAAGAATTTCTTCAGTTGGTTCTACCATGCAAATAACCTCTGCAATGAAAATGGTTTCTGCAGCAAAGTTAAAAAGAGCTCAAGATGCAATTACTCAAATGAGGCCATATTCAAATAAATTAACTGAAATATTAGAAAATTTAACCTCAACTTTAGAAGGTGATGTTGGTGGTGTTTACGCTGCTCAAAGAAAACCCCAAAAGGTATTGTTAGTCACAATCACATCAAACAGAGGCCTTTGTGGAGGTTTTAACTCATATATTATAAAAAGCGCAGAAGAATTAATAAACGAAAAATATTCTTCTTCAAAGGTTGATGTCTTATCTATAGGAAAAAAATCATCAGAATTTTTCAACAAAAAAGGAAATATTTTAAAAAGCTCACACGATGACTTATTTAACACATTATCATTCGATAACGTATCAATAATTGCTGATAAAATAATGCAAGATTTTGTCAATGAAGAATATGATAAAGTAATATTAGTATATAATCAATTTAAAAATGCAGCTACACAAATTATAATGAACGAAGATTATTTGCCAATACAAAACAAAAGTTCAAATAATCAAGAGGATAAAAAAGATTATATTTTCGAGCCAGATAAAAACAAAATAGTTCAAAATTTGATCCCAAAATCCTTAAAAACTCAGCTTTTCAAGGCAATTTTGGATTCACATGCTGCAGAACATGGGGCTAGAATGACCGCAATGCATAAGGCAACTGATAACGCAAGTGAACTAAAGAAAGAATTAACACTGACATATAATAAAGCAAGACAAGCAGCAATCACTGGAGAAATATTAGAAATAGTTGGTGGGGCAGAAGCTTTAAATAATTAGTGTAGTTAAAATATTTTATAAAAACCCTCGTTTTCTTAGAGGGTTTTTTGTTTTAAACAAATTAACTTTATATTTAAAAAAACAAAAAAATGAACTTTAAGAATATAATAGTAGAAATAAAAGAAGCTGTTTATTTAATAACAATTAATAGACCTAACCACTTAAATGCGCTAAATAATGAGACAATAATAGAGTTAAATATCGCGATAAATCAAGCACAAAAAAGCAATACAACAAGATGTATTGTTCTTACTGGAGCGGGAGAAAAAGCATTTGTTGCTGGAGCAGACATAAAAGAATTCGTAAAATACACCAAAGAGGAAGGAGAGGCGTTAGCAAGAAGAGGACAAGAACAATTATTTGATTTATTAGAAAATTCAGCGATACCAACAATAGCGTTAATTAATGGGTATGCTTTGGGAGGAGGTTTGGAATTAGCGATGGCTTGTCATATAAGGATAGCAACCGAAAATGCAATGCTTGGATTGCCAGAAGTATCACTTGGTGTCATTCCAGGATATGGAGGAACACAGAGGTTAACACATTTAGTAGGAAAAGGAAAAGCTATAGAAATAATAACTACTGCATCAATGATGACCGCTATGGAGGCAAAAGAATGCGGGCTGGTAAATTACACTTGCAAAAAAGAAGAGATGTCTGATTTATCTGAAAAAATAATTAATAAAATAAAGCAAAACTCGCCACAAGCGATTTCTAAAGCAATACAATCAATAAACGCATGTTTAACGGAAGGCGTGAATGGATTTGAGATAGAAAAAAAATTATTTGGAGAATGTTTTCAAACAAAAGATTTTATTGAAGGAACGCAAGCGTTTCTTGAAAAAAGAAAACCAAATTTTAATTGAACTCAATAAAGAAATTAGCTAATCAAACAGTTATTTATGGACTGAGCAGTGTTGTCGGAAGGNTATTAAATTACCTTTTAGTTCCATTATACACTAGATATTTTCTTCCAGCCGAATATGGAGTCGTTACAGAAATGTATGCGTATGTTGCCTTTTTAGTTGTATTTTTAACTTATGGCATGGAAACTGCATTTTTTAGATTTTCTCAGAAAAACAACATAAAACAGGTTTATACTACAACATTAATATCTATTTCCGCTACCGCTATAATTTTTATCATAATAATATTTTTTAATTCTTTTTCCATCGCACAATGGATGGGATACNCTGATAATAAAGAATATATTGAATGGTTTGCAATTATTNTAGCCCTGGATGCAGTATCAAGTATTACATTTGCCAAACTTAGACAACAAGAAAGAGCAGTTAGATTTTCACTCATCCGTATTTTAAACATATTATGTAACATATTTTTTAATATTTACTTTATTGTTTTTCAAGGTTTTGGAATAGAATATGTGTTTATTTCAAATCTTATTTCATCAATTCTAACAATTGTATTATTATCACCAGAAATGTTTGTTTCTAAGTGGACATTTGACTTAAAATTGTGGAAAAAAATGATTNATTATGCATTACCATTATTAATTGCAGGTTTAGCAGGCATAACTAATGAGACAATTGACAGAATCTTATTAAAAAAATTNTTGCCAGATCAAACTACAGCGACTTTAGAATTAGGTTTATATGGAGCTTTTTATAAATTATCAATTATTATGATTCTTTTTATTCAAACATTTAGATTTGCCGCCGAACCATTCTTTTTTACTCAACAAAACAAAAATAATTCCAAAAAAATATATGCGGACGTAATGAGAGTTTTCACAGCAATTGTAACAACGATATTTTTATTTATGNTTATATTTTACGATACAATTATACGTTTTGTCGGAGAAGAATTTAGAGATGAAAGAGGATTTCATATTGTTTCCATTTTATTGTTAGCAAATATATTTTTGGGCTTGTATTATAACTTATCTATATGGTATAAACTTACAGATAAAACAAAGTATGGGGCATATATATCAATTTTTGGAGCAATCATAACAATAGTTTTAAATTTTATTTTAATACCAAAAATAGGAATAGTAGGCGCCGCCTGGGCAACATTATGCTGTTATTTTAGCATGGTTTTATTATCATATTTTTTAGGACAAAAATACTACCCTGTCCCATATAATTTAAAAATAATATGCACGTATCTTATGATAATGCTAACAATTTATTTTATTATAACACACACAAATGCTAACAGTATAGTCAACACATTATACTTACTGTTTTATATGCTTTTGATTTTTTTAATTGAGAAAACTAAAAAAAGTGTATTTTCAATGCCAAAATAATTGACAAAAATGAATATCAAAGTCTTAAATAAATCTAATCACCCATTACCATCATACGAAACAATTCAGTCTGCAGGAATGGATTTGCGAGCATATATATCTGAACCTATTTTGCTAAAACCANTGGAAAGAAAACTGGTCTCTACAGGAATTTATATAGAATTGCCAGATTTATTTGAAGCTCAAATAAGACCTAGAAGCGGGTTGGCTTATAAACAAGGAATTACTGTTTTGAATTCCCCAGGAACCATTGATGCAGATTATAGAGGAGAGTTACGTGTATTGTTAATAAACTTATCAAAACAAGATTTCACCATCAAAAATGGAGATAGAATTGCGCAAATTGTGATAGCAAAACATGAGCGATCTAACTGGAATTTAGTAGAAGAACTAGAAGAATCTAAAAGAGGTGCTGGTGGTTTTGGCAGTACTGGAAAACAATGAAAAAATGAAAATAATTATACCTATGGCGGGAAGGGGCTCCCGGTTAAGACCTCATACATTGACAGTTCCTAAGCCGTTAATACCAGTTGCTGGAAAACCAATAGTTCAAAGATTAGTTGAAGATATTGTTTCGGTTTGTAATAAAGANGTAGANGANATAGCTTTCATTATTGGNGATTTTGGAGAGGAAGTAGAGTTAAAGTTAAAAAAAATTGCAAAGAAACTAGGAGCAAAACCATCAATTTACTATCAAAAATCACCTCTCGGAACAGCTCACGCAATATTATGTGCAAAAAACTCATTATCTGGCAACTGTGTGGTTGCTTTTGCAGATACACTTTTTAAGGCAGACTTTACGTTAGAGAGTGATCAAGAGGGCGTTATATGGGTTAGTCAAATAGAGGACCCATCATCATTTGGGGTTGTAAAATTAAATGATCAAAAGATAATTACAGATTTTGTAGAGAAACCAGAAAAATTTGTTTCTGATTTAGCAATTATAGGAATATATTATTTTAAGGATGGAAAATATTTAAGAGATGAATTACAGTATTTGATAGATAACAATATTAAGGATAAAGGAGAATATCAACTAACAAATGCATTAGAAAATATGAAAAATAAAGGCATAGTTTTTAAACCAGGAAAAGTTGATGAATGGTTGGATTGCGGAAACAAAACCTCAACGGTATTTACAAATGGTAGGGTTTTAGAGTCAACAGGCAACATTAGTCATAAATCAGCAAGAATTATAAACTCTAAAATAATTGAGCCTTGTTATATTGGAGAAAATACCATTATTAAAAACTCTATACTTGGCCCACATGTGTCGGTTGGAGAAAACACAACAATAGAAAGCAGTCAAATTCAAAGCTCAATCATTCAAACAGACACGAAGATAATTAATGCAAAACTGGAAGAATCAATGATAGGAAACAAAGTTAGTTTTGACGGTAAAAATATTCTACAAAAAGTTAGTATTGGCGATTTTTGCGAGGTAAGATGATATACAAAAGAATAATAATTATCTTATTGTTTTTACAAGCAACAGAATTATATTGCCAGAAAACAACGTTTAATCAAAAACTCAAAACCACTAAAAATAAAAGCAAAGTAGATGAGAATGAAAAAAATCAATTCTTGTTTAATACACACTTTTTTAATGCTTTAAGAGAAAAAACAAATGAAAATTATGAAGTCGCTATTCGGGAATTTAAAAAATGTAATGATTTAATAAAAAGTAATAGCGAACCTTTTTATCAACTTGCAATTATTTATCAAAAGACAAGCAAAAATCTGGAGGCACTAGAGAACATACAAAAAGCAATAAAATTACAACCAGACAATAAATGGTATATTACCGCTTATGCTGAAATAGCAGTTGCCAACAGAGAATATAAAACAGCAATATCACAGTACAAAAAACTTTTAAAAATTGAACCAAACAATCAAGAATTTTATCATTCTATTGCAGATATACACATCTACAACAAATCTTTTCAAAAAGCCATAAATATATATAACCAGTTACAAGAAAAACAAGGATTAGATAAGTCATTATCAATACAGAAATATAAACTGTATATGCAGTTAAATAAAAAAAACCTTGCCATTAAAGAACTACAATTATTTTTAAACGAAAGCAAAGATGATTTAAAGGTATTGGAAATGCTATCAGAAGCCTATTTGTTAAATGATCAAAAAGAAAAAGCATTTGAAATTTTTAAACTTATTTCAAATATTAATCCAGAAAATGGAAGAATAAACTTAACACTAGCAGATTATTATAGAGAAAATGGCGAGAATGAAAAATCGTATTTGGAGCTAAAAAAAGCATTTAAAAGCAAAAATATTGATGTTGTTACAAAGGCAAGGATATTACTTTCTTACATTCCATTAATTTCTATAAACTCAAAAGTGAAGACACAAGCCAATGAGTTGAGCGAAATTTTATTAAAAACTAACCCTAACCACCCTTTGGCTCGTAATGTGCGCGGGGACCTATATTACACACAAAAAGAATTTGATAAAGCCGAACAAGAATATATATTTGTTTTGGAAATTGAAAAAGACAACAAGCAAGTATGGACCCAATTACTTTTTATTTATATAGAAAAACAAGATTATCACAAAATTTTAAACACTAGTAATGAAGCGATTACATATTTTCCTGCAGAAGCGTTATTTTATTATTTTCAAGGAATTTCACAAAAATGGTTTAAAAAGCATAAAACAGCAATTGAATCTTTTGAAACAGGATTAAGTTTTTTAATAGACAATAATTTATTAGAAATAGAGTTTTATTCCTCATTAGCAGATACTTATCACCAAATTCAACTACACGACAAATCAGACTCTTTATATGAAAAGGTTTTAGAATTAGATTCTAACAACATTATAGTATTAAATAATTATTCATATTATCTATCATTGAGAAAGACAAATTTAGATAAAGCAAAAGAAATGTCAATAAGATGTAATAATTTAGAGCCTGATAACGGAACCTACCAAGATACGTATGCATGGATATTATATCAGAAAAAAGATTATAAAGAAGCTGAAATTTGGATTAAAAAAGCACTTCTTAATGGAAGCGAAAAAAGCCCAGTTGTTATAGAACATTATGGCGATATATTATTTAAACTTGGCAAGATAGAAGAAGCTTTAATACAGTGGCAAAAAGCGATGGCGCTAGATTTAGAAAACAAAAATCTGCAAAAGAAAATAAAGGACAAAAAAATATATGAGTAAAACATATTTATTTTTTATAACACTATTTTTTTTAAGCTCATGTAAAATATTTAAAAGCACCCAATACTCAAGTACAAATAAAAAATATTTTAATATAAGCCTTATAGAACATCAGCCAAAATGGATTTCTTTAAAAGGAAAAATCTCAATTAAAAACCAAGTTCAGAATATAGATCTAAATATACAGGTTAAAGCCAAAAAAGACAGCATAATATTTTTCTCAATAAAAGCACCTTTAGGTATAGAATTATTAAGAGGTAAAATCCTTCCAGATTCTGTTTTTATTATAGACAGAGTCAAAAAAACATATTTACATAAAAAACTCAATCATATTTATCCCTATACCAATCAAGATTTAAATTTCCAACAGCTATACGCGATATTAAGTGGATCAGCTTATTTTGATAATACATCAAAAAAATGCACTAAAAATGAAACAAAATATATTTGTACAGTACGGGATTTTATTTATGAAATTGATCTTTCTACATTTAAAATATTAACTTTAACTAGTAATAGAAATAACGAAAATTTTTTAGAGTGTAAATTTTTAACTTATTCAAAACAAGAAAAGTATTATTTTCCAAGCAGCATGAACATTAAAATAAACACCCCTAAAAGTTTAGAGTTTTTTTTAGAGTACAACAATATTGTTTTAGATCGCAAACAACAAATTCGTTTTAACAAACCAAAGAATTATGCTACAGTTAAATAACAGAGCGATAATTTCTTTTTTTTTAGTAGTAGCGTCACTAAACTCTTATGCTCAAAATAAAGAAGAATTAAAGCAAAAAAAAGAAGTGCTAGAAGAAGAAATTAAATTTACAAATGAACTTTTAAAACAAACCAAAGCCAAGAAAAAGACCTCATTAAATCATCTAAAAGTATTAAACAACAGAATAACCAATCAGAAAAAATTAGCAGAAACAATTTCTATAGAAATTATGTTATCAAACAAAGAAATCACAAAAATCACAAAAAAAATAAATACAGTCCGCCAACAAATAACTCAAAAAAGTAAACATATAGAAGCATTAAAGACTGAATATGCAAAAATGATATACTCACAACAAAGGAATAAATTAAATAATAATGCGTTAATATTCATTATTTCATCCGATAATTTTAACCAAGCATATAAACGAATAAATTACCTCAAACAATATTCAGTTTTTAGAAAAAAACAGGCAACAGACATCAAAAAAAGACAAGATGCNTTAGAATTAACACAAAAAGAGCTTATCGATTACAAAGAAAGTTTAAATAAACTAAAAGTTGAGAAAAAGCAAAAAATAAATGAAAAGAAAAAGGTCATTAAAGAATTAAAAACGGAAGAAAAAGAAAAAGAAAATGTTTTAAGAAGCTTAACATCATCTGAAAAAAAATTCAAGAAGGAACTTGAAGACAAACAAAAAATAAAAAGAGAATTAAACCAAAAGATTAGAGAACTAATAGAAGAAGAAATCAGAANAGCCCGAAGAAAAATTAATCAAAACGAAAATTTAACAAATTTTAATCTCACCCCAGAATCNAAAGAATTATCTGATGAGTTTGAGGCAAATAAAGGAAAATTACCCTGGCCATTAGCAAAAGGTGTGATTGTTCAGGCTTACGGAAAGCAAAAGCACGAAGTTTTNGAATCAGTAGAGACATTTAATAANGGGATTGATATAGCAACAGAAAAAAATGCANTNATACGNTCNGTTTTTGANGGACATATAAGNAGAATATTTTTTATAAAAGGTGAGGGGAAGGCAATTTTAATTAATCANGGAGAATATTTTACNGTATATTCTGGACTTAAGGAAATTTCAGTAAAAGTAGGAGAAAAAATATTTGCAAAGGAGAAGATAGGTGTTGTCTTAACGCAAGAATCAGATAATAAGACNGAGCTTCATTTTGAAATATGGAAAGGATATGAAAAACAGGACCCATCTAAATGGTTATTTAATGCATATTAAAACAAATTGCATAAATTTGTGAAATACTTAAAATTAAAATTATGATATCTTCAAAATTATTATTTGCATTACCAGGAGGAACAGAGTGGGTTTTAATATTAGTTGTAGTACTACTTTTATTTGGAGGAAAGAAGATTCCAGAGCTTATGAGGGGATTAGGCAAAGGAATAAGTGAGTTTAAAAAAGGGAAGAAAGANATAGATAAAGAGTTAAAAGATTAATACATTAAGTAAAATTGACAAAATTTAATAGCCTTAAAACTTTACAANAAAACCTTTTTACNCATCAAACAAACTGCGTCACAATAACAANGGACTACCTTAAAAGAATAGAAACAAAAAAGCATTTAAACGCTTTTGTTGAAGTTTTTGAAAAAGAAAGCCTTTTACGAGCAGAATCGATTGATAAAAAAATAAAGGCGGGCAAAGCAGGTAAATTAGCAGGCCTTGTAATAGCAATTAAGGATAATATTTGCTATGAAGGACATAAAGTAACTGCAGCATCAAAAATTCTCGAAAATTTCACTTCAGTTTATTCATCAACCGTAGTTGAAAGACTNNTAGCAGAAGACGCAATAATTATTGGAAGATTGAATTGTGATGAATTCGCTATGGGNTCTTCTAATGAAAACACAATTTATGGAAGAGTAAAACATCCAATGGACCAAAATAAAGTTGCTGGAGGGTCATCGGGAGGATCAGCGGCAGCGGTTGCGGCGGGACTATGCCTTGCATCATTAGGAAGTGATACTGGAGGATCAATACGCCAACCCGCTGCATTTTGTGGGGTTGTAGGTTTAAAACCAACGTATTCTAGAGTTTCAAGGCACGGATTAATTTCTTACGCTTCATCTTTTGATCAAATAGGACCAATAACAAAAAATATTGATGACGCAGCATTAATATTAGAGGTTATTTCTGGAAAGGATGATTATGATAGNACATGTTCTTCTGTGGAAAAATTTTCTTTTGTTGAAAAACCATTAGATATAAANCAGAAAAAAATAGCATATTTTGAAGAATACCTGAATTTAACAGGTTTAGATCCCGAAATAAAGATAAAAACTGAAAAAATAATTGACAAATTAAGAAAAGAAGGCCATATCGTAGAGCCAATCTCCTTTCCATATTTAGATGTTCTAGTACCGATATATTATATTATTACAACAGCAGAGGCTTCTTCTAATTTAGCAAGATATGATGGTGTGCATTATGGCTATCGAAGTGATAAAGCTTCAGATTTAGAAACCACATATTTAAAAAGTAGAACCGAAGGGTTTGGTGAAGAGGTAAAAAGAAGAATTATGTTAGGAACATTTGTTTTAAGTTCTGGATATCAAGATGCGTATTTTACAAAAGCACAACAAGTACGTAGATTAATATACAATTATACAAAAGATAAATTTAAAAAATATGATTTTATAATTTCCCCAACCACACCTCACACAACTTTCGATGCAGGAATAGAACATCAAGATCCTACAAAAATGTATAATGAAGATATATTTACAGTACATGCAAATTTATCAGGCAACCCAGCCATTTCTATTCCAGTAGCCGAACACTCAAATGGATTTCCAATAGGCTTGCAAATATTAGCAAATCACTTTAAAGAAGAAGAATTATTATTATTTTCTAAATATTTTTTTTGCTGACAAAATAATTTAAAATGAAAAAATTATTTTTTATAATTTTTGCACTACAATTTAATATAGCACAATCCCAAAACAAAACTATATTCAATATAGGTGAAAAAATGAAATATAAAATTTCTTACAAATCTATTAATGTTGGGTTTGCTGAAATAGAAATAATTGACCAAGCAGTCTTTATGCATAACAGGCCAATTCATGTAATAGGAAAAGGAAGCACAAATAGTTTTTTTGATTTATTTTTTAAAGTAAGAGATTTTTATGAAACATATATTGACACATCATTGATGTTGCCAGTTTCTTTTAACAGAAAAATTCATGAAGGCGGATTTACTTTGCAACAAAATTATTATTTTTTACATGAAGAAAATAAAGTTCTTTTTAATGACAGTGTTTATAAATCAGCAGAAAAATCACAGGACATGTTATCTGTTTTATTTTATGTTCGACAATTAGATTTCAATCAATTAAAAAATAAAAAACACTTTTCTGTACCGGTTTTTATGGACGAAGAAAATTATAGTTTAGTAATAAATTATACAAATTCTGAAAACATAAGTAATGTTTTAGGAATTACAAAATGTGTTGTTTTGCAGCCAAAAATGCAAAAAGGAAGAATTTTTAATGAAGAAGAAAAGATGCTTGTTTGGATTTCTGATGACACCAAAAAAATACCCATAAAAGTTGAGGCTCACACTTGGGCCGGAATACTTAAAGCAGATTTGATTAGCTATAATCGCAAGAAATAATACGATGATAAAAAAACAAAAGTTAAATTAGCAAAATGAAAAAACCAGTAGGATTTTTGCTGTTGCTTTTCGCAATATTTTTAATGCTAAAAACTATATTAGAAAAGGAGACTATTGAAATAGACGTCGAACCAGTTTATGAATATGGTATTCTTACAGATACATTTCTTGTTAAAAGGGAAGTTGTTAAAAGCGGACAGACTATAGGAGAAATACTTTACTCCAATCATATTGACCACCCCCAAATCAATAAGCTAGTAAAAAAATCAAAAAAGATATTTGATGTTAGACTGATTAATTCAGGAAACAAGTATACAATTATGAAATCAAAAGACTCTACGCAAAAAGCTCAATTTTTTATATACGAGCAAGATGTGGTCAATTATATTGTTTTTGATTTAAGAAATGAAATGGATGTATATAAAGGGAAAAAAGAAGTGGTCGTAAAACTGAAAAGAGCATTTGGCCAAATTGACGCCTCTCTGTGGCTAACAATGGAAGAAAAAAAATTAAGTCCAAGGCTTACTCACGAATTATCTACTATTTATGCATGGACTATAGATTTTTTTAAAATCCAAAAAGGAGACAGTTTTCATATATATTATGAGGACAGATATATAGATGATCAATATATTGGAATTGGTAAAATTTTAGCATCAGAATTTTTTCATAACGGAGAAAAACATTGTGCATTTTATTATAAATCAAAAGATTATAATCATGCAGAATACTACGATGAAAATGGTAAAACATTAAGAAAAGCATTTTTGATGGCACCAGTAGATTATAAAAGAATTTCATCAAGATTTAGCAGAAACAGAAAACATCCCGTTACAGGTCAATGGAAAGGGCATTTTGGAACAGATTATGCAGCAGCTCCAGGCACACCGATTTGGGCTACCGCAAACGGAACAGTTACTAGGGCGAGCTATACCAGAAATAATGGAAATTACGTAAAAATAAGACATAACAAAACATATTCAACACAATATCTACATATGTCTAAAATAAAGCCTGGAATTAAGAAAGGCGTTTATGTTAAACAAGGGGATTGTATAGGATACGTTGGAAGTACTGGATTAGCAACAGGGCCACACGTGTGTTATAGGTTTTGGAAAAATGGCAGACAAGTTGACCCATTTAAAGAAAAATTACCACCGGGGGATCCAATTAAAAAAGAAGAGTATAATGACTATATGATATTTAAAGACAGTCTTTACACTATTTTAAAAAGTGATTGATCAAAAATGAAAACGCAAAAATTTCTTCAAGGTCTATTTTTTGTATTTTTTACTATGGCAGTTACCGCACAGAATCCGTTTATTGAAAATAAAGGTCAATTACCAAAAGAAGTTGTTAGCAAAACACTATTGCCTTCAGGAGCATTATTTATTTTAGAAGGGAAATTTATTTTTTCATTTTATAATGGAAAAAAGGTAAAAGAAATGCATAACAGTAACAAAACCTACACAAACATAGAATCTCATACGTACTCAGTAACGTTTTTAAATCATAATAAAAAAATTAACACAAAGCTTGAAGGGGAGAGCATTTTTTTTGAAAATTATTTTTTAGGAGATTCTTCTAAGTGGGCAAAAAATGTCAAATCATTTAAAAATCTTATTCAAGAAAATATTTATGATGGAGTAGACTTGCATTTATATATAAAAGACAATAAATTAAAATATGACATTAACATACAACCAGGAATTGACCCTAGTGTAATTAAATTAAAATATGAAGGTCTAGAAAAAATAAGTATTATAGATGGCAATATACATTGCCAGACCTCAATTACTGAAATTCTAGAAAAAAAACCATACTCATATCAGATCATTAATAATCAAACTATACCCCGAAAGTGTTCTTATAAGTTAATCGAAAATCAAATATCTTTTGTTTTTCCAGAAGGTTATGATGAAAACTATGAATTGATAATTGACCCAACATTAGAATTTTCAACTTATTCCGGTTCATTAGCAGACAATTTTGGGTATACCGCAACATACGATCAGCTAGGCAATTTGTATAGCGGAAGCACTGTATTTAGTATTGGTTATCCCACCTCATTAGGCGCATACGATACAATTTATAATAATTCAGTTTCCGGAACAGATATTGCAATTACTAAATATGACACTACAGGAACTCAAAGAATTTATTCTACTTACTTAGGAGGGTCAAAAGATGAGCTGCCCCACAGTCTTGTTGTTAACACAAATAATGAATTATTTGTTTTCGGCACAACAGGATCTTCAGATTTCCCAACACTATCCTCTTCTTACCAATCAATTTTTAATGGAGGCCCGAATTTTGCCCCTTCTGGTATAGGAGTTTCTTTTCCAGACGGAACCGACTTGTTTGTTTCAAGATTAAGTAATAACGGAAGTGATTTACTGTCCTCCACTTATATCGGGGGAACGGGTAATGATGGCTTAAATACATCATCAATATTAAAATACAATTATGCTGATGAGGTTAGAGGAGAAATAGATATAGATAAAAATAATAATATCTATATCGCAACATCGACATATTCTAAAGACTTCCCTACTGTAAATAGTTTTCAAAACACAAAAAATGGAGGGCAAGAAGGGTGTATTATAAAAATGGACAACCAATTAACATCTATTATTTGGAGTTCATATTTAGGAGGAAATAAGGATGATGCAATTTATTCTTTAGCGTTTGATGAAGAAAATAATATATATGTTACGGGAGGAACAAATTCAGAAGATTTTCCTGTAACACAAAATGCATATCAATTAATTTACCAGGACTCTGTTAATGCAGATGCATTTGTTACAAAAATTTCTGCATTAGGAAACTATATCATGCACTCGACATATTACGGAACAAATGAATATGACCAGTCATATTTTATAGAATATAGTTCTAAAGATTTAGTGTATCTCCTTGGACAAACAGAATCACAATCTTCATCTATGATAAATAATGCTAGTTACTATAACACCGGATCAAGCCAATTCATTGTTGCTTTTTCAAAAAATTTATCCACCATAAACAAATCAACAGTTGTTGGTTCTGGAAAAGGAACACCAGATATTTCCCCGACAGCTTTTTTAGTTGATGTTTGTGATAAGATATATATTGCTGGATGGGGATCTAATACAGGGGGAGGCACATTATCAACACTAAACCTTCCTATAAGCACTTCTCCACCTGCCTACCAAGATCAAACAGATGGAAATGATTTTTATTTATTAGTATTAGATGATGCCATGAATAATATGTTATACGCAACATATTTTGGAGGAAGTTTAAGCGCCGAACATGTTGATGGGGGAACTAGTAGGTTTGATAAAAAAGGTATAATTTATCAATCAGTTTGTGCAGGATGCGGTGGTAATTCAGATTTTCCTATTGAGCCCAACCCAGGAGCGGTATCTACAACAAATAACAGCACTAATTGTAATAATGGTGTTTTTAAGTTTGACTTTGATTATCCAATGGTTTTAGCAGAATTTACAACACAATTGGTAGGCTGTAATACAACATTAAATTTTCAAACCACTAGCACCAATTCTGCAAACACTTTTTTTTGGGATTTTGGTGATAATTTTACATCAACACTTGCAAACCCAACCCACACTTTTTCATCACCAGGCCAATACGACGTTACATTAATTGTAACAAATCCAAACACCTGTAATATTTCTGACACCATAACAAAGCAAGTATATATACTTTCCAACAGCACGGGCTATTTAGATACATTAAACAAGTGCTATAATTACCCTCATCAAATAGGAATATTACCGATTAACAATTCAGCTATAAGTTATAACTGGTTGCCAACACTAGCATTAAATAATTCAAACATTTCAAACCCATTCACAAATATTAATAATAACATAACATATAAATTGCTAATTTCAGACGGCACATGTACAGACACATTGATACAATATATAAATGTTTTAAACAATAATTTATATTTACCAGAAGACACAACATTTTGTAAAAATCCAGTTATGTTAACCGCAAATTATAATAATCCAATAAACACAATAGTTTGGTCATCAAATCCACTTTTTTTAGATACAATAAGTCAAACAGAAGAGCTATTAGTTTTGTCTACAGGTGTATATTATGTAAAAATATCATATTCAGGATGTAATATACAAGATAGTGTTCGTGTTGACAAGGGAAAGGTAGAATTGTTTGCAACAGCAGACACAACATATTGTAAAGACTCAGTGTTATTAACAGTCTTGACACAACCAGAAATTATAGAACAAATAATTTGGTCAACTAATCAAGATTTTTTGGATACGTTAAGTTTAAATAACCATGTGCATATTAATAATATTGGTGTTTATTATGTAAAGGGAGCTGAGGGCGTGTGTGAATCAATTGATAGTGTTAAAGTTGTTTCAGAGAATATTAATATTAAATTATTTGCAAATGACACGTGTCAAGGTGGCAGCGTGTTAGTTTCAGTAAATAACCTAGAACCCTCAAGACCAATAATTAATTATAATTGGAGAGATTTTTCCATTAACGAATCATTTATTATAGACACACCTAGTGTATCTAAATGGTATTTTGTAGAAGTTACTAATTCTGAAACATGTGTTTTAATAGACTCAATTTATGTAAATGTGTATCCATACCCAAACATATACTCCATCTCAACAAATGATACTTTGTTTAGAAAAGGTGAACAAGTTAAATTTTTAGTACAAACAAATGGAATAATAAATTGGTATGAATTTGACAATCAGGATTCTTCACAAATTTTTATAGCCGAAAAAGATAATTGTTATTTTTTTGACATAAATAATGAATTTAATTGTATTATATATGATTCAATATGTATTGATGTTCTTGATGTTTTTTGTGATCAAGATAGTATAAAAATACCTACAGCTTTTACACCAAATAATGATTTTATAAATGACACATATTACATATCAGATAATGCAGGGGTGGTAACAAATTTCTACATAGAAATATATAATAGGCTGGGTCAGCTAGTTTTTTACAGCAATGATATTTTAAAAGAATGGGACGGCACATATAAAGGAAAAAAACTCCCCCCTCAAGTTTTTGATTTCTTTCTTGAAATAAGCTGTTTGGGAGATAAAAAACTATTTAAAAAAGGAAATATAACATTAATAGAATGAGAGTAATATTTTTAATATTCTTTTTACATTTATTTATAAAAGCTAAATCACAAGACATTCATTTTTCACAATATAACAAGTCTAGTTTTTTTATAAATCCGTCAATTTTGTCTTTTCAGAAAAAGCAGTTTAAGTTTACAGCAATTCGTAGACAACAGTGGGAAAGTATCACCACTCCATTTAAAACTAGTTCTTTTTCTTTAGAGCGAAAAGACATTGTAAAAAACATTTCTGCTGGAGTTAATTATTTATATGATATTGCTGGAGACTCTAAATTTAAAACTACAGGTGTAAGTTTTAGTTTTGCATATTTATTTGAAATTAACAATAGAAACAACCTATCTTTAGCTGCTTCAACTGGCTTCTTTGAAAGAACAATAAATTTAGACGAACTAATTTTTAATGTTCCTGAAAACCAGCAAAATCTAAGTGTTTTTTTTCCAGATCTTAACTTTGGAATCACCAACAAGTTTTTCGTAAACAAAAATTTGTATTTAATTAATGGACTTTCTATTTTTCATTTAAACAAACCAAATCAATCACTAGTAGACAACAAAACCACTAAACTTTCTAGAAAACTACACATACATTCAGATATAAAGTATTTTATAAATCAAGATTTAGCGTTACAACCGATGTTTTTTTATTCACAAAAAGAGACAACTAAAGAAAGTGTTTTTTCACTACAGTTAGAATATTTTTTAAACAGGGAAAACCACATTTATTTAAGCTCAATGTTGGCATATAGATACAAAGATGCAGTTTTATGTGGATTTGGTATTAAAATTAACAATTTCGAATGTCATTATACATACGATATAAATACATCATCATTATCAAGAGCATCTAATGGATTTGGAGGGCCAGAGGTAGCTATTGTTTATAATTGGAATATGAAGATTAAACAAAAAAATAAAATAAAAAAAGAAACTCAATGGGAAGATTGTCCAAAATACTTATAAAATCTAATATAATAGTTCAATTATTTTCATGCCAGTTAGTATTTTCTCAAGATGTATCAATACAAATGTTAGGTAAAAATATAAACACCAATGGATCAGAGTTTAACTTTTTTAGAGTAGATGAAAAAACAGCATATTTTTCTTCTTCTACTTTGGAAAGCGGAAACTATCAGACAGCGGTTTATAAAACAAATATAAAAGACAACACTTGGCAGAAGACAACATATTTTCATTTAACAGACAGTTATAATGCAGCCAACATACAATTTTTAAAGGAAGAAAGTGCTATATATTTTACTGCTAGTGAAAAAAACAAAAATCAAAAGATTTATATGCTAAAACAGGAAAATATGAAAACGATTTCTTTGCCAAAAGTAATAAATAAGGAAGGTTTTATAAACACACAACCACATATTACCTATCATTTAAAACAAAAGTGTATGTATTTTGTTTCAGATAGAGAAGGAGGTTTTGGCGGCTTAGATATATGGGTAAGCGTTATTGACAATAAAGGAAATTTTGGTGTTCCAATTAATCTTGGCCCAAACATCAACACAAAAAGTGATGAGATAACTCCGTTTTATAATAAATGGACAAATGAGTTATATTTTAGTTCAAATAAAAGTCCCGAAAGAGGATTTGATATTTACAAGTCAGAAGGGAAGTTTAATTTTTGGAGCAAACCAATAGAATTCGAACAACTCAATACTAAAGGTGATGAGGTATATTTAAATTTTTTTAACAACAAAGAAGGTTTTTTTTCATCTAATTTAATTATCAACAATGAATGTAGTGGTTGTAATAATGTATACTCATTTATAATAAAAGAAAAAGATACAGTTAAGCAAACGGAATACTTATACAACACTTGGCTTCCGTTAAGTTTATATTTTCATAATGATGAACCAGATTGTTGCACAATGGACACAACAACCAAAAAAACATACGAACAATCACTTATAAATTATATTAAATTAAAGCCAAAATATATGAGTTATACTAATGATCAAAAAGTAAGTGATTTTTTTTCAGAAACATTAAAAAACAATTACGAAAAGCTTCTGATTATATTGGATAAAATTTTAATAAATTTACAAAAAGGAAAAAAAATAAAAATCGTAGTAAGCAGCTATTCTTCTCCTCTACACAACGATTTATATAATATTAACCTTTCAAAGAGAAGAATAAATAGTCTTATAAATTTTATTAAAGAATATAAGAGTAATATCTTTAGTGATTTTATTTACAATCAACAGCTTAATTTCACCCTACATCCTTATGGAGAAATTAATTCTGACAAAAAAGTTAGTTCAAACCCTAATGATTTAAAAAACTCTATTTATTCATTAGATGCGATTCTAGAGAGAAAAATAGAAATACTAAGCATTACCATAGAATAAAACGGTACATTGATAGTTGTGAAACAAAACCTATTAAAAACCCTAGATAAATCTGCATTGAAGTGTGAGCACCCTCTTTTAATCTAGCAAAAGCGACTATTCCACAAATAAATAAGCAAGCAGGGACCATATAATAACCTTTATTTGTTAATAAATTTAAATTAATCATCATCCCTAGGAGACCACCAACACCAAGCATATGTAAACTAATTTTCCAAAATCTAGAAATAATTAAAGCTATAAATAATGTCAAAATAATGCCTAAAAAAAATAAGCTCAAAAAGGAGTTTAAAAAAACCAGTTTTTTAAAAGATAAAAAACAAAAAAATACACAAATAAAATTTATACATAGTGGCAAAAAACGCTCTTTATAATCAGTCATTTCTAGAGAAGAAATAACACCTAGTTTTAATAATAAAACAACCGTAATAGTAGGAAAAAAAACAGTATAAAAAAATACATTAAGATATAATACAGGCAATAAATTATCAATGATTATAAAAATTTCAGGAGCAATTTTTACGCAGATATAGACACCTATTAAAGGAATGAATATGGGATGTAATATTATAGAAATAAATCTTGATAGTGACATTATAATTTTTTTCTAATTTTTGATGTTTGAATACCCATTCCCTCTCTATATTTAGCTACTGTTCTTCTAGCAATATGATATTCTTCCTTTTCTAGTATTTCAGATAATTTTTCATCAGTATAAGGATTTGATTTATCTTCTAATTCAATTAATTCAACGAGCCTTTTTTTAATTTCTTTTGTAGATATTACCTCACCATTATCTTTTCTATACGCCTCAGAAAAGAGTTCTTTTAATTTAAATGTACCAAAAAAAGTTTCTACATATTTTGCGTTGCTTACTCTAGATATGGTTGAAATATCCATATTAACAATATTAGCAATATCCGCAAGTTTCATTGGAATTAAGTCTTTTTCATTTCCGCTAATAAAAAAAGATTTTTGAAATTGCGCCATAGCATTCATCACTTTTTTTAATGTTATATCACGCTTAATTAATGCATCTATAAACCAGTTAGCTTGCTCAATCTTATTTTGCAAAAAGCTAATTGTTTGCTTGTCATTAGTTTCAGCTAATAAATTTTTATAGTATAAACTTGGTTTTAAATTTTTTAAAATAGGTTTTTTTAACTCTATTTCAAGTTCATTATTATTTTTTAAAATAACACTGAAATCTGCAGAAATATATTGCTCGGGAATATTATCTTCAGAGAACCCTCTTGAGGGAGAAGGATTAAGAGATTCAACAAGCTTATATACTGCTTTTAAATCGTCTTTACTAGCTCCAGTTTTCTTAATTATTTTGTCAAAATTTTTATTTGTAAAGTCAATATAAAAATTTTTAATCACATTTTTTGCGAAAATATTTTCCGGAAATAATTTGCTTAATTGTATAATTAAACATTCTTGTAGATCTTTTGCCCCTACTCCACATGGATCAAAACTTTTTAATAAATCAACGGCCGTATTAATTTCATCTAAACTTACAGAAATACTATTTGATATTAGCAGATCATCACAAATTGACTGAAGACTACGGTTTAAAAAACCAAATTCATTTAGGCTATTTATAAGGTAGCTTGTTAAAAAATTAAGATCCTCATTTATATTTAAAGTGTTTAATTGAGAGTGTAAATAATCTGAAAGAGATTCTTTTTTATCCTCTACATAAAAAAACTGATTTGTATCTGTTGTTGATTTAGAATAATTTGAAAAACCCCTATCTTCTTTTATATCTTCCACATGTTGGGGAAGTTCATTTGTTTCTTCTAAAGCCGGGTTGTCTTCCAGTTCTTCTTTTATTCTTTTTTCTAATTCAACGATTGGAATTTGCAAGAGACTTAAAAACTGAATTTGTTGGGGACTTAAATTTACCTTTTGATTTTGTTCTAGCCGCTGCTTATTCATTTTAAAATAATGCGTTTTGAGGCGTCCTTGGAAAAGGAATAACATCACGTATGTTTTTCATGCCTGTAATAAACATCATTAATCGCTCAAAACCTAATCCAAAACCGCTATGTATACAAGTTCCAAATTTTCGAGTATCTAAATACCACCATAATTCGCGTTTGCTTATCTTCATCTCACTCATTCTTATTAGCAATTTATCTAATCTCTCCTCTCTTTGTGAACCGCCAATTATTTCTCCGATTGTTGGAAACAGTATATCCATTGCGCGTACAGTTTTACCATCCTTATTTGATCGCATATAAAAAGCTTTGTTTTCTTTTGGATAATCTGTAATAACTACAGGTTTTTTGTAAACTTTTTCCACTAAGAATTTTTCATGTTCAGACTGTAGATCTGCACCAAATCCACTTATTAAATATTGAAATTTCTTTTTTTTATTTGGTTTTGATTTTATAAGAATGTTTATAGCCTCACTGTATGTTATTCGCTCAAATGAATTTGTTACTACAAAATCTAATCTTTCAAGCAAGCTCATTTCTGACCTCAGCTCTTTTTTTAGTCCCGATTCTTCTTCCAATAATCGTTTATCAAGAAACGTTAAATCTTCATAATTTTTTTCAACGCAGTATTCTATACAATATTTTAAAAGCTTCTCCGCAAGATTAATATTTTGCTCTAAATTATAAAAGGCCATTTCTGGCTCAATCATCCAAAATTCAGAAAGATGCCTTGATGTGTTGGAATTTTCTGCCCTAAACGTAGGCCCAAAAGTATATACTTTACCCAATCCTAATGCTGCTAGTTCAGCTTCAAGTTGACCCGAAACTGTAAGTTGTGTTTTTTTACCAAAAAAATCTGCACCATAATCAATTTTATTGTCAGTCGTGGGAATATTATTTAAATCAAAATTTGTAACCTGAAACATCTCCCCAGCCCCTTCTGCATCGGAAGAAGTTATAATAGGCGTGTGAATATTATAAAACCCATTGTCATTAAAAAAACTATGTATTGCAAATGTTAAAGAGTGTCGAATTCTAAAAACAGAAGAGAATGTATTTGTTCTAAAACGTAAATGAGCATTTTCTCTTAAAAAATCTAAACTATGTTTTTTAGGTTGAAGCGGGTATTCATCGGGGTTGGAAGTACCAAGTATATTTACTTCAGCTGCATTAATTTCAACATTTTGTTCAGAGCCAGAAGATTTAACTAGAGTGCCAATTATCTCTATTGAAGCTCCGGTTGTTATTTGTTTAAGAATAGAATCGTTTATATTTTTATTTTCAACAACAACTTGTAGGTTTTTTAATGTAGAACCATCATTTAACGAAATAAAAGAAACATTTTTACTCCCTCTTTTTGTTCTTATCCAGCCACATAACGTAACTTGTTGATTTCTTGCTTTTAGATTAAAAATATCCTTTATATACATTTTTTTAATTTTACCTATTACAAAGATATAATAAATATAATCTTGTTTAGATTGCCTGTTTTTTATTAGAATTTTCTAAAACAGAATGAATAGTTTTAATTAACGCATCTTCATTATAAAAACATTCATTATATAGCTCCGCTTGTGTCCCATGATTTATAAATTTATCTGGAATTCCTAGCAATCTAGTTTTATTAGAATAATCATTAGATGACATAAACTCTAAAATAGCAGATCCAAAACCACCTTTAACACACCCGTCTTCAATTGTAATTATAAATAAATATTTTTTACATATTTTATGTAAAAGATTTTCATCTAAAGGCTTAACAAACCTCATGTCATAATGTGCAATATTTATACCTTCTTTTTTTAATTGATTTCTAGCACCTGTAACAAAGTTTCCAGCATGGCCAATTGACAAAACAGCTATTTCATCGCCATCGGAGATTAATCGACCTGTACCTATTTTAATTTCTTTAAATGGAGTTTTCCAATCGATCATAATCCCGTTACCTCTTGGATACCTTATAGAAAAAGGACCTTGGTTCGGCAATTGTGAAGTAAACATTAAATCTCTCAATTCTTGTTCATTCATTGGCGCGGAGACTATCATATTAGGAATACATCTAAAATATGAAAGATCAAAAGCGCCATGATGCGTAGCTCCATCTGCACCAACTAAACCACCTCTGTCTAAGCAAAAAACAACGTTTAGGTTTTGAATTGCAACATCATGAATAACTTGATCGTATGCTCTTTGCATAAATGTTGAATAAATATTACAAAACGGGATTTTTCCTAAAGTTGACATTCCTGCAGAAAAAGTTACTGCATGTTGCTCGGCAATCCCAACATCAAATGTTCTTTCAGGAAAAACCTCCATCATCTTTTTTAAAGAACTACCACTAAGCATAGCTGGAGTTACACCAACAATATTTTTATTTCTACTAGCTAGCTCAACAATTGTATCCCCAAAAACATCTTGGTATTTAGGGGGCATTTTTTTGTAGGAACCCGCAACTATTTCTCCAGTATTTTTATTAAAAATACCAGGAGCATGCCACTTTGTAGTATCCCCCTCTTCTGCAGGCTTATACCCTTTTCCTTTTACCGTTAAACAGTGCAATATTTTCGGCCCAGGTATTTTTTTAAGATCATTAAGCACAGAAACTAAATGTTTAGTATCATGACCGTCAATAGGACCAAAATATCTAAAATTCAATGATTCAAAATAATTACTTTCTCCTAATATTGTTGATTTTACCGCACCCTCAACTTTCTTTGCTATTTTTTGAGCGGTTTTTCCAAACTTACTAATCTTACCTAAGATTCTCCATAATTTATTTTTTGCTTTGTTATATGTATGAGAAGTTGATATGTCTGTCAGGTATTCTTTTAATGCCCCAACTGCAGGATCGATAGACATGCAATTGTCATTTAATATTACAAGTAAATTTGTGTTTTCTGCTCCAGCATGATTCAAAGCCTCAAAAGCAATACCAGCTGTCATAGATCCATCACCAATTACTGCAATATGTTGTCTTTTATTTTCACCATCACTTTTTGAGGCTATTGCCATTCCAAGAGCAGCAGAAATTGATGTGGAAGAATGACCAACTCCAAAAGTATCATAAACACTCTCATTTCTCTTTGGAAAACCACTCAGCCCCTTATATTTTCTGTTAGTTGGAAACAATTTTTTTCTACCAGTTAGTATTTTATGTCCGTACGCTTGATGACCCACATCCCATACCAATTGGTCTTCAGGTGTATTAAAAATATAATGTAAAGCAACTGTTAACTCCACTACACCAAGACTTGCCCCAAGATGACCACCCTTTTCAGATACTACATCAATAATATATTGTCTCAATTCATCAGCAACAGTTTGTAATTGAGACTTTTGTAACTTACGTAAATCTTCAGGGGTATTAATTTTACTTAATAATTTTCCCGTATTATATTTTGTTTTTTCTTTCATAAATATTAAACAAAGATAATTAAATATTGTAGTTGATGAAAATTAATTTTCATCAACAAATTATAGTTAATAATTGATATAAATAGATATAAT
The DNA here is from genome assembly GCA_002715565.1 of Flavobacteriales bacterium. Taxonomy (GTDB): domain Bacteria; phylum Bacteroidota; class Bacteroidia; order Flavobacteriales; family BACL11. Next base: position 41,919 of record PAZP01000003.1, read on the forward strand.
TATTGTAAACAAATTCTTGAAATTTGTAATCATGAAAAATACCCTTTATACATATAGAATTATTTTTTTATTTTTTATTTTCTTTAATATTGCAGAAAACAAAGCATTTGTCTTAGACACATCACTTACTGAGCAAAGCTCTTACTCTGAAGAAAATAACATTAAAAACAGGCTGCATAAAATAGATATTAAGTCACCAATGCAATTGACTTATAATAAAACGGTGCAAAAATATATAGATAGTTATTTATCTGAAAACAAAAAATTAATATCCAAAATGCTTGGTATATCAAAGTATTATTTTCCTATTTTTGAGCAAGCACTGGATAAACACGGATTGCCGTTAGAATTAAAATATCTTCCAATAGTTGAGTCATCTTTAAACCCTTTGGCAAAATCAAATTCTGGAGCCTCGGGACTTTGGCAATTTATGTATTTAACAGGAAAACAATACGGTTTAAATGTGACATCTTTTATTGACGAAAGGCAAGACCCGTATAAATCCACGGAATCTGCATGTATTTATTTAAAGAAACTACATGATATTTTTGGGGATTGGAATTTAGTTTTGGCTGCTTATAATGGTGGTCCAGGATATATCCAACAAAAGATAATTAACTCCGGAGAAAAAGATTTTTGGAAATTACAACATTCGCTAAGACAAGAAACAAGAAATTATGTTCCTAAATTTATAGCAATAAATTATGTTATGAATTATGCCAAAATGTATGATATAGAAATAATACATCCTAAAATTTATTTTCAAAAAACCGACACTATTCTTTTAAAACAGCAGATTAATAAAAAAGTCTTAAAAGCTACAACATGTTTAAACTCAGAAACAATAGATTTTTTAAACCCGTCTTACAAAAGTGACATTTACCCTGAAAACTCTATAATTATTCTTCCAATTGAAGCCGCTCAAGATTTTAAAATTAATGAAAAAAACAATTATGAATTCGCTAAAATTGTTGCAAGAAAAGAGTTCTTAATTGATGAAGAAAGAGTTGAGTATAATGTAAAAAAAGGTGATTATTTAGGTAAGATTGCGAGAGAATTTAACGTTAAAATACATCAAATAAAAACCTGGAATAATCTCAGAAACACAAAACTAAACATCAATGATAAGTTAGTTTTATTTGTTCCCAAAGGATTATATAAAGAACCAATTATTGCAAAAGAATATGTAATACAAAAAGGGGACACTTTATGGGGGATTGCTCAAAAACTGAAAGGCGTCTCTGTTAAGCAATTAAAATTATTAAACAACTTAGAAAACGACAAATTGAAACCAGGTACAAAAATTAAAATACCCAAGGCATAGTGCGATATATTATAATATTAATACTTTTTTTAGGATGTAATGATGGTCAAAATCAAACATTACCCTCTTCTACTGGCGCACACTCAGAAATAGTAGTAGTTGTAGATGATTCGCTTTGGGACAACAAGCTAAACAAAACTTTCAGTCAGGTATTTAATGGGCCTATCAAGGGCTTGGGAAAAATAGAAAAAGAGTTTAATATTATACAAATTAATAATTCTGAGTTTAGTCAAGTTTTTAGAAGACATAAAAATATAATAATATTTTCTGATAACGAAAAAACTCAAAACGATAAATGGGCAAAAGACCAATTAGTTATTCAATTAAACATAAATTCAAATACGAATAGTTTATTAGAAACCTTTCAAAAGGTTAAGTCAATTTTTGTAATAGATGAGTTAAATTATCTCAGGAAAAAAACAAAAAAAACATCTAATAAATTAATAGAAAATCAAATAAAGAAACGGTTTAATATCGAAGTTTTAATTCCGAAAAAATATACTAATATTATCATGTCAAATGAGTTGTGCTGGATGCAATATAACCCTAAGGAAAAAGATGAAATAAGTCAAATATTAGTTTTTACTGTAAATGAAGCAAAAAAAACAATAGACAATACAATTTTAAATGCTGTAGACAGTGTGTTTTTTAAATATATAAAAGGTAGCGCAGAACACTCCTTTGTTAAAATAGAAAAATTATACAATCCACATATAGAGCAAAATATTTGTAGAGGCTTGTGGAGGCTAGAAAATGGATTTATGGGCGGACCGTTTATATTTAAAACATATTTTTTTGATAAAAAAACAGTAATTTCATTAGCATTTACTTTTTCCCCAAACACACAAAAACGAGATATTATTAAAGAATTTGAGGCTATTTTATAATTAACTTTGCTCTACCAACATATAAATCAGAACTAACTTTTATAATATAGTATCCTTGACTCAGCTGGCTTGTGTTGATTTTGTAATTTTTTGTAGTAAGAATAAGCTTACCTGTAGAACTATAAATTTGCACCGTTAAATCTTGAATTTTAGGATTTACTGATATGCTTATATTTTCCGTGGCCGGATTTGGGTAAATGTTGATGTTTAACAAATCATATTCTTTTATGACTGAGGTTAAATCAATAGGACTTTCCCAAACACCTCTTCCATATGTGGCAGCACTTATTGTACCTTTTCCATAATGAATTTCCAGCTCTCTTACAATGACATTAGGCAGCCCATTCATAAACGGACTCCAGTTATTTACATCGTCATTTTTATAATATACACCAACATCAGTTCCTACAAATATCGTGTTATTTGAGGATTCTTGATGAACTATACAATTAACAGGTAAATTGGGAAGACCACTATTAGTAATATTTTGCCAAGTTGCCCCCATATCTTTGGATTCATAAATTTTATGATCAGAATTATAACCGGAAAAAGTTACCCATAAATGATTTGGATTAGAGTGTGAGACAGCAATATCCGTTATACTATAATTAGGAAGTCCCTGCTTAATATTAACCCAATTTCCACCAGCATCATCACTCACTTTTATTCTAGTATATGAAGCAGCATAAATATAATCTTCATTTGAAGGCGCTAATGCGATAACCCTTAATGCTTGTCCACCACTTACATTATAAGAAACAGAATCCCAAAAAGCACCCGCCGATATAGATCTATAAACCTCATCATAACCCGCAACAATTAAATTATTATTATTTGGATGCATTTTATAAGGAGTAACCCAAGCGCCCTCGTAATCTACAGGCTTTATATTATTCCAATTACTTCCTCCCGTAGTAGATTTACGCATGCCACCATATTGAAATTCTGCATAGATAATATTTTCATTGTAATGATCTATCATGCACTCCATTCCATCTCCCCCCATTATCGCGTCCCAGGTGTTTCCAGTTAGCATTTCGGTTCCATTATCTTGTGCCCCAGCAACTAATCTATTACCATTAGACCTAGATAAACCCAGTTTATAAAACTGTGATATTTCAAGCCCATCACTTATATCTACCCACTTATTCATGTTTTTAGAATATTCGTAAACACCCCCATCATTTCCAGCATATGCAATATCGTTTAAAGGATTGAATTCCAGTGCGTGTTGGTCAACATGCATATAAGAGTACAGTTGTTGATTATTACCACTATTTGCATCTATATTCCAGCTGACACCACCATCATTGGACTTCCATATGTTAATTCCGCCCACATAAACTAAATTTTCATCAACTGTAGAAACCCCCAAGCTCAAATCGTACCAAGATTGCCCACCTGTACTTGTTCCATCAACATCTCTACCCAAAATGTTTGGAGAATTTGATTGTAAGGTCCAGCTGTCACCACTATTGGATGATTTGTATAAACCATGGAAGCTATCATCTGTCGCAGAATATAAAGCATAAATAACATTAGGATTTGCAGGAGTAACAGCAAGCAATGGCCTATCTTTGCCTGAAGAAGCCACACCAGAATTTATTATATTCCATGTTGCACCCCCGTTTTTTGATCTGTACACATCAGAACCACCATTTGATTGTTTTGCCGCATATATCACATATGGATTTCCAGGTTTAAATTCAATATCTCTCCATCTTCCAACAAGCCCTACGCTAGACCAGTTACTTCCAGCATCAATACTTAGCATAATATTTGTGTTTGTTACTGCAAAAACACTATCTGGATGATTTGGATTAATTATTACTTTATTTGCCCTTTGTTCGTTATCTACAAAATAGCTCAAACCGGTAGTATTCCAAGAAACACCTTTATCATTTGACTTTAGAACACCAATACTATAGGTGTCAGACGCATTTGCATCTCCAGTAACAATATACATAATGTTATTATCTAGAGGATTAATCGCTATAGAAGACACTCCAATCACGGGCAAATCATCAGTTGTTGTAGACCAGGTTATACCCCCATCTTCAGTTTTCCACAGCCCTCCAGAAGGAGAACCAACCCAGATAATATCAGCATTTATAGGATCGAATGCAATGCAGTTAATCCTACCATTACCTCTTTTTTTACCATTTGATAATATTATAGGCGTGTTAATTGGTCCTTTTGAAACCCAATTTGCATTATCGTTATTATTTTTTTTCTTTTTTTCTTTTAGCCATTCAATATATAAAGAATTGGCATTAAATATAGAATCATTTATGGTTCGTTGTAACAAAAAATCTAATTCTCTAGCGTATGGATTATAACCAACAGTATTGCCGGTAGAATTAGATTTTTTAAATTCTTCAAAGGCAATTATTTTTTCTTGAATGCTTGGATTAGGATTGGTTTTAATTAGATCTTTTTCCCATATTTGAGAGAAAAGAGAGGTGTGAAAAAACAAAAACAAGTAAAAAAAACTAAGATACCGAATCATAATTATAGTTTAGATTGCAAAGATACAGTAAAATTTCTTCCGCTAGAAGATAAACCAGACCCAAAATGTTTATAGTGAACATCCATAATATTTTCTACACCAATTATTACATCAATAGACCTTGTTAACTTATTGTTGTAATATAAGTTTATTGTGTGCCAGGATGGATTTCCATCAACAGTTGCTTCTTCTAAATTATCAACACCAGCTAAATCATATTCATTTTCATATTTCCAAGCAGTGTATTTTAAATTTAATAATACATACTGATTTTTAAAGCTGTATTTTGCATCTAACTTAAGATTTAAAGGGGGGATATGTGAAAGAGGTATGTTTTCATTATCAATTCCTTTCACATAATTACAGGCGGATTTAAAAAGCCATTTTTTATTTAAATTGTATATCCACATGAAATTCACACCATATATATTAGCTGATGCAATATTTTTATTCATTTGAATTCTAGTCATTAAACCATCATAAAGAAGCATCGTATCACCGTTAAGACTAGAGTTTGATCGTTTAATAGCGTTTATTATGTAAGAATTAAAAAATTGAATATTAAAATGTAATTTTTTTCTGAACGAATAAACCAAACCAGCCTCTATATTGTTTGATTTTTCTGGTTTTAGCTCAGGGTTAGGTATTATAACAGTTTTGTCATTTTTTGAGAATACTTTGCCAATATCATCTATATTTGGGTTTCTATAACCAGAATAAAACGAGCAGTTTGTAATAAAATTAGAACTAATTTTAGATTTTAATGTACTTGAAAAAACAAACGACAAATTTTTATTGTTTATTGCAGAATAAGGAAAAGAGTAAACCCCATTTTCTATAAATTCAGCAGACAAATCATTATAGTCTCCTCTCCCGCCAATATTTAACTCATGTTTTTTAGAAATCACAAAATTTATTTGTGTATATAAGAAACTATTGTTTATCAAGCTACCACCATTAGGATACCTAGTTGTATTTTCAAAAAAAAGCCCATCAGCGCTTTCTAAATTAGCAGTAGAATTAACATTTTGTTTTCTCAGGCCTATGCCATATACTAATTCGAATCTAGTTAAGTGTTTTTTAAGATCAATTCCAGCATCAAAAATATTTAAATTTTCGTACCTATTAGATTTTAATAACGTATTGTTTTTCTTGTAGTGCCTAGATTCTTTTACATTTTGAAAAGAAAAATCTAAAACTAACGTATCACATAAAATAGAGTGTAATTTGTTTTGATATTTAAATGATTGAAAAAATCTTTTTTGAGGGCCATAATACCACTCTAAATATTTTCGGTCTCCGTTAGAAAAATCGTTTAATTTGTCAAATCGGTTAATTTTAGATGAATTATAGTATTGAGTGTTTATTAAAAAACTAGAGCGATTATTTAAAGTTAGATATGATTTATGAAGAAAATCATAAGAATAGTAGTTTGTGTACAACTGTTCATTTCCTATTACAGAGATGTTTTCTTTGCCCCAATCTTCATAGCCGTGAATCCTGTTTCCCCCCATTTTCAAATTACCCACAGACTTTATAGAAAAAGCAGAAACATGAGCACTATTTTTTTTTGAATAATGAGATTTATAATTTAATGCAACCGTATTAGATGAGCTTTCGTATGTTTGTGTTGTTAAGATTTTGTGTTGCACATTTAGAATAGGAGAAATGGTGTTAAAAACTAGAGCAGACCCCATTGCACCATCACCAAAAGCAACAGCTGAAGGCCCAGAATAAACACTAAAGTCGTTTAAAAAAAAGGGGTTTATTGTGGAGGATATCTGAAGATGACCACTTCTAGATATAGCATTGTTTAATGATCTTCCGTCTACAACTATTAACAACCTGTTAGCCTCCATACCCCTAAAATTTGGACTTCCACCACCAGATTGGCTTTTTTGCACACTGACAAAGCCGGTGTTCTCCATTAAGTCAGAACTGTTTCCTTCTATAGACTCTAGTAGAAAAACTTTTTTTCTTATTATGCTTTTAATAGATGATGTTAATAATTTTTGATTGTTATTTAAAGTAACTGTTGGAAGAATAAACGATTTAGGTGACAACAACACTTTAATTCCAGAGTGTGGTAGTTTTATTTTTTTTGAATTATACGTTACATGTTGAATAGTAATTGTTTCAAATTCATTAAAGTTAAAAATCTCTACCCTGCCATTAACATCACTTACACTACCAACGTCACTATTCTTTGAGTAAACAGATGCATTTTCAACAGGAATTCCTGTTATAGAATCTACCAAAATAAGAGATTGAGAGTATATAATATGTGGTAAAAAAATAAGAACAATTAAATATTTCATACCCTTAAAGATTCAAAGATTAAATGAGAGTTTAAATTTTTTATTTCATGATTTTGACATTTAAAATATTTAATCATTAAATGCAACAATTCATTTCTTACAGTATAAGAAATAGATGCGTTTGGATTTAAAATCAGTTCTTTAAGCGAACTAGATAAATTTCCGTTAATTGTTGTAGAGCTTTCCTCATCAACAAAAACACCTTTATCTAAGTCAAAATAAATACCAGAATCATTATCATTAGATGGGAGAAAACCAAAAAAGGAAGAAAGATTAATAAGAAAATTAATACTGTAATTAGGTGTTAATATGCCATCAAGATCCTTTTTTATTTTTAAAATATAATTGAATATACCCACTTCTTGTTGGTTTTCTTTTAGTGTTTTTGCAAGAACATCTGAAATAAACATTTCAACAAACCGGTTATACATGCTTTTGTTTTCGAGGAAATGGTTTTTGTAATACGAAATATCTTCTAAACGTTGTAATCCATTTTTATTTGAATAAACTCCGCAGATGTTTAATAACTGGAGAGGTTTAAAAAAATTAAGATTTTTCTTTGAATTTTTTTTTCTGACCCCATTAACTATAAAAGATTGCACCCCCATTTCACGCGTAAATAATTTAGAGATAATAGAATGTTCTTTATATTTAATGTATGTTAGCGAAAAAGCCAAACTATTATACCTCATTACTTTATAAATAATATTTTACTTACTATTTTTTCAATTCCGTTAATATCACTAGTATAAACTAAATAAATACCAGTAGGAACGCGCTCATTATTTTTATTTTTACCATTCCAGATAGCTTGGCCACCTTTTGAATAAGTTTCAAAAACAAGATTTCCATGAACATCTGTGATTTTTACATTAACATTATTAACTAAGTTTTTAATAGCTACAAATCCAGTATAATTTTCTCTAACAGGATTTGGAAAAACATGTGTTTCAAGCTGAGTTGCAGAACCAGTCGTTGCATCTGACCTATAGGAAAGTAATCCTTTTGAAGTCCCAAAGAATACTTCTCCCGAAGAATTATTTATGGTAATGTCTATTATAGTATTTGAAAAAATAGGACTGTTATCTTCTGTAAAATGTAACACTTTTTCATAACCGTCTTCAGAAAACAAGAAAACACCGGATTTTTCAGTGCCTATCCACTTTCTATTTGCGCCATCTACTGCGATTGCTGTAACTTTTTCTTCACTTAATAGATATTGACCATAATCTCCATCTTGAATAAGAATTTGTTGCGCATCGTAATTACCTCCTGAAAAAACCATCTCTGGGCTATAGAAAACACATACCCCTTGGTCGGTCCCCACCCATATAGCATTGTTTAAGTCTTCTTCTATTGTATAAACCTGTTTAGAAGGAAGTCCCCCGTTACCAATATTAGTAGTTAAAATATTGTAAGAGTCGTCTAATGGGTCGCTTAGTGTTCCGTTGTCATTATAAACAAAAACCCCACCACCTCGACCAATTACACCCCACTTTTGCCCAATATAATCAATTAGCAATTCATCAAAAAACAAATCAGTCACACCTTGGTTCATGCTAAATGAATACCACTCATCGTTTATTGTTTTTACAAATAAAGGGTTATTTACTTCTGAATTAAGGCCCCATAAGTTTCCACTTTTATCAACTTTCAAGTCAGATATCCTGATTCTATTATTCGCCGAATAGCTAGTGTCAAGCGCGCCATTAGTGTTGTCATACCCATACTCTTTTAGCCATCTCCAACGATCTTCTAATATATCCCCATTTAAAACTGGTATTCCGTCATACCAAGAGGCATAATATTCTTTTCCGTTTAATACAGCCACAGAAACTATATCCCAAGCCCATCCAAGCCGGTAATAATCTTCATTTTTCCAATAATAATTTTGTTGCATTATAGAAACACCAGTTTTGTTTAAATAATTCAATCCAAAATTATAATGACCACCATGGCACACATACAGGTTTTCTTCAAGATATTTTAAGCTATAAATATCATTACTTATAGGCCCCTCAGGCATAAAAGTTTCATAACCTTCTTCACCTATAAGCTTTATAAGACCACCAACACTATCGGCAATCCAGACATGCGCATCTATACTATAATAACAATCTTTAATATTATTTAATTCAGGAGGTGTTATCGTATATTCAAGCTCTAAAAAATCATTATAAACATATATAATAGTATCATAAACAGAGAAAAATAGATTGTTATAAAAACCAATACTATTAATAAAGCTAGAGCTATCGATTAATAATTTATGTTCTGAACAAATTACATCATAATACACCCCCGAACTAGATTTGTAAACATTCCAATTGTTGTAGTCAAACAAGGCACTAGAGTTTATATCAGCAAAATATATTCCGTTAGATGTAGCTGCAAAAATAGTATCTTGCTTTACTGCGCAGCCATTAATCTTATTAAAGAAACCATTAGTGCCAATTCTATAAGTATCGCCTATTTCTTTTTTTATTAGATCAAGTAAAACTAACCCAAAAGAACATGATAGATAAGCAGAGTTTTCTATCACAGAAATATTGTTTATTTTTTTCTCTCCAATTATTTCTTTTCTTTTAATGTCTGAAATGTTGTAGATTTCATCTGTTGTAATAAGATCAATGTTGCAATTTTCATATATAACTATTAGTGTTTTGTTTTTTTCTGAATAGGAGATTTTACTCACATTAACATCAGAAAGACCATTTATTTTGGACATTCTTGTTACCAATTTAGAATATTTATCGACGTAGAACAAGCTTTTATTTGCAACACAGTAAATTTTATTTTCTGCCTCAACCACATTGCTTGCGGAATTATATGCCAGGTAATTAGACCAATTTCCTATAGAAACATTTTGACTGTTCAACAAAAAGGGTAAACAAAAGAATATTAATTTTTTCATATTATAAAGCAATAATAATACTTTCGATTTACATAACTAATTTAACATTAAAAAATTATATAAAAAGTTATTTTACATTTGCAAAAAGGCTCAGTAGTTCAACTGGATAGAATATCAGATTTCGGCTCTGAGGGTTGGGGGTTCGAATCCTCTCTGAGCCACCAAAGCTGAATCCATCTCATTTTGAGAAAGGATTCAGCTTTTTTTATTTTAATTTATGATATATAAAAAAACCAGTGAAGGGTCTTTTAAGTTATTAAATAAAAATAATTTATTCAATTGAAGAAATAGCAGCATTAAGATCTCCAAAATATTGTAGATAAATAAATCTACCATCACTATCAAAATCATAAGACTGGTAAATAGGAAGTGTGACAGTTTTTTCATTTTCAGTATTTTTTACTGAGAAATCACAATAAAATCTGACTGAACCATCGATTTCTTTAGTTTCGACATTAACACCAGGTAAAAAAACAATTGAATCAGAGAAAGAAAAGTCATATTTCGCCCACATTAATTTGTGTGCTGATTTTCTATCTTCAACACTCATAGGACCTTCAGAATTAAAATATGTTCCTCTTATCTTACAAGTGTCATTGTAATATTTTTTATAATCGATAGATTCGTTTGCAAAATCATTAAGATAAGATTCTACGGTCTTACAATTATTTGAAAATAGTTGATCTATTTTATTGTCTTTATTTTGTATTGTTTCATTCGTTTGACATGAAACAAAAAATATTATAAATGTTAAAAAGAGAATATTTTTCATAATTTTTAATTTTTAGCAAATATCAATTTTTTTTGCAGTTATTTTATATCCTTTGTTTAGTTTTTTATTTAACCTAATTAACATTAAAATAATTAAAGTTCGAAATAAGGACCGAGAGGTCCACCAAAGCGGAATCCATCTCATCTTGAGTCAGGTTTCCGCTTTTTTTATGGTCATAAATAAAAATACATGTAGTTTTGCAAAAAAAATGAACAATTTAAAAAAAGTAATTTTACTAGGTGTTTTGGGCTTGTTTTCAGGCGCTATAAATGCACAAACAATTAAAGTAAAAGTAACTGCTGAAAATAAAGCAGTTTCCTTTGCTAATGTAGTGGTGGAGGGGAGTAATTTAGGAGTTGTTTCCAGTGATGATGGAGTGTATTTCATTAAAAATGTGCCCTTAGGACATCAATACCTAATAGTAACAGCAATAGGTATGGCTACAAAGAAATTACATATTGATGTAAAAAAAGGAATTAATACTATTGATGTTGTACTTGAGTCCTTTGCTTATGATTTGGATCAGGTGGTGGTTACAGGAACAAAAACCTTCAAAAGAACAACAGCATCTGCTGTAATTGTAAATATAATTGATAACAAGCAATTGCAAAGCGTACAGGCCTGTAACCTAGCAGAAGGATTGAACTTTCAGCCAGGAATAAGGGTAGAAACCGATTGTCAAACCTGTAATTATAGCCAGTTGCGAATGAATGGATTGGCTGGTGGCTATTCACAGATTTTGATCAATGGTCGCCCTATTTTTTCCCCGCTCACAGGGCTGTATGGCATGGAGCAAATCCCAACTAATATGATTGATAGAATTGAGATTGTAAGAGGAGGGGGAAGTTCGCTTTTCGGTTCTTCCGCAATTGGTGGTATTGTAAATGTAATTACAAAATCACCTACAAAGAGTGGATTTAGTTTTGGTTATAATTACGGAAAAGTTAATAAGGCTACTGATGATAAAGTATTAAACGGAAATGCTACAGTAGTAAATGAAAACAAAAATGCGGGTGCTACTTTCTTTGTGAATAACAGAGAACGAATGGCTTACGATCATAATGATGATAATTATTCGGAATTACCAGCTTTGAAAGACAATAATTTTGGTGCTAATATCTTTTTTAAGCCTAATAAAAACCAAAAATTAGAGATGAATATGGGAAGCTTGCACGAGTACAGATTCGGAGGGGAAATGATAGACGGTGCTGCTCATTTTTCCATGCAAGCGGAAGAAAGAGTACATGATGTACTGTTAGGAAATTTGGATTATCAAATCAATTTTAATGATGGAGCTTCTTCATTCATCATCTATTTGGCAGCTCAGCAAACCAAAAGAGAGCATTATACAGGAATCCGGCCAGATACTGGCACGGCAGAAGATGAAGCGCATTTAGCAAATCCTCCTTACGGAACCTCACTGACTACTACTAAGCAAGTAGGTTTTCAATTGAATTATAATTATGATAAGTTGTTAGGACAAAATGTATTAACTGTTGGTTCTGAGTTTATTTCTGATGATGTAATGGATGAAATTGATGCTTATAATTATTTGGTAGATCAGAAAGTAAAAACTTACGGCACATTCTTGCAATCCGATTGGAATTTATCTGAAAGCTTAAATCTGTTAAGTGGTGCTCGTTTCGACAAACATTCCATGTTAGATAATATGATAGTGAGTCCTAGAATGTCATTGTTGTACAAGTTCAAACAAAACACACAATTCAGAATGTCGTATAGTACAGGCTTTAGAGCACCACAAGCTTTTGATGCTGATTTACACATTGCCTTTGCAGGGGGTGGTATCTCTAGGATTGATTTGGCAGAGGACTTGAAAGAAGAGCGATCTAAAAGTTTAAGCACATCTGTTAATTACGTTAAAGCAACGCATAATTATGTATATGCATTTACCATAGAAGGGTTTTATACGCGCTTAGATTATGCTTTTTATCAAGATCCTGCTGGGGAGGATGCTTTCGGTGAAGTTTTTGTAAAAAGAAATGGGGATGGAGCTACTGTAAAAGGTGCAACCATGGAGTTTAGGGCTAATTTGAATCAAAAAGTACAAATAGAGTCTGGATTAACCTTACAAGAGTCTTTGTATGATGAGGTAGTAAGTTATTCTGATGATTTAGAGGCAAGAAAAGAGTTTTTAAGAACGCCAAATAAGTACGGTTATACAACTATAAATTACACGCCTTCTAGTCGTTTTAACTTTGCTGCTAACCTTGTACATACAGGTAAAATGTATTTGGTGCACATGGGTGGTGCTCCTGAGCAAGAGAATGACGAATATTTAGTTTCTGAAGTATTTAATGCTATTGGCTTGAAAGCTACTTATATTCAAAGAATAGAAAAAGTAGGGACAAAGCTAGAATATAGTGTTGGTGTTAAAAATTTAACCAATGCTTACCAAAACAATTTTGACACTTTAAAAGATCGTGATAGTAATTTTGTTTACGGACCAAGTATGCCACGAACAGTGTATGTTTCTTTGGTGTTAAAGTCGCTTTCATTTTAGTTTTTTATAAATTAAGATATCTCCAGGTTGACATTCTAAAACCTTACATATTGATTCAAGAGTTGAAAATCTAATTGCTTTTGCTTTTCCCTTTTTTAGAATTGAGAGATTTGACATAGTGATTCCAACTTTTTGTGATAATTCAGTCAAACTCATTTTTCGTTTAGCCAATACAACATCTAGATTTATTATAATATTGTTCATATTGTAAATTCGTTTTCTTTTTTAAGTTTTATTCCTTCAATTAAAATATGTGAGATAACCCATAATATAGTTGGAATAATTAGAAAGATTAATGGAGGAAAATTAAAACCTAAATCAACACTTTCATTAAAAATATTTTCTTCAACAATTTTGTCATTCAAATTTAGTTGAAATGAAACAAATGTTCTAATTATTGAATTATGTGTGAAAGTTTCTATTAAAAATAATACTAGCCATATACTTGATAAGATATATGAAATATACTTTAAATTATTAATAGTATTTATTTCAAAATACTTCCCCTTCTTAACTAGCGACATGAAATTATCCCAATATCTTAATATTGTATTTATTAGAAATAATATTGTTATTATAAATAAAACTATAGTTAGCTTGAGAAAAAATGGAACAACATTAAAATTATCATATTTATTTATTTTATCAACATCATTAATAAGTGATCTAATTTCTATTTCTCCTGCCAAACTTCCACCAAATAGAACATATAATAACACTAAAGTAATGACACATGAAATAGTAAGAAATGAAATGGATATAAATTTTGATATCTTTTGAATTATACTAATACTGTCTATTTTCATTTTTTTAATTTTTAACTTTGGCAAATATAATAAAATTATTGATAAACAACAATAAATTATTGATAAGCAATAATTTTAATATAAAAAGTTCGAAACTGGGACCGAGAGTTCCATCAGAAATAAACCCACTCATTTGAGTGGGTTTTGATTTATCTAATACGCACTAATCTAACTCTTTTACCATTAACAAATTTAAAATCTCCTTTGAAATTAATTTCTTCGTCTTGCTTTTTTTTGAAAGATTCTAGAAAATTTTGAGGTATTTCAATCTCAACTTGATGCATATAAAGGTAAGTACTATCGTTTAATTGACTTAAAGTATAATTAGAAATACCTTCTTCTTCTAATTTATGATAATACTTTAAAGGATCTATAGACATTCTAAATATTACTGTATCAGATACCTTTTCTTTGGAGATTACTTTTAACAAAGAATATTCATAATTAGTTCCATCTGGTAATTCACCTAAATAAATTTCTTTAACTTTTAATGTGTAAAAATATCCCCATTCAAAATCAAATCCATCAACATACTCTGCTTCAGAATTAGGAGAATCAAGTACTAGCCTTTTAAAATGCTCATAATTCTGAGTATACATATAAGGCTTGATTTTTATTTCTTTAATTATAGTTTGCTGTCCAAATAATAATGCTGGAAAGCATAATAATATGACACATAATTTATTCACGAAACAAACTTACTTAATTTAAAAAATAATTAGATTTCCTGTAAGTGTAATTATTATTTTAAATATTTTAAACTCTTGATTATAATATTCTCACTAATATTGCATACATTAATTAATCAATAAAAAGTATTTAAGATGCCAATCTTAGAAAATAAATTTGAAAAAGCACTTTGGAGTACTAGATTCATTGTGTTAATTGCGGTGATACTATCCATTATCTCATCAATTACATTGTTTCTATTAGGTGGTTGGGATATTATACAGGCAACTATTTTAAACAACCCTTTATTTAATAAAAATATCAATTCAAATAATGACATTTTGTTTGAAATTATTTCATCTGTTGATTTATTTCTAATTGGAATTGTTTTATTGATTTTTGGATTTGGAATTTATGAATTGTTTATCAGTGAAATTGATTTTGCTAAAGGGAAGTTTGCTGAATCAACATTAAAGATTAATAATCTAGATCAACTTAAAAATAAAATAATCAAAGTAATTATTATTGTATTAATTGTTAAATTCTTTGAAAAAGTTTTAAAACTATCTCACAATTTTACTACTCCACACGACTTACTTTTATTTAGCCTTGCCATTTTATCTATTTGTATTGGATATTATTTAATTAATAGAAAATAAATTGGAGTAGCAGGATTAAAAACTACTAGATATGAAAAACCAAAAGGTCCCCTAATAGGTCCCTCACAATTTTATACATCAAAACAATTTAATAAATATAAAATAATCTAAATTAGAGAAACGTAAGTTCCATCAGAAATAAACCCACTCATTTGAGTAGATTACTTTAAAATTTATACTTTCGTAAAAAACTAATAGTTTGCTATGAAAAAATTAACAATAATTATAAGCTTTATTTTTTTATTTGGATGCGGTTCAAATTCACCAACATATACAGAATGTGAATGTAAAGAAATATTTAATACTGTATTAAACCCTATTGTCTATGGAACTAAAGCTGAATGGTCCAAAATTAATATTTGTTTTAATGACTATATTCAAGAAAAAAGATCTGATGGCACTAGAGATTTAGTGAAAAATATAAATCCTTGTTTTAAAGAAGCATATCAATATGGAGTAGATCTTGACGATGTAATAACAAGAGCTGGTGCTTGTGATTGTAGAGTTGAAAATTCTTTCGAAGTAGATAAATTAACTGAAAACAAAGAGCCGGTTTTTTTTTCTGAAAAAGAAAAAGCTAGTTTTAAACAATTTAAAAATAATAAAATTTTATTAGGGCATAGTTTTTTTTCTGATATTCTTAAAAAGAATTCGCAAACTCTTTCTTATTCACTTTCAAATTTAATGGATAGTATTATTATTGTTGAACCTAGTAATAATCATAAATATAGATATTTTATTGGAGTTGGATCAAGATATAAAGTTATTTCCTGGAGTGAGGAAAAAAATAATTGGATTAAATCCCAAGAAAAAATTACTGAAGGAATAGTTGATTTAACTATGAATCATGATGATTTTATTAACTATAATAATAAACGAATTAAACATGAGGTTATTGTTAATGCAAATATTCAGGGAACTCAATACGAAGTTTTTCCTGAAGATATTAGATGTGAACTTTCACAAATGGGAGTTCTCATTATGCAAAATAATATAGTAAGTTTCATCTTCAATAATTCTGAAGAATATTTTTTTGATACTACAACGTTCCTTAACTTCTTTCCAGATTCAGATTTAGTAAGATCTATTGAAAGAAATCTTGAAGACTTGACACAATCTTTTGCAGAAGATAGTAACTTAACTGTAGAAGATAGTAACTTAACAGTATTAGTAGACAGTTTTGAATCTCAAATTACAAATAATGAAAACAATTTAGATTTGTATAAAAACATATTAGATAACCCATTAATTAAAGATAATGCAAAAAAAATTATATTAGAGTCTATAGAAAATGGTGTAATAACTGAGAAAGATATTATAAACCTAATATCTGAAAGGCAAGATAAAGGGATAAAGAAAATTCATGTAAAAAGACTAATAAAAAGAAAGAATAAAGCTAAATATTAGATATACAAAACTTAGATAATAGACTGAATATCAACAAAATAAAAAGAACTACGGTTGTAGTTCTGAGGTAAAAAATAGGGGGAAAATTGTCGGGGTAGCAGGATTCGAACCTGCGACCTCCTGCTCCCAAAGCAGGCGCGATAACCGGGCTACGCTATACCCCGAAATAAATTGCAAATTTATAAAAAAAGTAAATAATCTTTCTATATTTGCTTTATAGTTTTGATGTATAAAATACCAAGGGACCTATTCGGGGACCTTTTGACTTGTCATCTCTAGTGGTTTTTAGTCCTGCTACCCCGACAATTTTCCCCCTATTTTTTACCTCAGAACTACAACCGTAGTTCTTTTTATTTTGTTGATATTCAGTCTATTATCTAAGTTTTGTATAT
>PAZP01000004.1 GCA_002715565.1 Flavobacteriales bacterium
AGCTATATTATCTGGAGATACAATGGTGATAAAATCTTATCAGTTACTTTCCAATTTAGAACCACATATACTAAAAAAA
The DNA here is from genome assembly GCA_002715565.1 of Flavobacteriales bacterium. Classification (GTDB taxonomy): domain Bacteria; phylum Bacteroidota; class Bacteroidia; order Flavobacteriales; family BACL11. Next base: position 80 of record PAZP01000004.1, read on the forward strand.
GTTTTAGAAGTATTTAACAATTCTGCCATTACAGTTTGTGAAGGTCAACAACTAGATATGGATTTTGAAAAAAAGGATCACGTAAATATTAATCAATATATACAAATGATTACAAATAAAACTTCAGTATTAATTGCTGCCGCTCTTAAAATTGGGGCAATAATTGGTGGGGCAAGTAGTAAAGATCAACAAAATTTATATGATTTTGGAATTAATATTGGAATCGCTTTTCAATTGAAAGATGACTTTCTTGATGTTTTTGGTTCTTCAGATTCTTTTGGGAAAGCTCTTGGGGGAGATATTTTAACAGGAAAAAAAACTTATTTATATCTTAAAGCATTGGAATTAGCAGATTTTTCAACAAAAAATAAATTAAAAAATTTATATTCTAAGGAATATCAACATGAAGATAAAATAAAGAACGTTAAAAATATTTTCATCTCATTGAATATGCCAGAATTAATAACCAATTTGATGATAGAATATCATTCTAATGCTATCAGTTTTCTTAGTAAGATTAATTCTGAAAAAAAGAAACCTCTAGAAAATTTCTCAGATACATTGTTAGATAGAATAAGTTAATATTAACAAGTGTTAAAATCCATTCTTTTTTATATTGCTAGGTCTATAAAATTAAATAGTTTTGTAATTAAATATATATAAATGGATAAATTTTCATTTTTAGGAGCAATGGATGTAGGAATGATTGAAAAGATGTATTCTACATACATGCAAGATCCAACAAAAATAGATGTTGAATGGAAAAAATTTTTTCAAGGTTTTGATTTTGCAAAACAATCATATGAAGAAAACGATATCCCTCATATTTTTCATAAAGAATTTAATGTTATTAATTTAATTGATGCGTATAGAAAAAGAGGGCATTTATTTACTAAGACGAATCCAGTAAGAGAAAGAAGAAAATATTCTCCAACTTTAGATATAGCTAATTTTGGATTAGAAGATAAAGACCTTGATACAGTATTTCAAGCTGGCGAGCAGGTTGGAATAGGACCATCAAAATTATCAGAAATCATTGACCATTTAAAAAAAGTATATTGTCAATCTATAGGTATTGAATATATGTATATTAGAAATCCAGAAGAAATTGATTGGATAAAACAGCGATTGCACAAGAATTCAAATACACCTAATTTTAATATTGAACAAAAAAAACATATTTTACACAAGTTAAATCAAGCTGTAGCTTTTGAAAACTTTTTACATAGAAAATTTGTTGGACAGAAAAGATTTTCATTAGAAGGGGCAGAATCTCTCATTCCTGCTTTAGATGAATTAATAGAAAGAGGTTCAGAAATTGGAGCTAAAGAATTTGTTATGGGAATGGCTCATAGAGGAAGATTAAATGTTTTAGCAAATATTTTCAATAAAACCTATAAAGAAATATTTTCGGAGTTTGAAGGTAAAATTTATGAGGATGACCATATTTCAGGAGATGTAAAATACCATATTGGATTTACATCAATTCAAAAATGCAATAATGGAAATCAAATTAAATTAAACTTATCACCCAATCCATCACATTTAGAAGCCGTAGATCCTATTGTAGAGGGTATTACTAGAGCTAAAGCTGATAGCGTATACAATTCTGATTATAAACAAGTCATACCTATTTTAATTCATGGTGATGCTGCACTTGCTGGTCAAGGAATCGTATATGAAGTAATACAGATGGCAAATTTAGATGGATATAAAACTGGAGGCACAATACATATAGCAATAAATAATCAAATTGGTTTTACCACTAATTATATTGATGCAAGATCGAGTACATATTGTACTGATATTGCAAAAGTTACTTTATCTCCTGTTATGCATGTTAATGGAGATGATGTTGAAGCAGTAGTACATGCTTTAAAAATAGCTGTAGAGTATCGACAAGAATTTGGAAAAGATGTATTTATAGATTTGTTATGTTATAGAAAATATGGTCATAACGAAGGAGATGAGCCTAGGTTTACTCAACCGAAATTATATGATATAATTTCTAAGCATCCTAATCCAAGAGAAATATACAGAGATAAATTAAAAAATGAAGGCATTGATGCTGATGTCGTTGCAAGTTTAGAAGAAGAATATAAGATTTTATTACAAGACAGATTTGATGAGGCAAAAGAAATAAAAAAGGCAAAAATTTCTCCGTTTATGAACGCGGAATGGAAAGCTATTGAGCCACAAAAGACAGATTGTTTTAAGAATGATTTAACTGCAGTAAAAAAAGATTTATTAAAGAATTTAGCAGCTATAACATACACAATTCCAAAAGATTATAATTTGTTTAAAAAGACTAGAAGACTACTTTTAGACAGAAAAAAAACAATAGAAGAAAAGAATAAAATAGATTGGGGATTAGCAGAGGTATTGGCTTATGCTTCACTATTAAAAGAAGGATATGATATTAGGCTAAGCGGACAGGATGTAGAAAGAGGAACATTTTCACATAGACATTCTATTTTAAAATTAGAGGATTCAGAAAAAGAAATATGTCCATTATCATGGATAAATAAAAACGCTAAATTTAGAGTATTTAATTCTCATTTATCAGAATTTGGAGTATTAGGTTTTGATTATGGCTATTCAATCACAAGACCAGATACTCTTGCAATTTGGGAGGCACAATTCGGAGATTTTTCTAATGGAGCTCAAATAATTATAGATCAGTTTATTTCTTCTGCAGAAGATAAGTGGAAAATAATGAGCGGTCTAGTTATTTTATTACCTCATGGATATGAAGGGCAGGGGGCAGAACATTCATCTGCTAGAATGGAAAGGTATTTACAAATGTGTGCTAAGTATAACATCCAAATCGCAAACTGTACAACTCCAGCAAATTTTTTCCACATTTTAAGAAGACAATTAAAAAGAAAATTTAGAAAACCGCTTATTATTTTCACACCAAAAAGTTTATTAAGACATCCTAAATGTATTTCGAATATAAATGAGTTGTCATCTGGATCCTTTAAACATATAATAGATGATAATATAGATGTAAATAAAGTGAAGAGTTTGGTCTTTTGTACAGGAAAAATATATTATGAATTATTAGAAAGAAGAGAACTTTTAAAATCTGAGGATACAGCTCTTATACGTGTAGAACAATTATTTCCACTACATAAAAAAGAAATATATAGCATTATTAAAGCATATAAAACAGATAATATTTTTTGGGTTCAAGAAGAACCAGAGAATATGGGGGCTTGGAGTTATATATTTTCAAATTTAAAAGACATAAAAATAAATCTTATTTCTAGGGCTGCCTCTCCAGCAACAGCAACTGGTTCTATAAAGCAGTCATTAAAAGAACAAGAAGATATAATTGACAAAGTATTTAATAAAAAATAAAAATATGCTATTAGAAATGAAAGTTCCAAGTCCAGGTGAATCTATTTCAGAAGTTGAAATAGCTGAATGGCTTGTTGAGGATGGTGAATATGTTGAAAAAGACCAGTCTATTGCAGAGATTGATTCTGATAAAGCGACATTAGAATTACCAGCTGAAGAAAGTGGTATTATTAAATTATTAGTTGATAATGGTGATATAGTTGCTGTTGGGGAAGTTGTTTGTACAATAGATACTACTGTAGAAAAAGAGTCAAAAAAAAATAAAGAGCCAAACATAGAAAACGATAATAAAATACAAGAGGAGATTAAAGAATCTTCTAATCCAACTCAAACTAATGAACATAAAAAAGAGCATCATATTAATGCAACACCGTTAGCATCATCTATGATTTCACAACATAATATATCCATTGATAAAATAAAAGGCCAGAACGTAGATAAAAAATTAAGGAAAATGGATGTGGAAGAAATTTTACATCAAGAATCATTAAGATCAAGTTCAGTTAAAAAAATGTCTTCTTTGAGAAGAAAGATATCAAAAAGATTAGTAGCTGTTAAAAATGAAACAGCAATGTTAACTACTTTTAATGAAGTTGATATGACAGCTATTTCAGATATAAGAAAAGAATATAAAAATAAATTTAAAGATAAATACGGTGTTAACTTGGGTTATATGTCTTTTTTCACTAAGGCAGTTACAGCAGCGATATTAGATTTTCCTGATGTGAATAGTATGATTGATGGAGATAATATAATTCAATATAATTATGCTGATATAGGTATAGCTGTAAGTGCACCTAAAGGATTAATGGTTCCAGTTCTTCGAAATGCAGAACTAATGAAATTTTCAGAAATAGAATTAGAAATAAAAAGATTAGCGGAGAAAGCCAGAGAAGGTAAAATTACTATAGATGAAATGTTGGGAGGCACATTTACAATCACTAATGGTGGTGTTTTTGGATCTATGTTAGCAACACCAATTATTAATCCGCCTCAGTCAGCTATTTTAGGTATGCATAATATAGTTGACAGACCTGTTGTAATTGAAGGTGAGATTAAGATTAGACCTATTATGTTTATTGCTCTTTCTTATGATCATCGAATTATTGATGGTCGAGAGTCAGTAGGATTTTTGTGTAGAGTAAAAGAGTGTTTGGAAAATCCAAAAAAACATTTAATGAATGATAAAATGAAAGAAGCGCTAGATTTGTAAAAATTATTCCTCTGGAGCTAATTCACAAATTAATCCTTCTAATTCTTCAGTTATTTTTATTTGACAGCTAAGTCTACTGTTTTCTTTTACATTAAAAGCTTCAGATAGCATTGCTTCTTCTTCATCCTCCATTTTAGGTATATGATTATTTGATTTAATGTAGCACTGACAGGAAGCGCACATTGCCATCCCGCCACATATGCCAATAGTACCCTCCTCTGCTAAATTATATAGCCTTATAACTTCCATTAAGTTCATTGCCATATCAGTTGGTGCTGTTAATTTATGTGTTTCTCCTTCTCTGTCAATAATCGATAATTTAATATCCGACATATTAGCTAATCATTTATTGATTTAATAACTGATTTCGGAGCTTCTTTTCTTGAACCATCAAAACCATCAACACCACTAACAGTAGTATATTTAAGTATATTTTTCTTTCCAGGGTTAATTATTTGAAATGCAGATTGACACATAAGAGTTGCTTCATGAAATCCACATAAAATCAGTTTTAGCTTACCAGGATAGGTGTTAATGTCACCAATCGCAAAAATACCAGGAACATTTGTTTGATAATCATAGGTATTTACTTTAATTGCATTTTTTTCAATTTCTAACCCCCAATCTCCTATTGGGCCTAATTTAGGAGATAAACCAAATAATGGTATAAAGTAATCGGTATCTACAATTATTTCTCTTTCCTCTTTTTGGATAATTAGACTTTCAACTTTTTTTTCTCCATTAATTTTTATGATTTCAGCTGGAGTAATAACTTTTATTTTATTTTTTTGTTTTAATTCCCCAACTTTTTCTACTGAATCTAAAGCTCCTCTAAATTCATTTCTTCTATGAACCAGCGTTACTTCAGCATTTATATTAGCTAGAAAAATACTCCAATCCAAAGCAGAATCACCACCTCCTGCAATAACAACTCTTTTGTTGCGATATACTTCAGGATCTTTTATCATATATTCTAGACCTTTACCTTCATAGAAGGAGATATTATTAATTTTAGGCTTTCTTGGCTCAAAACTTCCAAGCCCAGCTGCTATAGCAATCACTTTTGCTTGATGAACAGTACCTTTATTAGTTGTTACAGTAAACACACCATTATTATCTTTTTTAATAGTATCAGCTCTTTCACCTAGTGTAAATCCAGGTTGAAACTGCTTACATTGATCTAATAAATTTTTTGTCAGATCTCCAGCTAATATTTCTGGAAAGCCCGGAATATCATAAATAGGCTTTTTGGGGTAGATTTCAGAACATTGTCCACCTGGTTTTGCTAGAGCATCAATTAAGTGGCATTTAAGTTTTAAAAGACCAGCTTCAAATACTGTAAATAAACCAACTGGACCTGCTCCAATAATTAATATATCTGTTTTAATCATTAAAATAATGTTATTTTTTGCAAATTTAATAAGTTTTACTACTCATGCTTGTTTATTTGTATATTAATAGCAATATAAAATGAAATCTTTATATTTTTGCATTTAGTTATGGCAATTAAGATTACAGAAGATTGTATAAATTGTGGAGCTTGTGAAGCTGAATGTCCAAATAATGCTATTTATGAACCAGATGTATTATGGAAGATGTCTGATGGAACAGCTTTAAAAGATGATGCAGAAAGGTCAGATGGGGGATTTTCTGATGAGTTTTATTACATCGCTACAGATAAATGTACAGAATGTAAAGGTTTCTTTGATGAACCTCAGTGCGCAGCTGTTTGTCCTGTTGATTGTTGCGTAGATGATGAGGATAATATAGAGACAGAACAGGAATTGTTATCTAAAGTAAAAAAATTACATGAAGAATAATAGGGATAGTTATATTAGATTTCTTCAGCTACAACTTTAATATCTTTATTAATTTTTGTTTGTAGTAAGTGTTCAACACCATTTTTTAAAGTTATACTAGCAGAAGGACAGCCACTACAAGCACCTTTCATAATAACAGTTACTATATTTCCTTCAACAGATTTTAAGGCTATTTCTCCTCCATCACCTTCTACTGCAGGTCTAATATATTCATTAAGAATTTTTTCAATTTCTTTTTCTGAATTTGAAAAGGAGTTATTATTTTTTAAATTTTTATGTTGAACTACATCATTATTTTTTGAAATAAAGTTTTTATTATTATTTAATATATCTGTAATAAAGTTTCTTATATGCATTACAATATTTTCCCATTTTTCTTCAGAATTTTTTGTAATAGAAATAAAATTATTATTTATATATATTTTTTTAATGTATGTGAATTTAAACAATTCTATTATAATCAGGTGGTCTTTCGCTTCATCTTCAGAAGTTACTTCAATAGAATTAGCAGTTAAAGGTCTATTAGCTACAAATTTCATAACTTCTGGGTTGGGAGTACTTTCTGCGTAAATACTATATAACATATTTTTTATTTTTGTAAAAATACAAACAAAGTATAGTATGGCACTAATAAAATCTATTAAAAATTTCACGCCTATATTTAGTAAAAATGTTTTTTTAGCAGAAAATTCTACTGTAATAGGAGATGTAATTATTGGAGAAAATACTTCTATATGGTATAATACTGTAATTAGAGGTGATGTTGGTAAAATAAAAATTGGTAATAATGTAAATATACAAGATGGCGTTGTTATACATAGCAGTTTCAAAAAATCTAAAACAATAATTGGTAATAATATTACAATTGGACATAATGCTATTATACACGGGTGTAGCATCAAAGATAATGTTATGATAGGTATGGGCGCGATTATTATGGATAATGCAATTATTGAAAAAAATACAATTATTGCAGCAGGTTCAGTTGTTTTAGAGAATACAATTATTAAATCAGGTCAGGTTTTTGGAGGTGTACCTGCAAGAAGGATTAAAAAAATTACAGAAAATGAGGCAAATCAATTAACAACTTATATGGCTAAAAATTACATTAAATATAGTAATTGGCATAAAGAAATTTAGGGAAATAAATTAATCTCCTCTAAAGCAATATTTTCTTTAAAAAAAAATTTTGCACTCTCTTCAAATGATTTAGTATAGTTAGAAACAAAAAAAGAATATGTTTTTTTCTTAGAGCCATTCAACATTTTTTTTCTCTTTAATACATTTGAAATATATTCAGCAATTATATTAGTAGTATCTATAACATTCACTTTATTATTGTAAAATCCTTCAATTTTTTTATGTATCAATGGGTAGTGTGTGCATGCCAAAATTAAGTGATCAATATTTGATAATTTTGCATTTGATAAATAATTTGATATTATAGTATTACTAATTTCATCATTAATAAACCCTTCTTCAATCATTGGAGCTAATAGTGGAGTTGCTAAAGGAGAAACTTTTATTTTTTTATTTTTTTTTATAATTTTCTTATTGTAAACACATGATTCAATAGTTGTTTTAGTCCCAATAACTCCAATATTTTTTTTATTGTTAAGTGTATTGATCTCATTAACAACTGGGTCAATTACATTAAATATTGGAATTTCTGAGTTATGTGATTTGATTTTATTATATGCAACAGAAGAAGCAGAGTTACATGCTATAATAATAGCTTTACAGTTCTTTTTAATTAAAAAGTCTGTAATTATTTTTGAAAATTTTTGAATTGCTTCACTTGATTTTTCTCCATAAGGTAAATGTTTTGTGTCACCAAAATAAATAATACTTTCTTGAGGTAATTTTTTTTTGATTGCATAAGCAACGGTTAGACCACCTATACCTGAATCAAAAATACCTATTGGAAACTCGTTCATTTAGAATTAATAATTATTCTTAAAGAATATTATAATCCTAATTTCTTTTTTACTAAAGGTAATACATTTTCACTTTCTTTAGCATATAGAATAGAGCCTATACTTTTATCAAATATATATGTGTAATTTCCTTCTTGGGCAACTTCTTCAATTGCATTTCTTGCTTTTGTTAATATAGGTTCTAATAGTTCTTGTTCTTTAATTTGTAAAGACTGCTGTGCATTTTGTTGGAATGTTTGAATTCGTTGTTCTAATCCAGTGATTTCAGCAATTTTATCTTGTTTAACTAAATCTGTATATGTAGATTCATTTTTTTGATAATCTTCTACTCTTTGTTGATACTCTGCAGTCATAGAAGATAGTTGACCTTCTAATGTTTTAGCAAATTCTTGTACCTCTTTTTCAGCGGCATCTCTTTCTGGCATTAAAATTAATAATTCTTGAGAATCTATATATCCAAATTTATTTTGTGCATTTAAGAATAAAGTTATAAAACTTAATAGAATTATAAAGATGTTTTTTTTCATTTTGATGTTTTTATTATAGTTAATATTTTTAAAATTAGTACCCCATTAGATCAAGCACTTTATCAGATTTATCTAAATTATTATTTTTATATAGCATTATAAGATCACTTGAGCTGTCAAAAACTATTTGATATTTATTGTTGTCTGCAAGTTTTTGAATTGCGTCATATATTTTTTCTTGTATCGGTTTAATAAGCTCTTGCCTTTTTAAATAAAGCATTCCTTCTGGCCCAAAATATTTTTTTTGTAATTTTTTGGCTTGGTTTTCTTTATTTATAATAGCTTCTTCTCTTTTAATTTTCATTTCTTCTGTTAAAAGTATTTGCTCTTGTTGGTATGCTCTATACATTTTTTCTACTTCTGTATATTTAGTTTCAATTTCTTTTTGCCATTCAACAGATAATGCATCCAATTTATCTTGCGCTTGTTTAAATTCAGGGATTTTATTTAATATATAATCTGAATCTACATATGCAAATTTTTGAGCAGATAGTATAGAGCTAAAAGCAAAACAAAATATAAGAGTTAAAATTATTTTTTTTATATGTTTCATTATTGCAAATTTAGTTAAAATTGTTGACCTATTGAGAAATGGAATTGTCCTCCATTTGCATCTGGATGAAGAGGAAGATTATCTAACCCCCAGCCATAATCTAGTCCCATCATACCAATCATTGGCAATGCAATTCTTACTCCAAAACCAACAGATCTTTTCACTATAAATGGATTAAAATTATCAAAATTTTCCCAAGCATTACCAGCTTCTAAAAATCCTAGAGCATATACTGTAGAGTTAGGGTTAAGACTGATAGCATATCTTAATTCCGTTGTATACTTATTATATATTGTTGCTCCAGTTTGTGGAGATACAGTATTGTTATTATATCCTCTTAGAGAAACTAACTCTCTCCCATCATATACCATACCCATTCCACTTAAACCATCTCCCCCAACATAAAACCTTTCAAAAGGAGCAATACCAAGATTATTGTTATATGCACCTAATAAACCCATTTCAATACGTGTAGCTAATACTAAATTTTCATTAAAAGATGAAAACCATTTTGATTTAAAATTCCATTTATAAAATTCCATCCACAAATATTTCTCATCATCTCCAATTGAATCATAATCTTCAATTCCATCAAACAATGAGTATGGTGGAGTTAATTTTAAACTTAAAGATAAATTAGAACCTCTTCTTGGGAATATTAATTGATCAACGGAATTTCTTCCTAATCGAACTTCATAACTAATATTATTTGAGGAGCCATTTGTAAATGAGAAAAAAGATTGAGAGTTAAATAACTCATATTTTTGAAAATTCAAGCCATTATATATAGTGAAATAATCATCAGGTATTTTTAACCTTTTCCCTAGACCTAGAGTGAGCCCTAAAAGTTCTATTGCTTGCCTTTCATCATCTTCTAAACCATTAGATGATATTGATTTATATAAAGAAACAGATAATGAGTTAGGTTTTTTTCCGCCAAGCCAAGGCTCCACAAATGACATTCTGTATTGTTGGTAGTAGACTCCATTTGATGAAGCTGTAATGTTAAATCTTTGCCCATCACCCGAAGGCAGAGGGTCCCATTTATCTTTTTTAAAGAAATTTTTTGTTGAAAAATTATTAAACGTGAATCCTAGTGAGCCTACAATTCTACCTGCCCCCCAACCCCCTTGTAATTGTATTTGGTCTGATGATTTTTCTTCAACAATATATGTAATATCCACTTCATTTCTAACAGGATCTGGATCAACTTTTACATCAAAAGCCTCGGGATTAAAGTATTGCATTTGTGCTAATTCTCTTTGTGAACGAATAATATTAGACCTGTTAAATAAATCTCCAGGATTTGTACGAATTTCACGCATTATAACATGATCATTTGTTTTGGTATTTCCTACTACAGATACCTTATTTACTTTTGCTTGTTCACCTTCATATATTCGCACCTCAATATCTATTTTTTTATTATTTGTACTTTTTTCAATTGGAGTAGCATTAAAAAATAAATATCCATCATTTAGGTATAGAGAACTAATGTCATTGGCTTCTGGAGATCCAAAAAGACGACTTTCAAGTATTGATTGATCNTAAATTTCTCCTTCCTTTATTGCTAGCTGTTGCGATAATTGTTCATTTGAATATTTTTTATTTCCTACAAAACTAATTTCACCAAAATTATAAGTTTCCCCTTCTTCNATATCTATTTCAATATTAATTGTATTATCATTATTTAAATAAAAAGTATCTTTTAATATTCTAGCATCTCGATATCCAAATTCGTTATATTTATTTATTAAATTAATTTTATCATTTTCGTAATTTTCCTCAATAAATTTTGACACCTTCCAAATTCTCCAAAAATTTTTTCTTTTGGTTTCTTTCATACTTTTTTGTAGTATATTTTCTTTTATCGCATAGATTGTATCATTTTGATTAAAAAGGTTTTTATTTGGATTTTGTATTTTTTTTCTACCATTAATTTTAATCTTTTTGATTTTTATTTTTTTTCCTTTTTTTATGTGAAATGTCAGGCTTTTAGAGTTGNTTANNGTAGAGTCAATAGAAGTGTTATGTTTTACAGAAACATTAAAAAACCCCTTATCTATGTAGTATGATTTAATTTTATTTATACTATTATTAATGAGATTATTTGTTAAAACTTTTCCTCGAATTAATTTAAGATCTTCTTTTAATGTTGAAATATCTGATTTGCTAATCTTCCCTTTAAATTTAAATTTTGATAATCTAGGGTATTCTTTAACCTCTATATTAATAAATATAATGTTATCTTGAATTTTATCGATATTAATTTCAATTTCAGAAAATATACCTTGCTTCCATAATTTTGTAATCGCTGAAGAAATANGATCGCTAGGAACCTTGATTTTTTCTCCTATAGATAGGCCACTAATATTTATTAAAGCATTGTCATTTAAATTATTAGTTCCATTTATGGTTATACCTCCAATCTCGTATGTTTTTGGATTNGAATAATCAACATTTTCAATCATTTGAGCATTAATCGATCCTGCTAGAAGGCTAAAAATTAATAATATATTTATTTTTAACATNTTATTTTTGTAATTGTTCTGTTATTTTTCCAAACCTTCTTTCTCTACTTTGATAATTCATAATAGCTTTTTCTAAATCAATTTTTTTAAAATCAGGCCATAGNGTTTCAGTGAAGTATAGTTCTGTATANGCTATTTGCCATAAGAGAAAATTGCTTATACGTTTTTCTCCTCCAGTTCTAATTAATAACTCAGGTTCAGGAACGAGTTTAGTTGTAAGATATTGTTTGAATATCTCATCATTAATTTTTTTATAATTAATTGAATCTTTCATAATTTTTTTAATTGCATTAATTATTTCCCACCTTCCACTATAGCTTAAAGCTAGAATAAGATTCATTCTGGAGTTATTTTTTGTTTTATTTATTACAGTTTTTAATTTTTTAAAAGCAGANTCAGGAAGATCATTTAAATTCCCAATTGCATTGAGTTGTATATCATTTTTCATTAATGTTTTGGTTTCTTTAACAATTGCAGAAATAAGTAATGACATTAACGCATTAACTTCACTTGTTGGTCGATTCCAGTTTTCAGTAGAGAATGCATATAATGTTAAGTGTTTAACACCTAATTCTGCACATGATTCTACAGTTTCTCGAACTGCACCAACACCATTTTTATGTCCAAAAGCACGTAGTTTCCCTTTTTTCTTAGCCCATCTTCCATTACCATCCATAATAATTGCAATATGGTTTGGTATGTTATTTTTGTCTATGGTNTTCATTAAAATTGTAAAAACTAATATTCAGTCCAACTCTTATTTCTTTCAACACATTCTTTGTTTTTAGAATTTAATTTAAATGAAAGTGTAATGCCTGCAAANGCATACCAGTCTTTTTTATTTGGGTTTCCTCTTTGNTCATCTAAAAAATGAGTTCCTTTTGGATCAGACATTTCTATTGCTTGTTGGCTCATGTCTAGAGGATATTCTTCTGCTCCTATCNTATTTTTTCCAGGATAAGTTTTACTAACATCATCTAAATAATCTGTAAATGTTTTCCTAACACTATATTCTAAGATAATATTAAAATATTCGTTAACAGCATATTTGATACCTCCCCCCATTGGAATACTAATTTGAATTAAAGAATATTTTTCTCTCACTTCACCATCAAAACTATAGGTTGTTCCTTGTCCTTCAGTNCCTANAGGTTGGAGACTAATCCACTCTCCATTTTTATTTTCTGCTTTTGGATTAAAATGAAATATAGAAACACCAGTATAAANAAAAGGAGTCCAAGTATATAATACATTCCCGCTTTGGAACGGAAGAAAATTAAATTCTATTTGGCCTGAAAGTTCATATAATGGACTTCCATTTTCTTCAAAGGCATTNTTNCTAAAATGAAGCCCTCTATTTAGCGCAAAGGTATCTGTTGAATTTCTTTCATCAGATTGTAGGTTAATAAGTAATGCTTGAGCTTTGTAGGATATTCTTCTATCAATATTTTTTCTTATAACAAGCCCGGCAAATGGTAAAGTTTGATTAAAGTGCAATGTGTTAAGATCGCCTAAATAATATGATCCTCCCGCTAAAANACCGAGCTCAGTATTTTCAGTATATCTAAATTTTTGACAAAACAAACTGTTTGTTATTACTAATAAACAAATTGTTAAAGAAAATAGTTTTTTATAAATTGTTTTTAATCTCTTCATTTTTTCTTCTTGTTCGCAAATATACTTAATTCTAGTATAAATATATTAATTTCTTTTGTCTAGACCCCACATTAATTTATTTCTTATCGTTGTAGTGAAAGAATTATTTTGAGGTTGTACTAATTTTATTTTAAATTTAGCTTTTTTAATAATTAATTCTATTTTATTATCAAAAGCTCTAGATCTAGCATCTAATGACACTAACGCTAATTGATCTCTATCCTCAATTTTTAATCTAATAATAGAATTGTCACTTATCACTATTGGCCTTACATTTAAATTATGTGGAGCATTAGGAGTAATTATAATATTATTAGTACCAGGCATTATAATTGGACCCCCACAACTTAGTGAGTAACCTGTTGATCCAGTTGCTGTTGACACGACTAATCCATCGGCCCAATATGTATTTAAGTATTCTTCATCTACAAAAGCGTCAATACGAATCATTGAAGAGGTATCTTTTTTAGATACAGCAACTTCATTTAATGCAAAATTCTTATTCATAAACAGATTGTTCGTAGTATTTAATTCTAATAATGTTCGTTCATTAATTGTATAATTATTTTTAAGCAAATCATTAATAGCAGCATCTATTTGATCTGTTGATACACTAGAAATAAACCCCAGTCTTCCTGTGTTAATGCCTAAAATAGGTATTTCAGAATCACGAATATATGTTACAGCTTTCAATAATGTGCCATCTCCTCCAATACTTAAAAGAAAATCTGCATTATCTTTTAATTGATCATAGTTATTAAATGTATTTACTGTTTTTTTAAAACGAATGTCTTTTTTTAAAAAAGAATAAAATTCTTCCTCTATTAATAAATTGATATGTTCCCCTTCTAGTTTTTTTATTAGATGGTGTATATATTTATTAAACTGTTCTGGATATTCTGTTCCAAATATTGCGATTGTCATAATTTCTTTTTGTTTCCAAATGGGTTTGAAAAATGTAAAAATAATCCTTTTTCTCCTAAATGATTAATTGAAAATTCAATTCTTATTAATTTATCGTAATAAGTCACATAATCAAGACTGATTCCATTTCCCCAAAGTAAAGTGTTTCCAAGTGGATTTTTATCAGAATTTTGATTATCATCAACGTATCCAAGATCTGAAAAAATGCCTAAATATAAAGCAAAATATGATTTTTTAAATTGATCCATTTTAATATAAGGAAGTTCAAATGTTTTCTTTTTTGTTAGCGCATATTTGATTGCTGTTTTTGAAAGCAAATTGTTTTGTCCATTTATNACGTAATATTCATAGCCTCTTACGTAGTCGTCAAAACCAAANCCCTCTTCTATATGGTATGGTTGATATTCATTTGAACATNCTTTTCCTCTAATGCTAGAGCCTAAAAAAATATTATTTGTAATAGGTATGTGCTGTTCTAAATGACCAGAAAATTCATAGTGATTTACAGGAATATTATTTTGAAAGAATTTATTAGCTTCAAAATTTATATAAAATCCATCTAACGGATAAATTATATAATCTCTATTTTCAAAAATATATTCATAGGTTAATTTATAGAAAGAGCCAGTATTTAAGTTAACACCTAAATAATTTGGGTTTTTAATTATAATACTATCACTTACTTCGACTTTAAAATAACTCATTTTTAATTTATGAGTTTGATTTATTTTTTTTCTATAAACAATTTCAGAATATAATTCTAAATCTTTAGTGGCATAATTCTCATCATGGTGATACAGTAATACGTTATTATCTGTTATATAATAAGCTTTCTTTTTTCTAAAAATTTGACTACATATATTTAGCCCAATTGTTTTTTCTTTATTCAAAAAAGGTATTTGGTAATAAAAGAGATAGTGCTCTTTAAATCCGCGCCTAAATTTTGCTTTTATCAATTCATTTCGACCTCTAAAATTCTCCCAATTTAAAAAAACACCATAATTTAATCTAGAAAAATCACTATAATTACTACCCTCAAAATCCTGCCACCAGCTATTAAAATTTCTTTCAGATATTTCTAAAATAGGAAAAGGCCATACGTACCATCTTTCTGTAACTTTAACTGTTATGGATGCTTTTTTAATTAAATCATTATTCGTAATAATTTTTTTAGATATTTCAACGAAGTTGAAAATTTTAAGGTTTAACAAATTTTCCTTACTTGATTTAATTTTTTTATCAAACTCTTCAATTTTATAAGTTTCAAATTGTTCAAACTCTAATTCCCTGTTAAGCACATAATCTTTAGTTATATTGTTACCTGTAAAAATTATCTCAGAGATTAGTATTTTTTCTTGTGCCGTTAAATTTATAGCTAAAGCAATAAGCGATAAAATAAAGATAAATTGTTTCATTTTAAGGATTTAAAAATCTCATTAATGACTCATATCTATCTAATAGATCATCATCATTATTTTTATCCCTTTTGTAAGAAGCTATTACTGTATAATCAAATCGTTCAAAATCTTTTATTATGGGAAGAACATTAATAATATTTAATTTTAATGTTATTTCTATATTTTGCATTGTAGGTATTGAAGTCATATATGAGCTAAGTATTTTTGCGTTATTTGATTCGACGATTCTTGATATTTCACTCATACTATAATCATTTTGTTTCATTTGAAGAACTATAACACTTCCTTTACTTTTAATAGCGGTACTTTTTGCTATAGTATATAANAGNTTTCTATTTGTAATTGAGCCAAGATATTGTTTTTGTTTATTTAGAACGGGTATTGTACTTAAACTAAATTTCTCTAATTCTTCAATAATATCAAAAAGATGTTGCGATTCATTCACAGAAGGNGCGTTAAGCTCTTCTANATGTTCTTGGATTATTTCAGATGAANTATCCCAATTCAACACATCATTTTCTGATATAATACCCAAGTAAAAATTATTTCTAACAACAGGAAGATGATTTACTCTTAACTCTTCCATAAGCTCTATTGCTCTTTCCCCGTCATCATTTGGGTGTAGACTAATTATTGAAGATGAAATTAAATCACTTGCATTCACGCGACAAACATACTATTTTTTACTTTTGTATCAAATGACAAAACTAAGTGTAAATATTAATAAAATAGCAACAATCAGAAATGCTAGAGGAGGAAANGTTCCAAATGTTATGGATGCAGCAATTAAATGTCAAGATTTTGGAGCAGATGGAATCACTATTCATCCTAGACCAGATGAACGACATATAACAAAACAAGATGTATATGACATTAAAAATGTTATACATAAAGAGTATAATATTGAAGGCTATCCNTCAAATGATTTTATAAAAATGATACTTGAAGTTAAGCCAGATCAAGTTACTTTAGTGCCAGACAAACCTGATGTANTTACTTCTTGTCAAGGGTGGGATACAATTAATAATAAGAATTTTTTAAATGAAATCATATCTGAATTTAATAGTCATAATATTAGAACTTCAATTTTTGTGGATCCTAATATAGATATGGTTATTGGCGCGAAAGAATGTGGTTCTAGTAGAATCGAGTTGTATACAGAAGATTTTGCGATAAATTATAATGTTGATNAATCAAAATCAATTCATTCNTATGTGCTGGCAGCAAAAAAAGCTACAGAAATAGGACTCGATATAAATGCTGGACATGACTTAAACTTACATAATTTAGCTTATTTTTCTAAAAANATACCCAATTTAAAAGAAGTTTCTATAGGGCATGCAATTATTTCTGATGCACTTTATTTAGGTTTAGAAAACACCATTCAGATGTATAAAAGATTACTTANATGAAACTTTTTTCTAGAATATTTGGAGAAGGAAAACCAATAATTATTCTTCATGGTTTATTTGGAATGAGCGATAATTGGAANACNCTTGCAAAGAAATTTTCTAAAGATTTTTGTGTTCATGTAGTTGATTTAAGAAATCATGGCTACTCACCACATTCANCACATTTTAATTATAAGTTATTGTCTGAAGATATCTTAGAATATATAAATCAACAAGGGNTGTTTAAGCCAGTAATAATAGGGCATTCATTAGGGGGTAAGATTACTATGAAATTAGTTGCAACTCAATCTAGTATAGTAGAAAAAATAGTTATTGTCGATATATCTCCNAGAAATTATGACATTATGTTTCATCAAAATATATTAAAGATATTAAATGCTATAGACCTAAGTAAACATTTTAGCAGGCAAGAAATAGATCATACTTTATCAAATGATATTACAGATAAAAACATAAGAAGTTTTTTGTTAAAAAATTTATATAGAAATGAAAACAAATTATTTGCCTGGAAATTTAATATAGATTCACTGTTAAATAATTTACATAATATTAATGAAGATTTTTTAATAGGAAAATCTATTGATATTCCTGCTTTATTTTTAAAAGGTGAAAGATCTAATTATATAACTGTAAAAGATGAAAATTTAATTAAAAATCACTTTTCACAAGCTATAATTAAAAAAATAAATCATGCAGGTCATTGGGTACACGCAGAAAATCCTGATCAATTTTATTTAGAAGTTAGCAGCTTTATCAATTTATAGTTGTATTATATTTCCTTGCTGTGCAAAGTTAAATCCTAAAGAAATTACCTCTTGCTGTGCTTTACTATTTTCTTGCAGNAGTGGATTAGTGTGATTAAAGTGTGTAAAATANATTTTTTCTTTATCNTCANTAGACATTTTAGAAAATAAATCNATACTCTCACTTACAAAAGGNTGGGGTATTTCACTCATATCCCTATCTAATTCACCATCAGNATAGAATGTCCCNTCTATAAAAGCAAAATCAACTTCTTTAATTATTTCTATCACATTTATATCCCAGTCTTCCCATTTGTCAATATCTGGAACAAATATTAATGATTTATTATCGGTATTTATTTTATATCCGACGGTTTCAGAGTATTCATCCCTATGAGGGACTAAGAATGGTGTTACCTTTATTCTTTCGTTTAACTTAACAGAATTATTATTGCTAATTGTATTTATATTTATGTTTTTAATTTTAATTAATTGATTCCAAGGCGCATTATTTTTTAAAAATTTATGCATTTTTTCCATTGCATATACGGGCATATTTTGTGTTCCCATCACTTCTCTACCAAGCTGTAAAAGGCCTACATAATGTCCTATATGAGCGTGTGTGAGAAAAATCCCATTAATTGGATTGATATTTGTTATCTTCTCTAATTCTTGTAATTGAAATTTTATATCTGGTGTTGCATCAAATAACCATTGCTGTTTACTTATGGGGTCAACTAGAGCTATGCAAGAAACATATTTAGTTAAGTTTTTATTTTCCCATGCTTTTTCACAACATTGTTTATTGCAATTAGCTTGAGGATAGCCAGCATCTTGTGCAACACCAAGAACTACAATATAGGGATGTGTTTGATTATTGTTCATCTTATTAGATTGGCATGCTAATAAACAAATTAATATTGATAAAGCTATAGTTCTCATTTAATTATCTTTTCAAAACAATAATATTCATTTTTATTAGGTTTTAAATTGATGGCGCCTAATTTTTTATAGCCTAATATTTCATAAAACAGTATCGCTTGTGGATTGTTAGAGTATGTGTCTAATCTAATCGAATTTAATTTTTTTTCTAGTACTTTTTTTTCAGCAAATAGCATTAGTTGTTTTCCTATTTTATTTTTCCAATACTTTCCATCAACTGCTAATCGATGAACTACTAAAAATTTATTGTATTTATCTTCCCAATCAATTGCAAGATATGTTTTGTCTTGAATAGTGTCAATATTAACCCCTCCAACAATAAAATTCTTTTTCAAAGCCACATAATATGTTCTGGACTTTATATCTTCTTTAATTGTTTCTGAATCAGGGTAGGTTTCATCCCATTGGTCAACACCTATACTGATCATTTTTTTCACACAAGAATCATACATTCTCATAATATTATTAAGATCAGATATTTTTGCTTGACGTATAATCATGCTATAAGTAAGTTGCAACCTCTAATATCAGATTCCGATAGTCTACCAACTACTGAAAAACTATTATCTTTATATAATTGTCCGCAATCTTCAGTTGCTATAAATGGACAAGAATAGATATTTGCTAAATCAATTATATTTATTGCGCCTGTTTTATTATATCCTATAATAGATAAAGGATCATTAATATCTCTAATAAGTATTTTCATCCACGCAGGGCTTTTGAATATATTTTCTCCTTTAGAGTATGCTTGAGATAATAGTTCTGTCATACTATATTCAGAATGAATCTTTTCAATAGAAAAAGATTTTTTTAGAATACTATGTACTTCTTGTTTATGCATCTCTTTTCTTTTCCCTTTCATACCTCCAGTTTCCATTACAATTGTATTTTTAAGATGCTGAGGAAACATTTTAGCAAATTCAATCAATGCATATGTAACACCAAATAATATTGTTTTTTGTTTGTTTTTTTCTAGCGTCTTTAAAATAGTATTTAATTCTTTATAATTTCTAAGATAATAGCCACTATTATGATTTTTACTTTGATTTATTAGTCCATCCATCATATAAATTAGAGAAGAGGATTCATTTTCCTTATAGGAGGGAAGTAAAGCCAAAAANCAATATTCACTTATATCACCATAAAAAGAATTAAAACTTTTTTTATAAGCTTGATCATAAATGGATAAATCTTGAATAATATGTNTGCTTTTAAGTTTTGTAGTGCCACTACTATAAAATATTTTTTCTNNTCTTTTATTACTACATTTTATTTTTTCTTTTTTAAATAAAGAAATAGGTAAAAAAGGAATTTCATTTANACTAGTAGGCTGCNGATTTATTCCAAGTAATTTTATGTANTTTGCATATACATTATTGTTTTTTATTTGATAATCAAATAACTNAAGAGCAGTATCTGTAAAATCAGATTCTGATTNTATACTAAAAATGTTATTTATAATGTCTTTCATCTTAATTAAGCAAAAGTAGTATTTTTACAAGAAAACTATAATATTGCGCCTTTTNCAATCATTCTGTATTTTTTTATGTTTTTCCNTNNTACTTTGTTCTTGTAATAGTNATAAAGAAACTAAAGTTATTACAAAAGANAAGGTAANTTNTGATAACTTATATCAATTAGATTTGAGCAGGACACAGATTATATGGAATGGATACATGACTACAGATAGAGAAAAAGTTGTAGGGATGTTTACTGATTTNACTTGTGATCGTAATAATAGAGAATACACATCATTAAATGATTTGATAACTGGCCTTAATTTTNCTATTAAAACATCATCTTCTATTTCNGGAAATCAGATACGAGATTTAAATTTAAAATATTATTTTTTTAAACAGTTTACTGATAATTTTGAATTAAAAGGTTCTATAATATCTGTAGTTGGAGATTCTATTGATGTNAAATTCAAAATATTTTCAGAATCAAAAATAATTAGATTAGGATATAGACAAATAGATATTAAATCTAGTCTATCAGAAAACCATTATGATTGTTTATTAGAGATAAAAGGGAGTATAGATTTAAAAGAACAATTTAATGCAATAGAAGCGTATAATAATATTTCTGAAAAATGTCACGATCTTCATAAGGGAAGTGATGGAATATCNAAAACATGGACTCACGTTGATGTTCATGTTAAAGCATTTATTGATAAAAAACCGTTTAAATAAAAATAGAGCAACAAGTGTTGCTCTATTAAAATTATATAAATAAATTCTAAAATTTATANTCTAGATTTAAAAACAAAGTGCTTTCTTGTTCAGCATCATCCTCACCCTCTAATGTTGCATNTTGCCATGTTTGCATATTTAAAGAAACGGTTACTCCTTTTGTCATTTTTCTTTGAATACCAAATATTGTAAAATCCCCATCTTTTTCCAGATTCCATTGATTTCCATTTTCATCTTCGGAACNTAGTTTATCATACCTTCCAAATACAGAATANNTANTATTTAGTTTATAATCAGCATACACAGAAACCCCATCNTTTTGCTTNTCAAGAATATTGCCTGCATTTTCTTGTATATTATACTCCCCTCCAACTTTCATGTCTCCCATTTGATAAACACCAGCAATTGTATTAATTATTTGATTTGCATNNGTTTCACTGTACGAGCTTCTTGGCATAATATCTCTTGATGCTCTTACAGATAAACTNCCCATTTTATAGGTTANTCCTAATCCACCTCTCATAAGACCATCANCAGACTGAGNTTTTTTATAGCCTTCNCCATTTAAAACTTGAATGTCTACACTAATATTATTATTGATGGAGTAATCTATTGTCATACCAAGATCTGCAGAATTAGCCCATTTGTTCTGATCTTGTAAAGATTTATATATGTATCTTTTACCCCAGGCTTTTTCCATAAATTTGAAGTTCTTAGTTCCGATTTGACCAAAATTCACAGCCATTTTTTCATTATAATTCCAAGTTAATGATGCAATTTTTAAAAAAGCAGTATATGCACTACCAGCACTATTACCGCCAACATCAAAGGTTACCTTAGCTGAGAAGTTCTCATCAAATTTGTATGAATATCCCAAGTAAGATCTTTTAAATTCAAATTCTTTAAATGCATTCTCACCGTCATCAGCTGACATGTCATAATTAAAATTAGAGAACACTTTTACATGTGGTTTTCCTGTTTGAGCATTTGAGTAAATAAATGCTGCGCAAGCAATTGTAATTATTATTATTTTTTTCATAATTTATTNTNNTTAATTTTNTTCAAAAGTAATTCAGTANTTAATTCTATGTNTTAANTAATATAATNAATTTTATGTTAANTAAAAACCAATTTTAGAAAAGAACTTTGTAACACCAGCAGCAAACTCTTGAGGAATACTGCTAACCATAGAGCTAACAGTTAACTGATCATTTACACCAATAGCTATCGCAATAGAAATAATTAAACCTATTAGTGCATAGCTCATATCTTTTAAGCCAAGCTTAATGCTTTTTAAAAGACTATTGTCTCCTGTTTTCATAATTGCCATACCTANTTCTCTACCNGCTAATANACCAATAAATACCCAAGTTGTACTCATAGGTACTTTTGAGTGTAGTTTGAAGTAAAATAAAATTACACAATAAATAAGATCAATTAATGTAGCAAACCTAACATCTGTAACAACAGATTTTTCTGTTACAATTTTTTGTATTCTTCCCCCTTTATAATAAAGNAGTAATCCTAATCCAATCACAACAACAGAAGTAAATCCAATAAACTCACCAGTATTCATGCTTCTAGGAAGATACACAGCAATGTTAGCGGCATCTTGCATNANCCATACTGACCATAAAGTNCCTGAAGTCATCCATTGTGCTATTGTCCACCAAGGCTTTGCTTCTCCAGTAAAATGCTTTTTTGCAGCTTTAGCTACAATTAAAAAGAAAATTAACCCCATCAGGAATGACAGAANATANCCNCTCATACTTTTNGCCAANACACCTCCAACTGCNGCAGGTGAAGCGGCAAATGATGTTAATAAAATAAAAGTAGTAGAAACAGGCATTCTTAGCCTAGTTAAAATAAGCAAGAAAATTGGAGCAGCAATTTGCAGGAAATGAAATTCTGTTGGGGCTATTTCAAAACCTTTTGAAGCTAATCTACCATGACTAACATCACCATTTAATGTTATAAAACTATATAGCATGGTGAAAAAGAAGATTCCNCCNATAAAAATCCATAAAACCCACCATTTTTTATCTTGATTTGAGGCAATAAATGTTCCAATTGTTTGTATGCTATCATTGGCAATGGCTGCGTATGCTGCAAATAAAAAACCAACCCACATAGCTATTTGCGGGTAAGGTGTTGCGAACATAGCAACAATAAAAGAGATACTGATAAAACCTAGAAATGTANGNTCGCTTTTTGGTANCCATACTACTTCAGGGTACCCAAAAGCTCGAAAAATTTTTTTCATGCTTATTTTTTTTANAGGAAAATTACTTTATNNANTTATAAAGCAATAAAGAATACAGTTATCATTATAGCAAGGTAAATTACTGGCGATAAATCTGTTTTTTTTGTAGANTTTTCCATANTTAATTNTAATTAATTTTTANTGCTTTACAAAANTACNAACAAANCACGNNTATATGTTACTTCATTGTTATTTCAATGTTAAGAAATTGTTAAGAAAAAGAATANACTTGCTAATTTTTTNTACTATGCTTTATAACNTTTGCTNAATGANGATATATTATTTANTTTTGNAGANATAAATATAAATAATGAAAATATTAATTGTTGATGATGAACAAGATATTTTAGAGTTTCTTTCATATAATNTAAGGAAAGAAGGTTATAAAATTTATACTGCAAGTAATGGTATAGATGGATTAAAGATTGCTATTAATAAAAAACCAGAATTAATNATTTTAGATGTGATGATGCCTGAAATGGATGGTATTGAGACTTGTGAAAAAATACGCTCTGAAGAATCTTTAGATAACTCACTTATTTTATTTTTAACTGCTAGATCTGAAGAATACTCTGAATTAGCTGGATTTAGTGCAGGAGCTGATGATTATATNACTAAACCGATTAAACCAAAATTATTAATTAGTAGAATTAAAGCNTTGTCAAGAAGACTACATTCTAAGTCATCATTATCACATATTAAAATNGAAAACTTAGATATAGATAAAAANNCCCACAAATTNTTNTATAAAGGTAAAGAGATTAATTTGCCAAAAAAAGAGTTTAACCTTTTACATTACTTAATGACGATGCCGGGAAAAGTATTTTCACGAGAGGAAATTATTTCAAATGTATGGAACGATACATTTGTAGGGGATAGAACTATAGATGTTCATGTTAGAAAGATCAGAGAAAAGTTAGCGCCACATTATATTAAAACAATAAAAGGAGTGGGGTATAAATTTGATGTATAATTTATATTTTAGCACATGCTAAAAATTAACACCCCTATAAAAATTGCAAGTACAATNAGTNTTGTATTTTTTTTAATTTTAATTATACTTANTAATATAGATCTTAATGNNTATATAGTAGTATTGATTTCAGCACTTTGTTCTTTTGTTGTTTCTTATNTCATGATTAAGAACTTCTTTTATGAAAAAATAAGAGTGATTTATAAAAGNATNTATAAATTTAAAGGAACTTCTAAANTTAANGANCTAGATATAGATATAGTTGAACAAGAAGCAGAAGAATGGGCAGATGCAAAGGAAGAAGAATTGTTGCAAATGAAGAAAGATGAAAATTACAGGCGTGAATTNATTGGAAATGTTTCCCATGAACTTAAAACACCAATTTTTAATATTCAAGGTTATGTTCAGACATTAATAGATGGAGGGATTAATGATGAAGAAATTAATTTAAAATACTTAAAAAGAGCAAATAAGAGTGTAGATAGAATGATAAATATTNTTGAAGATTTGGAGGTTATATCAAGATTGGAAACAGAGCAGTCAGAACTAGATATTAGTGCTTTTAATATTATAGATTTAGTAAAAGAGGTATTTGACCAACTTGAAATGAGAGCAAATGAAATGAGTATAAAATTAGANGTGAATAATGAATCTTCTTCAAATTTTGTAATGGGTGATAGANATAAAATACAGCAAGTATTTACAAATTTAATTAGTAACTCAATTAAATATGGCAAGAAAGGAGGTAAAACTAGAGTTCGTTTTTTTGATATGGAAAAGAATATTTTAATTGAGGTTGCAGATAATGGAATAGGTATTGATGAAGATAAGTTAGGTCGATTATTTGAAAGGTTTTATAGAGTAGATAAAAATAGATCACGAGAAATTGGAGGCACGGGTCTAGGGCTTGCGATAGTAAAACATATATTAGAAGGGCATAATCAGCAAATTAATGTTCGAATCACAAAAGGAGTTGGTTCAACATTTTCTTTTATATTAGAAAAGGGAGAATAATTCTTTCCAGTTTTTTTCTTCTGGATCCATGCTAAGTTGCACATTATACTTTTTCATTTCTTTTAATCCTCTATCAAGATTATATTCGGATTGTTTTTGCATGTAAAATATTTTTTTCTTTAAAAATCTATTAGCTAGATATTCTTGCTCTGTTTGTCCTGGCGTAGGAATAAAGAAAGCTTTTTTATTTAAGGTTATTAAGTCCATTATTGTTGAATATCCAGGCCGACAAATTATTATTTCAGAATTTAGGATTACCTCATTAAGTTCTTCTGCTAACATATGAGATCTAATAGTTAGATTTCCAATTATTTCATTTCTTTTTTCTTCTGGTTTTCCTAAAACAATTAATGTTTTCGCTTCTTTATTTTTAAATGATTTTATCAGACCATTTGCTAAAATGGTTCTTTGTGGCTCAGGTCCAGAAACTAAACCTAAGTATTTATATTTTATCTCTTGTTTTTTTGTATTTTTTTTGAATCTAGATAGAATCCCAATGAAATGATGGTTTCTTGGTAGTTTTTCAGGCTTCGATAATTCTCCAGCTACATTATCATCTTTACTATCAATAATCCAGCAACTATTGAATTTATTTATATAATTATAATTTATCTTTTGTATATAATCTTCAAGATAAGGTGATTTAATCTTCAATTGATGAGTCATAAATACACATGGTATTTTTGGATTATATAATCCATATCTGTTGTCTGAAATTACGCCATCAATTTTGTAATCTTCTATTATTTGAGATAGTATATTTTTTTCTTTTTTGATAGAAAAGAAAAGTTTTGGTAATTGAAGCAACATGTTAATATTCATCGGAATATATTTAGAGTATTTAATATTATATCCACTAAGACGAATTATTTCTAAATTTGGAAATTCATTTTTAAGCAGATGCAATGGTCGATTGTCTGCCGCAATAATAACATTATAGTTGTGTTTTAATAAGGCTTTTATAATTGGAATACATCTTGTTGCATGACCAATACCCCAGTCGAGCGGAGCTACTAAAATTTTTTTCTTCTTCATTCAACCAAAAATAGTTAAAACAACATTATTTTTGTATTAAAAGAAAGAAAAAGAATTGGCAAAAAATAAGTTAAAAAAATTTAATCAGCTAAAAATATTTTCTAATGTTATTGAACCTTCTTTAAAAGATTTAGAAGATGGATTTAATTTGAAAGGTAAATGGAAAAAATTTTTTTTTAAAAATAACAATCCAATAGTTTTGGAATTAGGTTGTGGAAAAGGTGAATATTCTGTTGGGCTTTCAAAAAGGTACACTGATAAGAATTTTATAGGTATAGATATCAAAGGCGCAAGAATATGGAAAGGCGCAAATGATGCAATTAAAGAAAAAATAGAAAATGTTGCATTTCTTAGAACACGTATTGACTGGATTGAGAAATGTTTTTCTGAAGATGAGGTTGATGAAATATGGATAACGTTTCCAGATCCACAATTAAAAAAAAGAAGGGCAAAAAAAAGATTAACTCATCCTTTATTTTTGGATAAATATGCTAAAATAATGAAGAAAAATGGTTTGATTCATCTTAAAACTGACAGTCAATTTTTACATGGATTTACTTTGGGTGTTATTGCTTCAAGAGGGAATCAATTGCATGAATCAACACATAATTTGTATCAATCTAAAGTGTCTATTAAAAACAGTGATATTAAGACTCATTATGAGCAAATTTTTCTAGATAAAAATATACCTATAACCTATTTATGTTTTAGTTTTTAAAATAGCATTTGTATTTTTGCATATTAAANAATGAGTATATCANNAAAAAACATAGAAGAAGCATTATCAAAAATCACACTACCTAATCAAGGTCAAAGTGTTATTGAAAGCGGTGCTATTAAAAACATTCAAGTTTTTGGCACTGAGATAATAATTGATATTGAAATTGANAACCCAACTTTGCAGTATAAAAAGAGAGTAGAGTCGGAATGTANTAATGCTATACATNAATATGTTACTAAGAATTCTGATGTGAAAATTAATATTGCTGTACAAAAAAGTAATGTTAAAAATAAGCTAAAAGGAAAGGAGATTCCTGGGGTAAAAAATATAATAGCAGTATCGTCAGCTAAAGGGGGAGTTGGAAAATCTACAATTGCTTCTAATATTGCTGTAGGATTATCTAACTTAGGTTATGAAGTTGGAATTATTGATGCTGATATCTATGGCCCTTCAACTCATATAATGTTTGGATTACAAGGTGAATACCCAACAGCAATAAATATTGATGGAAAGTCTAAAATTAATCCTCTTGTTAGCTATGGAGTTAGAGTAAATTCAATTGGTTTTTTTGCACAAAGTCAGGAAGCAGTAGTTTGGAGAGGGCCGATGGCTTCAAAAGCATTAAACCAACTTTTGTGGGATACACACTGGGGTGAATTAGATTATTTAATTGTAGATCTTCCACCAGGAACAGGAGATATACACTTATCTTTAGTTCAATCAATTCCTTTGACAGGAGCAATAGTTATTAGTACTCCTCAAGATATAGCTTTGGCAGATGCAAGAAAAGGAGTTCATATGTTTCAGATGGAAGAAATAGATGTTCCAGTTTTAGGAATTATTGAAAATATGTCATATTTCATACCGCCAGATAGCCAAGATAAAAAATATTATATTTTTGGTAATTCTGGCGCAAAATTATTAGCGGAAGACTTAAATGTTTCCTTACTTGCTGAAATTCCTATTGAACAAAGTATTAGAGAAGCTGCTGATGCTGGTAGACCTGCTGCCATGCAAAAAAATACATTTACTTCTAAAATCTTTAATAAATTGTCGAACGATTTAGTTAATATCATTCAAAAAAGAAATGTAAATTTACCCCCGACTAAACGAGTAGAAATAACACATAATAAAGGTTGTTCTACTAACAAAAAATAATTATGGCAAGTTTAAAAAATCCAGATATTATAAATCAGATAGAGGAAGCTTTATCTGAGATAAGACCTTATTTAAATGATGATGGAGGAGACATAGAATTAATTGAAGTAACAGAGGAGATGATTGTAAAAGTTAAACTTGTTGGAGCATGTAGTACTTGTGAAATTAGTATGCAGACTTTAAAAAACGGAGTTGAAGCTAGTATAAAAAAAGCTGTGCCAGAAGTTCAAAAAGTTATAGAAGTTGCAGGCTAATTTATCATTTTTCTAATCTAGAAAAAATAACCTTATTTAGAATCATTATAAATTAAAAAAAATCTTTTAATTTAGATTTATCATAAAACTATAATAAGTAAATTTGCGTACNAAAAATGATTATTTGTACGAATGATAATGTTGAAGATTAATTTTTTTAANAGATTTTTGCTGTTAGCAGGAATATTTATTTTATTTACCACCAACATATTTGCTCAAGATTCAGGTGAGCAGATTTTCAAACAAAATTGTACTGCTTGTCATTCAATGACTAAGGCACGACTGGTTGGTCCAGGCTTAGAGGGTGTAACGGATAAATATGAAAGAGAATGGTTAGTTAAGTGGATTAGAAATTCACAAGAATTAATAGCTAGTGGAGATGAGCGAGCTATAGCTATTTATGAAGAATATGATAAAGTNGCTATGAGTGCTTTTGATTTTTCTGATCAGGAATTCGACTCTCTTTTATCTTATTTAGCTAGTCCTCCTGTAGCTGTGGCTATGTCATCAGAAACAGAAACAGTTTCCTCGGAAGGTGTTAGTATGAACTATAGTATTGTAATATTGATAATTACTATAATATTATTAATCATAGTATTTTTACTCACTTCATTAAAAAATAACTTAAAAGAAGTTTTAGGTGAGCCAACNGAAACAATACCTGNAACNATTGTTAATCAATATAAATTATTTGTTTCTAATACAGCTAATTTNGTTTTTGTTNCATTAATTACTGTTTTATTTGTATTGAGANTTACTTTNGATATGTTAATGGGTGTTGGTGTTACCACAAATTATCANCCAAAACAACCTATAGAATTTTCTCATAAAGTNCATGCNGGAGTTAATGGAGTAGATTGTAATTATTGTCATTCATCAGCAAGGAAAAGTAAGCATTCGGGAATACCATCTGCAAATGTGTGTATGAATTGTCATACATATATTAGCGAAGGCACTCAAACAGGAACAAAAGAGATTGCTAAAATCTATGAAGCTGTTGGNTTTGATCCAGATACAAGAAAATATATTGAAGGTTATGAGGAGAAGCCAATTGAATGGATTAGAATACATAATTTACCTGATCACGCTTATTTTAATCATTCACAGCACGTAGTTGCAGGAAAAATCGAGTGCCAAGAATGTCATGGTCCAATTGAAGAAATGGATGTTGTGTATCAACATGCATCCTTAACTATGGGATGGTGTGTAGATTGTCANAGAAATACAGAAGTTAAAATGGAGGATAATTTATATTATACTAAGTTNCACGAAGAATTAAAAGAAAAGTATAAAGGTCAAAAAATAACAGTTGATAAGATAGGAGGAATTGAATGTGGTAAGTGTCATTATTAATATTATAATCTATGAGTAATAAAAAGAAATATTGGAAAGGTTTAGCTCAATTAAATAACGATCCTATCGCTGAAAAGTTAGCTCATAATGAGTTTGCAGAGCATTTACCAATAGATGAGTTTTTAAATGATGACCAAGTAGCTAGTAATTCAACATCTAGAAGAGATTTTTTAAAATTTTTAGGATTTAGTACTGCAGCAGCTACTTTAGCAGCTTGTGAAACCCCAGTTGTTAAATCTGTCCCATATTTAGTAAAACCTGATGAAATTATTCCTGGTGTTGCAAATTATTATGCAACAACTATTTATGANGGAAGAGACTATGCAAGTGTTTTAGTAAAAACGAGAGAGGGTAGACCGATTAAAATAGAAAATAATAAAGATTGTACAAATGCCAGAATGCAAGCAAGCGTACTCTCTTTATATGATTCCTCAAGATTAAAAAATCCTTTAAAAAATCAAAAACCAAATGAATGGACGGAAATAGATAGTGAGATAAAGCAAAAATTAAATCAGATTAGCAACAAAGAAGGCAAAATAGTTCTTTTAACATCAACTATAATTAGCCCGACAACTAGAAAAATAATTACNGAATTTTCTAAAAAATATGGTAANACTGAACATATCATGTTAGATTCTGTTCCGTACGANGCTATTTTAAATGCTAATAANAACGATTTTNGNGTTAGAGCTCTTCCAAGATATTATTTTGATAAAGCAAAAGTAATAGTTTCATTTGGCGCNGATTTTCTTGCNAATTGGGGNGATAATTCTTATGCCACAGATTATGTGAATGGAAGAAATCCTAAATCTGGTAAAATGTCAAAGCATTATCAAATAGAAACAAATCTTTCTTTGACNGGNTCAAATGCTGATATGAGAATACAGATTAAACCGTCNGAACAAAAGTATTTATTGTCTAATTTATATAGATCTTTAGATGGNTCTAAATCNGANGNTCGTTTATCAAAAATTGTTAAACATTTGAAGAGTAATAAAGGTAGTTCAATAGTTGTNTCTGATAGTNCNGATGAGNAAGTACAAAGAATAGTAAATGCTATAAACCATAAATTAGGAAATTACAGTAATACAATAGATATTACAAAACCATCATATTTAAAGCAAGGAGATAGTCAAAAAGTATTGTCATTAATCAATCAAATGAAGCAAGGTAATATTTCTGCTTTAATTACTTATAATATTAATCCTTCATATACTTTGCCAAANGCTCAGNANTTTAATAAATCATTAAAAAATGTAGANTTAAAAATATCAACTTCTAGTTATTTAGATGAAACAGCTTCATTAATGGATTATGTTTGTCCTGACCATCATAATTTGGAAAGTTGGGGAGATGCTAATCCATCTTTTTCTACATTCAGCCTTATGCAACCAACGATTGCGCCACTATTTAATACAAGGCAATTTCAGGAAAGTTTATTAACGTGGATAAATAAAAAAGATTATCGTTTTTATTTAGAAAATTATTGGAAATCTAAGGGTGTTAAATGGGAAAAATCACTTCATGATGGATATTTTAATGTAAGTGAAAAAAAGATAAATATTAAAAGAAACATATTACTTACAGTAGAAGAAGTAAAGAATATAGTATTTGATAATATTGAATTAGCTGTTTACGAGAAGATAGGAATTGGTGATGGTTATCAAGCAAACAATCCATGGCTGCAAGAATTTCCAGACCCAATAACTAGAGCATGCTGGGATAATTATNTAACTATTTCTGCTAAAACAGCAAAANAGTTAGGATTAAAAAATTGGAATGTATCNAATGGAGGATTAAATGGTAGTTTAGTTAATCTTAAGTCANAGAATTTAACATTAANTTCTATTCCNGTAATGATTCANCCAGGTCANGCTGAAGACACAGTAGGTATAGCTATAGGATATGNGAGAACTAAGTCAGGAAAAGCAGGAAATAATGTTGGCTTTAACGCTTTTCCTTTTTACAATTCAAAATATGTTACTATAGAAAAAGTTGAAGGAGANTATGAGTTTGCNTCTATTCAGCTTCATCATACAATGATGGGAAGAGATATTGTNAAAGAAACAACATTATCAGATTATATTAAAAANCCATCNTCTGGTAATTATAGAGAAAAATATTANACTCANAAAGGAAAATTNCCTTCAAATGAAGTAACATTATATGAAGCACATGATTTAGANACAGGNCATTTTTGGAATTTATCTATTGATTTAACATCTTGTATAGGTTGTGGAGAATGCGTTNTTTCTTGTCAAGCAGAGAATAATATNCCNGTAGTTGGNAAAGAAGAAATNAGAAAAAGTAGNGATATGCATTGGATGAGAATAGATAGATATTACTCATCTGATATGACAAAAGAAATTGGNAAGNAAGAAAANNTATCNTCNNTTGATATGTANAAAAAAATGGANGACCCTNCTGATAATCCTGAAGTTGTATTTCANCCTGTAATGTGTCAGCATTGTAATAATGCTCCTTGNGAGAATGTATGTCCTGTTGCAGCAACNACTCANAGTAGTGAGGGGCTTAANCANATGACATANAATAGATGTGTAGGNACNNGATACTGTGCNAATAATTGNCCTTANAAAGTTAGANGATTTAATTGGTTCCAATATTCNGATAATGATAAGTTNGATTTCAATATGAATNNTGANTTAGGAAAGATGGTTNTAAATCCTGATGTTGTTGTTAGATCAAGAGGAGTAATNGAGAAGTGTTCTATGTGTATTCAAAAAATACAAGANCTNAAATTAAANGCAAAAAAATCAGGNAAACCAATTANAGATGAAGATGCNCANNCTGNTTGNNCTTCTTCTTGTTCAACNAATGCNNTANNATTTGGAGATGTAAANAATAANNATAGTNNANTATATAANNTNAGAAATGANGAAAGAGCTTACGATTTACTAGATCATTTAAANGTNAGACCTTCNGTATTTTATCAAACNAAGATTAGAAATAANTCATAATGCAAAAAGAATCNAAAATAAGAGANCCATTAATTCTTGGCAAGAAAACTTATCATGATATAACTGTAGATATTGCTAANCCNGTNTTAGGTAAGGCTAATAAATATTGGTGGNTATTATTTTCTCTATCAGTAGTGCTAATGCTATGGGGTTTTGCATGTATGGCATATACTATTGGAACTGGAATAGGTGCATGGGGATTAAATAAAACGATTGATTGGGCTTGGGATATTACCAATTTTGTATGGTGGATTGGTATTGGACATGCGGGTACACTTATTTCTGCTGTATTATTATTATTTAGACAGAAATGGAGAATGGCAATTAATAGATCTGCTGAAGCAATGACTATTTTTGGTGTTGCCCAAGCAGCTCTTTTTCCTCTGATACATATGGGAAGACCATGGCTTGCATATTTTGTATTTCCAATTCCAAATCAATTTGGTTCTTTATGGGTGAATTTTAATTCACCATTACTATGGGATGTTTTTGCTATTTCAACATATTTTTCAGTATCTGTTGTGTTTTGGTATATTGGACTAATACCTGATTTTGCTATGATTAGGGATCGTTTGAGTGAAAAAATTAGCCCTATGCGTAAAAAACTATATACATTAATGGCATTTGGTTGGAGCGGTAGAGCTAAACATTGGCAAAGATTTGAAGAGGTTTCATTAGTCCTAGCTGGTTTNTGTACNCCTTTNGTATTTTCTGTACACTCTATTGTTAGTATGGATTTTGCNACNTCAGTAATNCCNGGNTGGCATACCACAATNTTNCCNCCTTATTTTGTTTTAGGAGCTTTGTTTTCTGGATTTGCNATGGTNGAAACATTATTAATAATAGTAAGAAAAGTTGTTAATATGGAGNCNTATATTACAATTAAGCATATTGAATATATGAATGTTATTATTTTATTAACGGGATCATTAGTTGGTGTTGCATATATAACAGAACTTTTTATGGCATGGTATTCTGGAGTTGAGTATGAGCAATACGCTTTTTTAAATAGAGCAACAGGTCCTTATTGGTGGGCATATGCAAGTATGATGACATGTAATGTGGTTATACCTCAGTTATATTGGATATACAAGATAAGAACTTCTTTTATAGCTACTTTTATATTATCAATATTTGTTAATATAGGTATGTGGTTTGAGAGATTTGTAATTATTGTAACATCTTTACATAGAGATTTTTTACCTTCTTCATGGACAATGTTTTCACCAACATTTGTTGATATTGGGATTTTCTTAGGAACTATAGGTTTCTTTTTTGTTTTATTTTTATTGTATTCTAGAGCATTTCCAGTTATAGCGCAAGCAGAGGTAAAAACAATTTTAAAATCATCAGGTTCTGAATATAAAAATTTAAAAGATGGCTAAAGAGATATTACATGCAATATATGATGATGATGAAGTTTTATTAAGCTCAGTTAAATCATTAAAAGAACAAGGAATCGAGATTTCTGAAGTATATAGTCCGTTTCCTATTCATGGGCTTGATCATGCTTTAGGATTGAAAGAAACTAGAATGGCTATAACCTCTTTTATATATGGATGTATTGGTTTAACTTTTGGAGGTTTGTTAATTTATTACATAATGATTTCTGGTGTTGGTAAAAGTTGGCCGTTAAATGTTGGGGGAAAACCGAATTTCACATTTTATCAGAATTTACCATCTTTTGTTCCTATTATGTTTGAATGTACTGTACTGTTTGCTGCACATTTGATGGCGATAACATATTTTTTTAGAAATAAATTATACCCTGGAGCACAAACAAAAAGTCCAGATCCTAGAACAACAGATGACAAATTTTTAATGGAAATTGAAATTCACAACAATGAGAAAGAAATAATTTCTTTATTAAAGAAAACAGGAGCATCTGAAATAAATAAAAAAGATTATGTTAAATAGATTTACTCTCATATTATCTTGCTTTTTTGTTATAACGTCTTGTTCTAATGATGGAAGAGGATATGAATATATGCCTGATATGTATAGATCACCATCTTTGGAAACATATGGGCAAAACTCTATATTTAGTGATAGTTTAAATGCGAGAAAGCCGGTTGAAGGTACAATTGCAAGAGGCTATTTGTCTACTTTCTATTATGATGGTTCATTGGAAGGTTATTTAGCATCAAAGGATGCAGAGAACCCTATTGAAAATAATTTAGAAACTCTTCAAGAGGGTAAGGAATTATATAATATGTTCTGTAAACATTGTCATGGACAAAATGGTGCTGGGGGAGGATCTATTACACATCCTGTATATTCAGCTGTACCACATTATAATGATAATATTACACTTAGAAGATGTGATTTACCTATGTCAAAATTAAAGCCAGGACATATTTTCCATGCTATTACTTATGGGTTAAACGCTATGGGGCCACATGCTTCTCAATTAACAGAGGAAGAAAGATGGAAGATAGTTTTATATGTACAAGAACTACAAAAAATTGAAAAGTAAAAAATATAATAATGTATCAAATCAATAAGAATATTAGTAACATATCTATAGCTTTGATTTTAATAGGCTTAATATCTTCTACTATAGCATTTATTTCTAATCCGCATTCTGCTTGGACTAGCTTATTATTTAACAATTATTTTTTCTTAGGAATTTCACTGTTTGCAGTATTTTTTGTTGCCTTACAGTATGTTGCAGAAGCGGGGTGGTCAACAGTTTTTAAAAGAATTCCTGAAGCTATTATGACATTCTTACCATATACCGCTGCTATTATGCTTTTTATTGTCGTAGCTGCAGTTTTACATTGGAATCATATTTATCATTGGATGGAGGAAGGTATAATGACAGAAGGATCTCCTAATTATGATAAGATTATTGCAGGAAAACAAGCATATTTAAATCAACCATTTTTCTTGATACGATCAATTATTTATGTTGTTATATGGGTATATTGCGCTAAAAGGTTAAGAGATCTTTCATTAGAGGGAGATTTAGAAGGAGGTATAGGAGAAAAAACCTATTTTAAAGGATTGAAAGTTGCTGGATGGTTTATTGTATTGTTTGCTGTTACCTCTTCTACTGCTGCCTGGGATTGGATAATGTCTATTGATACACATTGGTTTAGTACATTATTTGGATGGTATATATTTAGTGAGTGGGCTACAATAGGTTTTGCCTCAATTTTGTTATTAACTTTATTTATTCACAGCCAAGGTTATCTCCCTGCATTAAATGATAGTCATATACACGATTTAGGAAAGTTCGTTTTCGCTTTTTCAATAGTATGGACATATATGTGGTTTTCACAATTTATGCTAATTTGGTATGCAAATATTCCTGAGGAAGTTACTTATTTTATGCAGAGAATAGAACAGTCAAATTATAGATTTTTATTTTGGTTTAGTCTTATTATTAATTTTATTACACCTGCAATTTTATTAATGAGTAGGGGTGCTAAGAGAAATAAAAATAGATTAATATTGGTATGTATTATTATTCTTATAGGACACTGGATAAATTCTTATTTATTATTTGCACCCGGAACATTAAGTGATCATGGACATTTAGGTTTCTTAGAAATAGGTATGGGATTAGGTTTTTTAGGATTTTTTATTAGAATTGTGTTAAATAATTTGAGTAAAAGATCCATTGATATTAAGCATCATCCTTTTCTTGATGAGAGTGAACATTTACATACATAAAATATTGTTGATATATTTTATAACCTCTAATAATTCGCAATTCTTTTTATCATTACATTTGTCTAACAATGACTGATGAAAAATTAAAATATTCTGAAAATAATGAAGAATTAGAAAATTTTCTACGTCCAGATAAATTCTCAGATTTTGAAGGTCAAAAAAAAGTAGTAAACAATCTAAAAGTTTTTATTGAAGCTGCAAAACAAAGAAATGAAGCTTTAGATCATGTTTTATTACATGGGCCGCCAGGTCTTGGCAAAACAACATTAGCTAACATTATTGCAAATGAGTTAGATGTAGATATAACTACTACTTCTGGACCGGTACTTGATAAACCTGGTGATTTAGCTGGATTGTTAA
This sequence comes from Flavobacteriales bacterium, assembly GCA_002715565.1. GTDB lineage: Bacteria > Bacteroidota > Bacteroidia > Flavobacteriales > BACL11. Next base: position 37,101 of record PAZP01000004.1, read on the forward strand.
CTAATTTACAGGAAAGGGATGTTTTATTTATTGATGAAATCCATAGATTAAATCCAATAGTTGAGGAATATTTGTATTCTGCTATGGAAGATTATCAAATAGATATTATGATAGAGTCAGGTCCAAACGCTAGAACAGTACAAATTAAGATTAATCCATTTACTTTAATAGGAGCCACTACTAGATCAGGATTACTTACATCCCCACTTAGAGCAAGATTTGGTATTAATTCAAGATTAGAGTATTATAAAGTTGATTTATTATCAAAGATAGTAGATAGATCATCTTCAATTCTTAATGTAAATATAAGTAATGATGCAGCTTTAGAGATTGCCGGAAGGAGTAGAGGAACTCCAAGAATTGCTAATTCATTATTAAGAAGAGTTAGAGATTTTGCACAAATAAAAGGTGATGGAAATATTGATAAAAAAATAACTCAATTTGGACTTACAGCATTAAATGTAGATGAACATGGATTAGATGATATGGATAATAGAATTTTAGTTACAATTATTGATAAATTTAAAGGTGGACCAGTAGGTTTAACTACAATCGCAACAGCTGTTGGAGAGCAAGCTGGAACTATAGAAGAAGTATATGAACCTTTTTTAATAATGGAAGGTTATATTATGCGAACACCTAGAGGAAGACAAGCAACAGACTTAGCTTTTAAACATTTAGGAAGAGAAAAAAATAAGGATCAAGGTGAATTATTTTAACCTATTTGATCAAATACTTCTTTGATTATGTAATTGTATTGTGAGAATGTGGATAATGCCCATATTTTTAAGATTATCATATCACTTTTAGATAGCCACATGGCACTTTTTCTTAATTCTTTTTTAAAGAGTTTCTTGTCAAAACTTACTTTCTTAAGAACAATTTTACTAAATTCTAACATATTGTTATTTTATATAATAACATATTCTAAAAAACATTATTGTGTTTCTCCCCAACTATATGTTTTATTTTCTAGACCAGAAAGCATAATTACTCTATCAATAACAGTAGCAGCAAGCTCTTCAAAATTTTTGGGCAAACTATAAAATGATGGAGTAGCTGGACAAATTATACCCCCTGCTTCTGTAATTTTTTTCATATTATTAATATGTATTAAGTTATATGGTGTTTCTCTGGCAACAATAATAAGTTTCCTTCGTTCTTTTAATATAACATCCGCAGCTCTAGTTGTTAAGTCATTTGACACTCCATTTGCAATTCTACCCATTGTACCCATTGAGCATGGACAAACAATCATAGTCATATACTTCGCTGATCCTGAAGCAAAGGGCGCCATAAAATCCATTTTTTCATAAAATTTAAATGGATAATTTTTATATTCCGTGTTATTCATTTCTTGCCTCCAAACAAACTTTGCGTTGTCGGACATTACCACTGCAACAGAATCTACTTGCTCATTAAGAAATTTTAATTTATCAAATAATACTTTTGCATATATTGCTCCACTAGCACCTGTTACTGATACAACTATCTTTTTTTTCTTCATTTATATATTATAATTTATTGTAAAACTAATTACTGAATTGTATTTTCCTTTATTGCTGGAATTATATGTATTTATTCTTTCCCAATCTTCTTTTCCAATTGGTAGTATAGAATTTCTTAAGCGTGTATTAAAGCTAATATATTTTGAATATTTATATTCTATTCCTAAAATACCACCAATATCTAATGTGGAAAAAGGTATATCTAAATTATTAATAGGTCCGTTTAGATCATTATAATAACCATTAATTAAATACCCCCAACTTATTCCACTTTCTAATTTCCATATGGTATTTGTATTATACTGTAAAATTAGCGGTAGTTCAAAGTATGATAGAGATATGTCTTGTTGCCCATATCTTAATTGTTTTGGGTCATTCATTTCAGGATTATTACTTCCTTTTTCTACATATGACATTTCTATTTGTATACTAAATTTTTCAGATATTTTTTTCACTGTATAAATTCCAGTTATTATACCAGCTTTATTAAAACCTGATAAGTCATCACCACCAACTTGAGATGTTGTTATTCCAAAAAACAACCCCCCATCAAAATTTTGACCTCTTGTATTAATTACATACAATACTAAGAGTATAACTAAGATTATTTTCTTTATGTTACCTAATACTAACACCTATTCCTATTGTTCCAATCGAATAATTTTTTGTAAAAGTATAATTTGCTTGTAACGCAACAATTGCAATATTAAATCTTGCGCCAATATTAGCTTTAAATTCATTATTAGGCTTAAAGTTCATATCTAATGGCACATCAAACAATAATGAAGTTCCTCCATCACCTAATTTAAAATTTGTATTACCTTTAAAATTAGTATTAGAATTATTATAACCTAAGCTAGCATGTCCTGTAATCATAAGAATTTTTTTAGATGCGATAAGATTAATTGTTGTTGCATTAATATTTAAATTTACATTTTGCTTAACTCCATTACTTTCTATGTCAAAACCAGTATTGAGATTAGTATGTGCAATTTGTAAAGACACATCTATAGGGATAGCATCACCAAGAAATGGTAACCATTGTAGTAAATCATGTTTAATACCTGCTCCCCAAAGATTTATAGAACCATTACCTATAAAACCTGCTTGATATTTATATTTTGGAATATATCTAGCATTGATTTCGGTTTTTTTAATTAAACCAAGACCAATATTTAATGCTGGTATAGGAACAAAAGAAATTGCTGTACTTTGTTGGGGCATCTTAAATTCTACATCTTCATATTCAATTATCGCTCCTTCCCCTTTTCCTAATATTGTTGGAGTTGAATTTACATTAGATTTAAAGTTATTTATTTTATTTGGATTAAAACTTTGTTTTTGATTAGGTATTATTACATTATTGATAGTTAGTGTTATATCAAATCCTCCTAATTTATGTGGTTTAGCAGTATTATACCATCCATTATTTAATCCGTTTGCTAAACCTTCACCAAGTGGAGAAAGATATGCTTCTAAAAAATTAGTTGCATCTTTTGGGTTATTTACTTCTTGCGCTTGACTTGCAATTGTAATTATTATTAATAGTATAATATTTATTTTTTTCACTATAAAGTATTAGTTAATTTAACTTCTTCTACTTGAATCACTTCATAAGTATCACTATTATAAATATAGGCTATAATTGACATATTATTTATATTCCATTCTCCTGCATTTCCATTTCCGTCTTCTATACTATTTGAATACGTTATATTTTCTTGTTGAAGATTATCAATATTTAGAGAAATAGATTTATTAATTTTATCTCCTGAAATATAATTTAAGTTAGATGAAAAAAAGTCATTATAAATTGAAGTTCTTAATACATGGTTATGTTCATAATTGTTAACTTCAAAATCTCCGTTTATTTGCCAGTTTATAATATTGTTTTCTACTAAAACAACAGCAAGTTTATAACTCCCATTAATATTATTAATAATATCGATTAATATATTTATTTCACCACTGTTACTAGTTATATTTGGATTTATTTGAATTCCTAAATTCACCTCCTTTAATCTTTCATTTTCAACTACATCAAGCCACTGTGTTTTTAATAATTTATGATCTCCCTCTGGATACCCAATTCTATTTACCATTCCTTGAGGTATTGGACAAGATTCCATTATATTTTCATATATATATGAACCGAAAGGAGTTCTAAAATCATAGGTAAATCCACTAGGTGATACCTGTGTGGGTGTTGGTGTAGAAAAACTATTTTTTGCATGTATTGCAATACCAATAATTTGTTGCGGGTATAAATCATAAATAGCTTTTAGTTGTTCTGCTGCGCTTGGGCAATTAGCACATTTATGGGCTGTAAATTCTTCTATAAGAATTTTTTTAATATAATTATTTGATGTGTCTACAGGAACACTTGAATTTTCTACCATATACGGTGCTTCAATAGTTTCGCATGAGAAAAGACACAAAATTAAAAGGTATAACACATAGTATTTTTTCATAATTAAAAACTTGTAGAAATTGATAAATTAAAACCATTTGAAGATGGAACTTCTTTACAAACTCCACCTACGCAGAAAATTCCAGCTCTTTTTTTTCCATATCCAACCGCTATTCTGGTTGCGCCTTTTATATAGCCAAAATCATAGTTAGCATAGTGCAATTGCTTCTCAGAATCTTTGTTCCCCCAATTATACATATCTTGAATAGCAAAAAACCAATTAGGAGAAATAGTATATTCTAATAATCCCATACTCCATGCTCCATCACCTTGTTCTGTTAATAATTCTTGTAATTCTATTTTAATTGTGTGACCTTTTTTTATTCTATATTGAACATCTACAACACCAATAATTGATTTTACAATCCCGTATGTACCTCTTGTTTTTCCCTCTAAAACATCTTTATTATAGTATTGAGAAGCCAGCACAAAATTCGACCTTAATTTTCTATTTATTTTTTTATAAATTTCAATATTTAAATCTGAAAAATATAACTCTTCATCTTTTATACTTATAAATGCAGGCGTATGATTAATGCTATCATTTAGAAATGAATTACCTCCACTCAAACCATTTATTCTAGAAAAGTTAAGTGAAATTTTTGTTCCATATTTACCACCTAAAAGAGTACCTTTTTTAATTTTATAGAAAACATCAAATTGCATTCCAAATTCTCCTTCAGATTGTGTTGCGCATGGATATAGCCCTAATAGTGTGTAAGTATGTTGTTTAGATAATGCAGGTATATAATTAATGATATATTCTTTAGATACTGTTCTTACAGATCTAAATTCCATATGATCTACTCTATGCATTTCTGCAGAGATACCTAAGCCTCTTTTTGAATATGTAATACTATTTATAATACCACTACCTTTTGCATAATTATTTTCTTCAATTGTTAATGCACCTATTGGATCATTTAATTTTGTAGCAAATTCACCAAAATATTTCCATTTCCCATAATTAATAGTTACCCTGGTTGAATATGCAGCAACATTTTGTGGTAGATTAAATTTAGGATTATTATCTTTTTGGTATCTGCTTACAATTCCTTGTCCTAATATAATTTTTGTTTTGATATCTTTTAATTTTTTCTCAAAAATATCATTGATAGATAAATTTATATCCACACCTCGAATTATACCATCTGAGTATGAAAAGTATGTTCTACTTTTACCAATAAAAGATTTTAATTCAAGACCTCTTAAAGGAAAATATTTTAATCTTACACCATCCATTGAATTATCAATACCTAGACGTTTATTTTCATATGACCTAAAAATCAAACCACTTCCTATTTGATCATAATAATTACCAGCAGTTATTTCAAGATTATCAATTTTATATGTTAGATATTTATATGCAATACCGTTACCTTGGTATTCTTTATCAAAATCTAAAAGAGCATTTAGGTAACTTTCATATCTTAATCCAGTGTATAAGTTACCTTTTCTATAATTAATATTTAGATACGCATTGTTTAATAATATTTCATCTGCTTCTTCAGCTCCTATACTCCTATCTTCACTGTAGGTTTGCATATTAAGATCAAAATCACCATAAAATTGCCCAGAATTATTTTGAGCAAATGAAATAATATTAAAAGATAAAGTAAAAATTAAAATAAATAATTTTTTCATTTTATTTATTAGTTATTTCTTTTATTTTTTCAAATAATTTTTCTTCATCTCCATCAATATATCCTTTGTGTTGCCAAATTATCTGTTTTTTATTATTTAAAAGAAAAGTATGAGGAACAGTAGACACACCTAATGCACGTTTTAGATCTCCATTAGAGTCAAGATAAATTTCATATTCCCAATCTGAAGCATTTACATAAGGAGCAACTTTAGAAACAGATCGAGCGTCATCAATTGAGATGGCAATTAATTTTACATTTGTTTCATCTTGCCATTCTTCATAAACTTCAGCAATATTATTTAATTCTTTTTTACAGGGTTTACACCAAGTTGCCCAAAAACTAATAACAATAGGATTATTTTTATTAGATATATTTTGAATGTTAAAAGAATTACCTTCTAATGTTTTTACTAATACGGAAGGCAGTGTATTTTCTTGCGAATAACAATTTATTGCAATAAAAAAGAAGATTAATATGCTAGTAATTTTTCTCATTTCTATTCAGTTTTAAATTAGAAAAAACCCTGAATTTTCAGAGTTTTTTATTTTTAAGAGTAGTTTTTTTATAATATTATTTGAACTTTTGATATATCAGCAAATATAACAAATATATGTTAGTATAATATAGACATTAACCTCTTATAAGTTAAAAGATTTTTTAAATTTGTAGAAAATCATAATTATGAAAAATTTTTTATTTTGTTTAGCTTTAATTTTTAACTTTAATTACGCTAATTCTCAATCTATTTGTGACTCAATTACAATCGAATTACAAAACCTTGGAGGAGGTGAGATTTCCTTATATGCAAACCTCAATTTAAGTCAAGGAACAACAGCTATAATTGAAAGTATACAATGGGAAGCATGTGATACAAACTTATGCTATTTTTCTAATGATTCGATAGCATTTTTTAATCAATTAGATGTTTCAGGCAGGTTATATATTAGATTAACTATAACTGTTATTTCTAATGGTGATACTTGTACTTACGGACCAACACTAAAACAGTATTATATTTATGATAATGGATGGGTTTATCATCATACACAAAATCCTGTAAGTTTAATATTTAATCATACATTAAGTAATATTACTCCAAATACAGGTAAAATTTTTGATATTTTGGGAAGGGAGTATATGAACGAATTAGTAGTCCCAAGAGGGTTTTTGTATATTAAAAATGGAGTAAAGTATATTAAGAAATAAGTTGATTTTTTTTCAGCTTTATCTTTTTAATTTCTGATAATATTAATAAATGATAACACATATTGAAGGAAAATTAATTGAAAAGAACCCCACATACGTAGTGATAGATGTAAATGGAGTAGGTTATGAGATTAAGATTTCTTTAAATACATATTCATCTATCAATAATGAATCTTGTAAATTATTAACTCATTTATCTGTAAAAGAAGATTCTCATACACTTTTTGGGTTTTTTGAAGAGAAAGAACGAAGATTATTTAGGGATTTGATTACTGTTTCAGGAGTTGGGCCAAGTACAGCTCAAGTTATTTTGTCTACTTTCTCGCCACAAGAAATTGTTAATTATATTGTTTCAGCAGATGTTGCTGCAGTACAAAGTATTAAAGGGATAGGAGCAAAAACCGCTCAAAGAATTATTATTGATCTTAAAGATAAGGTTGCTAAAGGTTTACCTACATCTGATATATTGTTCAATCAATTGGACAATACAATTAAAAAAGAAGCGTTATCTGCACTAGTAGCGCTAGGATTTGGGAAAAAAATGGCTGAAAGTAAAATTGAAAAGGTGATGAAAACAGATTCTAGTATTGACAGTGTAGAGGTATTAGTTAGAGCTGCGTTGAGTCAGATGTAATCTTATTTAAAAATTGAGAAAGTTATTTTCATATTATAAATGGCTATTATTTGTATTTATATTTTCAAAACATATAGATATACAAGCACAAATTATAGATACATCATTATATTTTCCTTTTCAAAACAATCAATCTGGAAGTATATTTTTAAATGAGCCTTCAAATTTTAATTTACAAACTACTTACGATATTTCTAATAATAATTATATAATTCAAAAAAAAATAGGAGGTATAGATATGGGAATACCTAGTATTTATAGTTTCGAGCAGTTTCAAGAATATACTGCAAAAAAATCAATATATGATTATTGGAAATTAAGAACTCAGCAACGTACATTTAAAACCTCTACATCATTATTGAATCCCAAACTATATGTTCCTGGAAAAGCATTTGATAAAATTTTTGGAGGAAATTCTGTTGATATTCGACCACAAGGTTCAGCTGAATTAATTTTTGGATTGAAAATAAATAGATTAGATAATCCTTCATTACCTGAGGAACAAAGAAGAACTACTTCTTTTGATTTTCAAGAAAAAATTCAAATGAATGTTATAGGAAAGATAGGTGATAAACTAAAATTAACAACTAATTTTAATACTGAGAGTACTTTTGATTTTGAAAACCAAATGAAATTGGAATATACTGGAAATGAAGATGAAATAATTAAGAAAATAGAAGTTGGTAATGTTAGTTTGCCTTTGAATGGTAGTTTGATTACGGGAAGTCAATCTTTATTTGGTTTTAAAACCCAATTACAATTTGGGCGTACTACTATTACAGGTATTCTTTCACAACAAAAAAGCACAACTTCTGAAATAGAGGTAAGTGGTGGCGCACAAACATCAGAATTTGATATTTATGCTGATCAATATGAAGCAAACAAGCATTTCTTTTTAGCGCATTATTTTAAAGAAAAATATGATCAAGCATTAGAAAAATTACCATATGTTAATTCTCAGGTAAATATTACAAAATTAGAGGTTTGGATAACAAATAAAACAGGTACAACAAATGATACAAGAAATATTGTAGCTTTTTTAGATTTAGCTGAAAATCAACCAAACATTGAAAATTTAAATAATCAATCACCAATAATTAATGATTTATTTTGGCCAGCATATAATGAATTTCCTGTTATGGGAAACCAATCAACTAATCCTCCTTATCAGTTTGCGTCAAATGATTTATACCAAACTTTAATTGAAGACTTTACTCAGGGCGCTTCAAGTATTAGAAATATTAATGATGTTAATAGTTTATTACAATTCTATTTTCAGAACGGAGTTGAATATGAAAAATTAGAAAGAGCAAGAAAATTATCAGAATCCGAGTATACATTAAATAATCAACTTGGTTTTATTTCTTTAAATCAAGCATTAAATAATGATGAGATTCTTGCAGTTGCATTTCAGTATACTGTTGGGGATAAAACCTTTCAGGTTGGAGAGTTAACAACATCTGGTCCTAATGCTCCAGAGGCGTTAATTGTTAAATTATTAAAAGGCACAAGTTTTTCACCAACTATATCAAATTGGGATTTGATGATGAAAAATATATATTCAATTGGAGCATATCAAATGAGCAGAGATGGATTTGTTTTAGATGTGATGTATGAAAATACTGAAGAATCAGGTGCAATAACTAATTATATAGGTGAAGGTAATTTAGAGGGAATACCATTAATTAAATTATTAAATTTAGATAATTTAAATCAGCAAATGAATAATCAGTCAGATGGTGTTTTTGACTTTATTGAGGGCATAACTGCAAAATCATCTAATGGAAGAATAATATTTCCTGTACGTGAACCATTTGGAGATTATCTAGCAAATCAATTTAATGATTTTGATTTAGCTAAAAAATATTCTTATCAAATTTTATATGATTCAACTTTAACAATTGCACAACAATACCCAGAACTAAATAAGTATAGATTAAAAGGAAGTTATAAATCAACTTCTGGTGCAGAAATTAGATTAAATGCAATGAATGTGCCTGAAGGGTCAGTAACTGTGACTGCTGGATCTCAAAAGCTGGTAGAGAATCAAGATTATACAGTTGATTATATGCTAGGTAGAGTTACAATAATCAATGAAGGGATATTAAGTGCAGGAGTTCCAATTAAGATATCTTTAGAAAATAATTCTATGTTCGGAATTCAGAATAAAACTTTAGTTGGTTTACATGCAGATTATGAAATAAATAAAGATTTTATAATTGGAGCTACAATGTTAAATTTAACAGAAAGACCATATACTCAAAAAATTAATACTGGAGAGGAACCAATTTCAAATACTATATGGGGTATGGATGCTAATTACCAAACTGAAGCTCCAATCATTACGAAATTAATTGATAAAATTCCATTAATTGAAACCAAAGAGAAATCGAGAATAATTGCAACAGCGGAATTTGCACATTTAATACCAGGACATCACAGAGCAGTTGGTAAGCAAGGAGTATCCTATATTGATGATTTTGAAGCTACAAGAACTTCTTTAGATATTAAAAATCCAGGTGCATGGTATTTGTCATCTATCCCAGAGAAACAATTAAGTATTTTTCAAAATTCTGATTTAAATGAAGATCTTAGAATAGGATTTAATAGAGCTAAGTTAGCATGGTATACTATTGATCCACTTTTTTTCAGAAATATTTCTGTAACACCCCCTAATATAAATCAACCAATATCTCTTTTGAATGGAAACACTATTGAGCAACAATCATTTCATTATAGTAGAGAGGTGTTAGAAACAGAGGTTTTTCCAAATAAGGATCCTGATTTAGGCAGTCAAATCACAAATCTAGCTATTCTTGATCTTGCATATTATCCGCAGGAAAGAGGACCTAATAATTACTCAACAGATGTAGATGCAAATGGTAATTTAGATAATCCACATAAAAATTGGGCAGGTATTATGCGTAAATTAGAAACTAATGATTTTGAGTCAGCAAATATTGAGTTTATCGAATTTTGGATGATGGACCCGTTTAATAAATTTGATGGAGACTCTTCACATTTTGGTGGAGACATGTATCTTCATTTAGGTAATATATCTGAAGATGTACTTAAGGATGGTTATAAAAGTTTTGAGAATGGACTTCCAACCTCAGCAACAATTGAGAATGTTGACACTACTGTATGGGGAAGAGTACCAACTAATTTTTCGATAGTTGAAGCTTTTGACAATGATCCGAACTCCCGACAGTATCAAGATGTTGGGCTGGATGGCTTAAGAGATAGTGAAGAAATATTATTTTTTGATACAATTTTTTTAAAAAAACTAGAACAAGATTTTGGCCCTAATTCACAGGCATATCTGAAAGCATTAGCAGATCCTTCATCTGATAACTTTCATTATTATAGAGGCACAGATTATGATAATCAATCTAAGACAATTCTTGAAAGATATAAGGATTTTAACAATACAGAAGGAAATTCAGTTACTACAGAAAATTCACCTGAAAGTTATCCAACAGCTGCTACTTCTCAGCCAAACACAGAAGATTTAAATAGAGATTACACATTAAGTGAAACGGAAAATTATTATCAATATAAAATTCGTTTACAGCCGGAGTTTATGGTAGTGGGTCAAAATTATATTGCTGATGTTTTACAAGCAAGTGTGCCAACAGAAAATGGATCAACAAGAGATATAAAGTGGTATCAATTTAGAGTTCCAGTATATAAGCCAGATAAAGTTTTAGGGTCAATAAGCGATTTTAAATCTATAAGGTTTATGCGTTTGGTTTTTTCTGATTTTAAGCAGCCTATAATATGTCGATTGGCAACTTTTGAATTAGTTAGAGGAGAATGGAGAAGATATAATTTTGATCTTTCTGAACCAGGAGAATATATTCCACTGGATGATCAAGAAGAAACAATATTTGATGTTTCATCTGTTAATATTGAGGAAAATGGAAATAGATCTCCAATAAATTATGTTTTACCTCCAGGAATTGAACAAGAAGTTGATCAGTCTACTACAACTTTAAGACAACAGAACGAACAGTCATTAGTTTTAAAAGTATGTGATTTAAAAGATGGAGATTCAAGAGCAGCGTATAAGATTACAGATATTGATGTAAGAGCATATAAGAGAATAAAAATGTTTGTACATGCTGAATCTGGTGGAGAAATTGATGATATGCAATCTGGAGATTTATCATGTTTTATTAGACTTGGTACAGATTTTACATCTAACTTTTATGAATATGAAATACCATTAACGCCAACACGATGGGGCTCAACATATCCAAATGAAATTTGGCCTAATGATAATGAGATTGATATAGCTTTTGAAATTTTTCAATTAGCAAAACAGGAAAGAAATTTCAACACATCAGATTTTAATACTCCATATATTAAATATTCAAGTGGAGGAAAGATTACAGTTGTAGGAAATCCTAATTTAGCTCAGGTAAAAACAATAATGTTAGGAATACGTAACCCAAAAAAGAAATCTCTTGAAAGTCCTGATGATGGAGAATCAAAATGTGGTCAGATATGGGTAAATGAGTTGCGATTAACCGATTTTGATGAATATGGTGGTTGGGCAGCAAATAGTAGACTGACAACAAGATTAGCAGATTTAGGAAATCTAACAATTTCTGGTAATATGAGTACAGTAGGCTTTGGTTCTATTGAAAAAAAGGTTAATGAGAGACAAAAATATAATGCATATCAGTATGATTTATCTTCTACATTTGATTTAGGCAAGTTTTTCCCAAAAGATCTAGGAGTAAAAATACCTATGTATATTGGTGGTTCAACTGCCATAAAAAACCCTCAGTATAATCCCTTAGATCCAGATATCTTATTCAAAACATCTTTGCAAGCTTTAGGTACTGAAGAAGAAAAAGATTCTTTAAGATATATTTCTCAAGATTATGTTAGTAGAAATAGTATTAATTTTACTAATGTACGTAAAACAAAGATTCAGAAGAAAGGTGAAAAAGTTAAAAAACAAAAAGTTTATGACTTAGAGAATTTCACTGTTTCTTATTCAAAAAATGAAACATATATTAGAAATATTAATACTGAGTATAACAGAACGATTAATTATAGAGGTGCTTTAACCTATAATTTTAACACCCAACCAAAAAACATTAAGCCATTTTCTAAAATTAAATTTCCAAAATCACCTTATTTTAGATTAATTAGAGATTTTAATTTTAATAATATGCCCAAATCTTTCTCTTTTAGAACAGATTTAGACAGGAATTATAATGAAACTAAATTAAGAAATTTGAATAATTCTAATATGATTATTTATCCTACGTATAATAAATTTTTTAACTGGAATCGAATGTATGATTTTAAGTATGATTTAACCAGAACATTAAAAATTGATTTTACAGTTAATAATAAAGCAAACATTGATGAGCCTATTGGAAAAATTTCTAAGTCTGATCCTTTGTATGAGGCAAAAATAGATACGATATGGCAAAATTTTTGGAAATTTGGAAGGTCAACTTCTTATAGCCAGTCAGTTGGTGTCAACTATCAAGCCCCATTAAATAAAATACCTATATTTAATTTCATTTCCCTAAATACTCGTTATAATGGAAATTATGATTGGACTACAGGATCACTTGCTTTAAGAAATCTTGGTCATACTATTCAAAATTCTAATACAAAACAATATAATATACAAGTTAATATGACAACTTTATACAATAAAGTTCCATATTTTAAAAAATTAAATCAAAATAATCGTAATAGAAGAAGTTTATCAAGAAATAATGAACGCTCAAGAAATAAAAATAATAATGAAGAAAATAAAACTAAAAATCAATATGAGGTTTTTCAGCATTTAACACGTTTTCTTTTGGCGGTTAAAAATATTTCAATTAATTATTCTCAAAATGCAGGTACTTTTTTACCTGGATATATGAATCAGCCGCATTTTCTTGGTCAGGAATGGGCAACTATGTCCCCTGGATTACCTTTTGTTTTTGGAAGCCAAAAAGATATTAGAGAAAATGCGGGTAATCAGGGATGGATAACTAGAGATACTACATTAAATACATTATATAAAAAGAATTTTTCTAGTAACCTTACATTAAGAAGCACTATTGAACCCATAAAACAATTTAGAATTGAAATTACAGCAAATAAAATGAATTCTCAAAGCTCAAACGAATATTTTAAATGGAACTCTTCAGATGGAATTTTCAGTTCATATAACCCAACTGAAGCAGGAAATTATACTATTTCCTTTGTATCATGGAGAACAGCATTTTCTATAGATAACGATCAGAATCAATCAAGTGTTTTTAGTAAATTTAGAGGCTATAGAATAGATATTGCAAAACAATTAGCAGCTCGAAATCCAAATTTTAATTCAAATCTAGTTGATTCATTAACAGGTTTCCCTGTTGAATATGAAAATGGTGTTTTGACAGGTGGATATGGTCCAACATCACAGGAAGTAATTATTCCAGCTTTTTTAGCTGCATATGGAGGATATAAACCACTTAACTCATCATTAACTGCATTCCCTTCAATTCCAATGCCAAATTGGAGAATCACTTACGATGGTTTAGTAAGAATACCGTTAATAAAAAAGAAATTTAAAACTTTTTCTGTTGCTCACGCATATAGATCTAACTATTCTGTGGGTTCATATCAAACAAATTTAAATTATATTGATGGCGATGAGGTTAATTTAAATAATATGAGTTATCATGTTCAAAAAGAAATTTCTCAAGTAACAATTAATGAACAGTTTAGTCCACTTTTTAAATTAGATATGGCGTGGAAAAATAGTCTTTTAACTAAACTAGAAATTAAAAGAACTAGAACTCTTGCACTTTCTTTAACAAATAATCAATTAACAGAAACTGGATCTAAGGAATATGTATTTGGATTAGGATATAGAATAAAAGATTTATCATTTAGATTTTTTTCTGGAGGAAAAGGTAAAAAAATGACTTCAGATTTAGATTTAAGATTAGACTTTAATATTATGAATAACAAAACTGTTATTAGAAAAATTATAGAAGATATAGAGCAAATTACTATGGGTCAACAAGTAATAAAAATTAATTTTGCCGCAGATTACGTTGTGAATCAAAGACTCAACGTTAAAGTTTTTTATGATAAAGTTATTACAAATCCATTTATTTCTACAACTTTTCCAGGTGCAATAACAAATGCTGGATTTAGTTTAAGATTTACATTGGCAGGATAGTTTTGTCACGTAACAAAAAAATGTATTTTTGAAAAAAAAATTATTATGAATTTTCCAAATGAATTAAAGTATAGTAAAGATCATGAATGGATTAAAATAGATGGTGATGTTGCAACAGTAGGAATCACTGAATTTGCTCAAACTGAACTCGGGGATATTGTATTTGTTGATGTTGATACTGAAGGTGAAGTTTTAGAAAAAGAAGAAGTGTTTGGTTCAGTTGAAGCTGTCAAAACAGTTTCAGATCTTTTTATGCCAGTAACTGGAGAAGTCTTAGAATTTAATCATAATTTAGATGAAACCCCAGAGTTAATTAATACAGATCCATACGGGGCAGGCTGGATAATTAAAGTGTCTATTTCTGAAATAAATGAAATTAATGATTTACTTGACTCAAAAGAATATAAAGAATTAATTGATTAAAATATATATATTATGCAATTGAAGAAAAATCCAGAATCAGATTTAGAAAGGAAGAGAGGACTGTTTTTACAGCTTGGATTAGTTATATCATTACTTATAGTTTTAATTGCTTTTGAGTATAAAAGTTATGAGAAGTCAGATTTCAATTTAGGGACTTTAAATTTAGATGACTTAGAAGAAGAAATTATCCCAATTACTAAACAAGAAGTAAAGCCGCCACCACCACCACCGCCACCACCAGAGATTATCGAAATTGTTGAGGATGATGTAGAAATAGAAGAAGAAATAGAAATAGAAGACACTGAATCTGATGAAGAAGAAATGATAGAGATCGAGGAGGAAGACGATGATGAATATTTTATGGTTGTAGAGAATATGCCGGAATTTCCAGGAGGTGATCTTGGCCTAATGAAATATATTCAAAAGAATGTACGATATCCAGCAATTGCTAAAGAATATAATATTACAGGAAAGGTGTATGTTAGTTTTATAGTTGATAAACAAGGAACTGTAACAAATGTTAAAATTGTTAGAGGAGTAGATAAGAATTTAGATGCTGAAGCAGTTAGAGTAGTTAAATCTTTACCAAAATATAAACCTGGTAAACAAAGAGGTAAACCTGTTAGAGTCATGTTTACAATTCCAATTAATTTTACTTTAAACTAATATCTATATTACTGTATATTTATAAAGGATTTTATTTATAAAGTAGTAAATTCGCAACTTTAAATATATGATATGGCAGAAAGTAATTTACATTTTCATAAACATCGAATCTCACGACAACTAAAAGAAGATAGAAATCAACAAAAATCTAGAGTTTTATGGTTTACTGGACTTTCTGGTTCAGGAAAGTCAACAGTAGCTAATGCTACGGAAAAACTTTTACATGATTTAGATATTCATACCTATATTTTAGATGGTGATAATGTGCGTATGGGATTAAATAAGGATTTAGGATTTGCTCCTGAAGACAGAACAGAAAATATTAGAAGAATTACTGAAGTATCTAAATTATTTGCAGATGCAGGAATTATAGTTTTGACTGCATTTATCTCTCCTTATCTGGATGATAGAAAGAGTGCAAGAAAGATTATAGGAGATGTTGATTTTATAGAAATATATGTAAAAGCAGATTTATCCGTATGCGAATCAAGAGATCCAAAAGGTTTATATAAGAAAGCGAGAGCTGGTGAAATAAAAGGTTTTACAGGAATAGATGCGCCCTATGAACCGCCAGTTAATCCTGAAATAGTTTTAGAAACGGATAGGTATAGTATAATAGAATGCGCACAATTTGTAGTTGATTATTTGCTAAAAAACAAAATTATAAACAAATAAGTTATGGTATTAGAAAAATGGAATTCGGTAAATCATGGAGGAAATCCAACCACTAATGAAAGTAAGAAATATGCAATATTTATAGGAAGATTTCAACCTTACCATCAAGGTCATATTTCCTTAATTATGCAGAAAATTAATAATGGAATACCAGCTCTAATCATGGTAAGAGATATTGAGCCGGATGAAAAAAACCCATTTACCACTGAACAGACTGTTAAAATGATTAAGAAGTATCATTTAGCACACGGGCATGATGTTAAGGTTATTATCATACCTGATATGGAAAGTGTGAATTACGGAAGAGGAGTAGGTTATGAGATTAATGAATTTACCCCTCCTGAAAATATTGGTTGGATTTCAGCAACTAAAATCAGAAACTCAATTAATGAGGGTAATGATGATTGGAAGCAATTAGTTGATGTTTCAATTCAAGATGATGTTGAACGTTATTTGCTAGAATAAACCAATTCTAGTTATTAAAATTCAATTTTTTAAATTAATTTTCTAAAATGATTAAATTTGTGTTTTAATCATTTTATATGAATCTTTCCAGTTATTTAGAATCTACATTTTTACAAAAAGAAGAAGATTTTTTTCCAGAAAATAAGATATTAACTATAATTAACAGTCTTATAAAAGAAGCAATTGATTGTAAATTTAAATTAGTTATGTTACGCCCTGAATACATCAATTATGCAAAAAAAATAATCTCTAGCTATCAGTCAGATTTGTCACTAGGTACAGTAATAGATTTTCCTTTAGGAGATAAATCCAAAGAAGAAAAAATTAAACAAGCATTAATAGCGATTAACAATGGTGTTTCAGAACTTGATTTTGTTTGTGATTATAATGCCTTTAAAAGATCCCAATTTAAAAAATTTGATAGTGAAATTATTGAAGTAAGTAAGGTAGTTTTAAAACATGAAAAAGTGATAAAGTGGATTATAGAAACAGGTGCTTTATCTAAAAAACAAATTTTTAATATCTCATTAAGAATATCTAATATTATAGATAATAATTTTAAATTGCAAAAATCAAATTTTTATCTTAAAACATCTACAGGTTTTTATAAAGGAACAGGAGCAACTTTTTCAGACATAAAAATAATAAAGGAAGCATCAAATAATATTAAAATCAAAGCATCTGGTGGTATAAAAACATATAATAAAGCTATAAAAATGATTAATGCAGGTGTTGCAAGAATTGGTACATCAAGTGCATTTCAAATATATAAAACATAATATTATGGATTTTAAAAATTTATTACTTAAATCTATAAACTCATCTATTTTAGGAGGTAATGCTATTATGGATATTTATTTATCAGATTATAAAATTGAAATAAAAGAAGACCAGTCACCATTAACTATTGCAGATAAAAAATGTAATGATATTATTTGCAAAGAACTTGCTGAAACTGAAATTCCTATATTGAGTGAGGAAGGTTCAAAAATTACTTATATAGAAAGAAAAAATTGGGAGTATTTTTGGTTAGTAGATCCTTTGGACGGAACAAAAGAATTTATTAAAAGGAATGGAGAATTTACAGTAAATATTGCATTAATATATAAACAAAAACCAATTATGGGTGTTATATATGTGCCTGCAACTAAAGTATTGTATTTTGGACTTGAAAATATGGGGTCATATAAAAAGGATAAAATCACATTAAAACATATAAATGATGATTTAGATGAATTATTAAAGTCATGCAAAAAACTACCTATAAAGAATAATCAAAATAATTTTACTATTGTTGGTTCACGTTCACATATGTCACATGAAACAGAGTTGTTTTTTAATAAAATGAAAAAAAAATATAATAATGTTAATCTTATGTCAGTTGGTTCATCATTAAAATTATGCATGGTAGCTGAAGGCAAAGCAAATGTATATCCACGTTATGCTCCAACCATGGAATGGGATACTGCAGCAGGTCATGCTATAGTTAAATATGCAGGATTTTCTGTTAAAAAGTATAATTCTACCAAAGAATTAATTTACAATAAAAAAAACTTATTAAATCCCTGGTTTTTAGTTGAATAAAATGAAAAAAAGTATAATCAATTTATTTAACGACAGACATTTTTTAGAATTATTTAAGGGTGGTGGAATTTCTTTCTTATTTAGATTACTAGGATTAGGACTTGGTTTTATCTTAACATTAATTATTGCTAATTTATTTGGTGCTAGTGGATTGGGAGAATATGTTTTGGCAATTACTATTTTAAGACTATTTACATTAATAGCTAAAATAGGTATTGATACTACTTCTATCCGTTTTATTGCATCTTTTGCTAATAAAAAAAAATGGTCAAGTATTTCTTTTTTTCGAAAAAAAATATTTAATATTTTAGTCATTACTTCTATTTTTTCTTCTTTATTAATGTATTTTTTTGCTATAAACATTGCAGAGATTATTAATATAGATTATCATTATATAAAATTAAATGCATTTTTTGTTTTACCAATGACATTTTTTATGCTTCATTATCAAAGTCTAAGAGGTTTAAAACATATTTCTGATTTTTCTTTTTTTTATAGAGCTTCACAAGCATTTTTTTCTATAATATTTATTACAATTATATACCAATTCAATACATCAAAAGAAGTTCCTATTTATGCCTATTTACTTTCTTTATTAATAGTNTCTTTTTTATCTTTCATTACATTTAATTATAGATTTAAATATAAAAAAAGAGATAAGGNAAANGNCAATTTAGAAATTATAAGTTATAAATCAATATTTAANATCTCNATTCCTTTAATGTTTGCGCAATCGGTNCAATTTATTATGGCNTGGACAGATAAATTAATGTTAGGAGCGATGGCAAGCTCAGATGATGTAGGAATTTATCACACTGCTTTTAAATTATCAATGGTTGCTGCAATTTCTTTAATGTCTATTAACAGTATTGCAGCGCCAAAATTTGCTGAATTTTTTGGNAANAATGATTTNANAGGCCTAAGAAGAGTTGTAAAACAGTCAACTAAAATGATTTTTTGGACNACTCTTCCAATGGTATTACTTTTCTTCTTNTTTCCTGAATTTTTATTAGGTTTTTTTGGGGTAGAATTTAAATTAGGTGTAACAGCATTTATGTTACTTTCTTTCGGTAGATTAATTAGTGCTTTTTCAGGTTCTGTTGGNAATNTANTGCAAATGACAAATAANCAGAATATATATGCGATATTACTTTTTATAGGAGCTAGTGTTAATATCATCCTTAATTTGCTTTTAATTCCTATTAGTAGCCCNTTATTTAATTTTGGTATTTATGGAATAAATGGTGCAGCTTTTGCATCTATGTCTAGTCTTATTNTATGGAATATAAGTATGGTGATTGCCGTTAAGAAAAAGTTTGGTTTTTTAACATTTTATATCCCAATATTAAAAAAATGAAAAATTACATGCCAAATTTTTTAATAGTTGGAGCTGCAAAATGTGGTACTAGTTCTTTACATAATTATTTAAATCAACATCCTGATATATTTATGCCTAGTTATAATGCTAGAGGAATGAAAGTAAAAGAACCTAGATTTTTAGTCAAAGAGATAATNAAAAATAGAGTGCATAATGGTGTTTGGGATTTTNAAGAATACAAATCACTTTTTAGTGATGTTAAGCATGAAAAATTAATAGGTGAGTCTACGGTTTTATATTTATATTATTACGAAACAGCTATTAAAAATATTAAACATTATTTAGGTAATGATATTAAGATTATCATTATGCTTAGAAAACCAGTAGATAGAGCNTTTTCAGCATATTTGCATGTGTCAAGAGGAAAAAAAGAAAACTTATCGTTNGAAGAAGCATTGAAAATAGAAAAAGAGAGGTTAAAACAAAATCCAACTTTGTCTCCNATGGTAAATTATCAAGATATGGGAATGTATTATAAAATGGTAAAATCGTATTTGGATAATTTTAAAAATGTACATATAATTTTTTATGAAGATTTTAAAAAAAATACAAATTTAAGNGTGAAAAATACATTTAAATTTTTAAATGTAGATTCAAATATAAGTATNGATACAACAAAAAAACATAATGTTGGTGGTAAAGTTTGGAGGTATNAGTGGTTGAAAGATATATTTTTNAAAAAGAGTTNTATAAAAGTTATTNTAAAANATTTATTACCGAATAAATTAGTAAAAAATATNTTTAGTAAGATAGAGTTTNTTATAAAAAAACGTTCAGCCCCTATGTCAAATAAAATTAGAAAAGAATTACTTTTATCTTACACAGAAGATATAACAAAGCTAGAAGAATTATTAAAAATTGATTTAAAGCATTGGAAAGAATAATGAAAGGACCAAATTTATTAATTATTGGAGCTGCAAAAAGNGGAACAACATCTTTGCATAATTACTTACAGCAACATCCTGACATTTTTATGACCACTCCAAAAGAGCCNCATTTTTTAATTAACAATGATATAGGNAAGGATAGAATTCCTAAGGGAATTGTAGATAAAGATGAATATTTTAACTTGTTTGATGTAATAGATTCTTATAAATATAAAGGAGAATCAAGTGTAATGTATCTTGCATATCCTGAAATTACCATTAAAAATATTAAGAAATATTTAACACCTCATGTTAGAATAATAATNATGTTAAGAAATCCTGTTGAGAGAGCTTTTTCTGGNTATCATCATGTTAAGAGATATAATATGATGGAAGATTTAACTTTTGAGGAGGCAATTAAAATATCTGAAGATAGGTACAAAAATAAACATAATATTACACCTGCATCAAGATATCTTCATNTAGGAAATTATTATAAACAAGTAAAACCTTTCTTAAAGCAATTTNCCAATACACATGTAATTATTTATGATGATTATAAGCGTAATGTAAATAAAGAATTAGAAAAAATTTTTGATTTTTTAAATATTAAAAAAATANATATCAATACNCATAATAAGTANATGGTAGGNGGATGGAATTGGAAGNACAATTTTATTAAAAAGATCATGCGNAAAGATTTTTTTANAAAACGTTTTTTAAAGAACATTTTTTTAGTAAGATATTTATTTAATAAGTTTAAATTTATATTTATAAAATTATTTACTAAACCTTCACCAAAAATGAGAATAAAAACAGAAAGATGGTTAAAAGATTATTATNGTAAAGATGTTGATCAATTATCTAAATTGTTAAACAGAAATTTAAATAATTGGATAAAATGAAACCAAATGCTATGTGTATTGGTGCTGCCAAGTCAGGCACAACAACCTTATATGANATATTAAAAAATCATTCTGATGTTTTTCCATCATCTTTTAAGGAGCCACATTTTTTTGACATTCCTGATGTCTACAGTANAGGTTTAGAATGGTATTTAAAAACATATTTTAATAAATATAATAAACAATCATGCATAATAGATTTTACTCCTACTTATTTATTTGAGAAGCAGGCAGCAAAGAGAATATATAATGATTTAGGCAATTCTATTAAATTTATTATAATATTGAGACATCCAGTTGATAGAGCATATTCTCATTTTATGCATTCTTATAGAGATAGTCACGAAATTTATGATTTTAAAACAGCATTAAAGCTAGAAAAAAAAAGAATAAATGATAAGGATTATCTTTCAAAATTNAGATTTTCTTATATNCANCAGGGATTATATTATGAAAGTATAAATAATTATTTTCAGNTTTTCCCAAGAGAGAATTTCATGATAATAAATTTTGAAAAAGAGTTTTTAGATGATAGGAAGAAAACCATAAATAAAATACAGAATTTTTTAGGTTTAAAAAATGAATTATTAAANACTAATCTTTATAGTAATAAATCAAGTGTTCCAAGATCAATGTGGCTAAAGGAACTCTTTCAGAAAAAAGGTGTTTGGAGAGATATTGGAAAAAAAATCATTCCTTCATTAAAATNNAGGCAATTTATTAAGAATAAATTACAAACATTAAATTTGAAACAAGTTCAAAACATTCCACTATCAGCTACTGATAAAAAANATATTTTTGAAACATATTTTAAAGAAGATGTTAAATTGTTAGAAAAACTAATTAATAAAGAAATGAATTGGGAATAATGAAATATACAGTTAATCAAAGATTAGTAGATAATATAATCTTATTTTTATTAATAATGAGTAGTGGAGGATTATTATTTGTTTTTAATCGTAATTTATCATCCATAATTTTNCTAATAATCCTNNTTTTTACATCTCTTATATTTAGCAGGAAATATGAAAAAAGATTGGTAAATTCNATTTTTCTAACTTTTTTTACTGTATTTTTTTTAGGTATTGTAAATTTTTTATTTGCAATAACTGAACAGACAATTAATAAATATTTGTTTCACTGTCTCACTTTAGTAATATCCTTAATTACTATATTTCATTTTTACAATAATAGATCTTTATCGATTTTTATTAATCGTTTATATGTGGTGTTAAAATTTATTTCTTTTCATGCACTTTTCAATTTTTTTATTTATTTTTTAGTTAAAAATAATTTAACATTATTAACATCTACATATCATGAATGTGAAACTTTTTTAAATATATTTTTTTATTCACAAGAAAGAGGTGTGATTGATTTATTTGGTTTTAATTTTTGTAGAAATCAAGGATTGTTTTGGGAGCCAGGAATTTTACAGATATTTTTAAATATTTTGTTTTTTCTTGAAGCATTTATTATTAAAAAAAATAAATTAATACTTTTCTTGGTTTGTTTTTTACTTATAACAACATATTCAACAACAGGTATTGCATTACTTTTTGTTCAAATATTTTATTACATAAAAAATCATTTTAAGAAAAATTTAATTTTAATTCCATTAAGCACGCTAATTTTAGTTCCATTATATATCATATTTAATTATAATATAGATGATAAAATTAAAGGTGAAAGAGCAGCATCATTTCAGAAGAGGCTATTTGATTTAACACAACCATTATTGATATCTTTAGATTATCCCATTACAGGTGTTGGTCTTGATTTATTTCAATTTCAAAAAATTCGTCAAGGATTTTACATTTCTAGTGCAGATTCTGATAAAATCAGCAATATAGTTGGTGTAGATTTGAGAATGGAAACAACTGATAAGGGGAGTACAAATTCCATAATGTTTTTATTAGCAACTACAGGATTTCCAACTACATTATTGTTGTTATATATGCTGTACAAGCAAAAACTTATTGTAAGCCAAAGAAAACTTTGGCTTTTCCTTTTTGTCATTTTTATTATGTCAGAACCTTTGCTGCTTAGGCCTTTCTTTTTTGTATTTTTAATGTCAGGATTTATTAGTATATTTTATAAAATAAATTTTAAAACAAAACTGTTAGCATGAATATTTTAATAACTGGTGGCGCTGGATTTATTGGTCAGGCTCTAGTAAATCAATTATCTTCAAATCATAATATAATTATACTGGATAATTTTTTAAAACAAGTACATGGAGATAGTCCTAAAAAAAAATTAGAGAATTGTAAAGTCATCGAAGGTGATGTTTCAGAATTAAATTCCTGGGAATTAGCATTTAGAGAAGATCCTGAACTGATTATTCATCTTGCATCTGAAACTGGAACAGGGCAATCTATGGATGAGATCACAAGATATAATAATACTAACGTTATAGGTACAAGCATAATGTTAGATATGCTTAATAAATATAATCATAAAGTTAAAAAGATAATTTTAACTTCATCTAGATCAGTGTATGGAGAAGAAAAAAATATAGAAAAAAATAAAAATTTACGACCACTTTCAGTTTATGCAGTAACTAAGCTTACACAAGAATATTTAATTCAAGTTTCTTCCCCAGTTCCGTATACTATTCTTAGGTATCAAAACGTTTATGGACCTGGACAAAGTATAAAAAATCCATATACTGGTATAATTAGCATTTTTAGCGAAAGATTTAGTAATAATGATTCAGTTACAATTTGGGATAATGGTTTGCCAAGTAGAGATTTTATTTTTATAGAAGATGTGGTTGATGCGACTATTTTAGCAATAAATAACAAAAAAACAAAGAATGAAATAATAAATGTTGGTTCTGGAAAATCTATTTTAATTATCGAGATTGCAAAATATCTAAGAGATAAAATTAATCCAAAAAGTGAGATTTTTGTTTCTGATTTTCATAGACCTGGAGATGTTTTATATGCAAAAGCAGATATCACTAAGATTAAAAAAATGGGTTGGAAACCTAAATTTAATATTTTAGATGGATTGGATAAATTTTACACCTGGTTTATAGCTCAAAAACCTTAAAAAGAAATTTATTATATGAAATACTTAATATTTTTTTTATGTTTTTTTCATTATAAATGCTTTTCTCAGAATAGCAATATTTTTGGTTTTTCTACAGCTAATACATTTACATATTGTGATATTAATGATACAAACTTTATAAATAAGGCTGTAAAATTACAACCAAAACTATTAAGATTTCCAGGCGGAGCAGTTGGTAATTTTTATCATTTTAATAAAGAAGGATACGGATTTGATTTTGAGGAAATAGATACTTATCACAACGGAAAATTTCCTAAAAGAGCTAGAGGACTTGAGAGGTCTAGAAATCAAAATAATCATACTCAAGATTATATAGAAGATTTTATCTATTTAGCAAAAAAATGTAATGCTAAGGTAATTTTAGTTGCAAATATATTTTCCAAGAATGATGATATTTTATATATGATTGAAAAAATAATTTCAAATGATTTAGAAGTAGTCGGAGTTGAATTAGGAAGTGAACTATCAAATAGGAGTTATTATCAAAAAGGCTATACTATTGATAATTATATTACTTCTGCTCAATATTACTCAAAAAAAATAAAAGAAAATTATCCTAATCTAAAAATTGCTGTTATAGCTGCTCCATTAGGAAAGAAAAAAGGGCATAGGCATAATATCTGGAATGAAAAACTATCACGATTAGATTTTTATGATGCTATTATTATTCACTCATATGCTAAAGTTATTAAAGGAGAAGCGATGGATGGTCAAATGATAGAAGAACAAAGAGAGGCTACTAATAAAGTAGAGTTATTTGAAATATATAAAAAGAGAGCAATAAATTATTTAACAGTTAAATATCCTTTAGAAATAAAATCATATCAAAATATTTTTAATAAGCCAATTTGGGTTACAGAATGGAATTTGCAAATGTCGAAAACAACTGGCAATACATTTTTACAATCTTTGTTTGTAGCTCATTTTGTTCTAGAATTATTAACTGAAAAAAAGTTTCAATCTATTACATTATCAACATATCATAATTTAGGAGGCAGGGATTTTTCTGGGTCTATTTTTAGACAGGAAAAAAATAATTTATTTGTACAAAATACATATACACCACTTATGATGATAGGTAAATTATTTAATGCAAATATTTATAAAACCCTAAAGGAAATAAAAGATCAATTATTTATTTATAAATTTTATGATAATGAAGATAGATTATTATGTACCTATGAAATAGATTGGGAGAATTATTCTTTTTTATTTAAGCCAGTAAGCACTAAACAAAACAGTGAATTTTATTTTAAAAATGATAATTTACATGATAATTCATTTATTAATTTTTCAAATTAATGTAATTCGTGCAAAAAACAAAACAAATTTTTATTGTTGGTAGTAGTAGGAGTGGAACTACTATGATGAGTAGGATTTTATCAAATCATCATAAAGTGTTCACATTTCATGAATTACATTTTTTCAGTATTCTATATAAAGATACTAAAAAACGTTTATTATCAAGAGATGAACAGGTTAGCTTATTTGCAAAATTTTTATGTATCCAAAGCGAAGGTATTTTTTTAAGAAATAACTATAAAAAGTATACTTTAAAAGCAGCTAAAATTTTGCCACAAAAAAAATTAACTTCAATAGATATATATAGCTTCTTTCTCAACTACACTACAATTCAAAATAATGCTGTTATTTCTTGCGAACAAACTCCTAATAATATTTATTACCTTAAAGAAATACTTGATTTTTTTCCACAAGCTAAAATTATTATAATGGTGAGAGATCAAAGAGATGTATTACTTTCACAAAAAAATAAATGGAAAAGAAGATTTTTAGGTGCTAAAAAAATACCAATTATTGAGGCAATTAGATCGTATTTTAATTATCACCCAATACTTACATCTACAATGTGGAGTTCCAGTTTAGACAATGGATTAAAATATAAAGATAATAATAATGTAAAATTTATTAGGTATGAAGACTTACTTGATGAACCAGCAATTATACTTAAAGAACTTTGTAGTTTTGTTGGCATAGATTTTAAAAAAGAGATGTTAGAGATACCTGTTGTTGGATCATCGACAAAGCAAGATCAGCAACAAAAATTATATATTTTAAAAACTAATAAAAAAAAGTGGAAAAAAGGAGGCCTTAACAATGCTGAGATATATCTCTCTCAAATATTTTCAGATAAAATAATGAAAGCGTTTTCTTATAAAAAAGAAGTGTTTATTTTTCCTCCGTCTCTTACAATTTTCTATTTATTTATTTTTCCAATAAAATTACTTTTTTCATTATCTTTAAATTTAAGTAGAATAGGAAATATTAAAAAAGTGTTTATTAAAACATTTCGATTAAATGAAAGTTGATTTCTTTATAGTAGGAGCTCCTAAAGCAGGCACAACATCGCTTTATCATTATTTATCTGAACACCCAGAAACAGATATGTCAATTTTAAAAGAACCTAATTATTTTTCAGAAAAATCCATAAAAGATAATGATTTGTATTATAAATCATATCCAATTAAAAAGCTAAGTAGATATCATTCATTATTTAAAAACAATAATCTTATAAAAGGAGAGGCAAGTGTTTCTTATTTATATTATAAAGATGTTGCAAAATCAATAAAAGCGTATAATTCTTCAGCAAGAATAATTATTATGTTAAGAGATCCAATAGAAAGAGCATTCTCACACTATTTAATGGATTTCAGGCTTGGTTTAATTAATGATACTTTTGAAAATATTATATTTCAAAAATCTAACTTATCTAATTCTAAAACATATTTTCAACAATATGTTAAATTAGGAGAATATACAAATCAAATAAAAAGATATTTCAATGAGTTTCCAAGCGAACAAATTTTAGTGGTAGATTATGATGATTTTAAGAACAAAACATCTGATGTAGTGAAAAAAGTATATAAATTTTTAAAGATCGATATTAATTTTTCACCCGAATTGAATAATAAACATAATGCTAGATTTATAGTGAATAATAGACTTTTAAAATTTCTTTTTTCTAAAATCATCATAAGAAAAGCTATGAATTTAATCTTTCCAAAATTCATAAAGTCTTTTATTAAAAATCAGTTTTTTAATAATAAACCTCCTATTTTATTGTCTTCTTCAAGATTATACTTACAGCAATACTTTAAAAAAGATGTTGAAAATTTATCAAATTTTCTCCAAAAAGATTATTCAAAATGGATAAAATAGGTATAGTTACGATTACATATAATTCACAAAAAGTAATATCTGAATTTTTAAAATGTATTCTTTCTCAAAAGTATACCAATTTTATTTTATACATAGTTGATAATAATTCTAATGATGATTCTATTAATTTAATCAAAGACTATAAAGATGATAGAGTTATAGTTATTGAAAATAAAAAAAATTTTGGTGTGGCGAAGGCAAATAATCAAGGTATTGAGCAAGCAATTTTAGATAATTGCGAGCAGGTTCTATTGATTAATAATGATATAGAATGTGACGCACATCTATTAGATAAATTGTTGGAAAATCAGAGTGAAATAAAAGCAAGTATGGTTGCGCCAAAAATAATGTATTATAATAAACCTAACTATATTTGGTATGCTGGTAGTTGGTTTTCTAAGAAAAATGGTTATTTGCCATCACATAGAGGAATCAATATGATGGATAAAGGTCAGTATGATACAATGGTAAAAGTAGATTATGCCCCTACTTGCTGTATATTGATAAATATTTCGGTGTTTAAGGATATTGGCTTAATGGATGAGAATTATTTTGTATATTTTGATGACACAGATTTTTTGTTTAGAGTTTTTAAGCAGGGCCAACATAAATTATATTATTGTCCTGATACAGTACTTTATCACAAAGTAGGCACCTTAACTAATTCTTTTCAGCAACAAAATAAACAGATATATAGAAGTGATTTTTTTATTAAACAAATAACAAAGAATTATATATATTTTTTAAAGAAAAATGGAGGATTATTTTCATATTTCTATATAATTTGGTTATTTTTTCGAAACAATATAAAATTTATCATAAATAAAAAAATAAGAAAGGATTTTCACACGTTCATTCTAATTAATAAATCTTATTTTGAGGGATTAAAAATGTAATATGAATAAAAAGGTTGCAATAATTGATACACTAGGAGCTCATGGAGGTTCTTTTCATTATTATACATTTGGTCAAGCCATGGGGTTAATAAAGTCAGGTTATTCTGTTAATATTTATACTAATAATAAAACAAATGATCCTAAAATTAATGAATTATATTTTTTTAATTTTTATAAAGATCTATTTTTAAGTTCATTTAAAATTATTAATGGAATCAGATGGATTATAGGTTCAATTAAATCTATATTTCATGCTAGATTATCATCAATTTCTATTTTTCATTTTCATATTTTTTACGTTAATATTCTTATATTATTTAATCTATTTTTAGTTAAAATTTTATTTGGAAAGACGGTTATTACAATTCATGATGTAAGATCTTTTGGAGTTGAAAAAGAATCAAGTATTATAACTAGAATTGTGTATTTCTTGACAGATTTATTATTAACACATAATGAGTTTAGTAAGTTGGAAATAATGAAATTATTTCCAACTATTAAATCTACAATACATATAATACCGCATGGTAATTATTTACCATTCATAAATAGAAACATAGACAAAAAGCAATCGAAATATTATTTAAATATTCCACAGAATAAAAATGTGATTTTATTTTTTGGGATGATAAAAAAAGTAAAAGGATTAGAGGTTTTATTGAAAGCTTTTAAAAAAAACGTCATTAAAAATCCAGATTTGTTATTGGTAATTGCTGGTAGAGTTTGGAAGGATGATTTTTCAATATACCAGGATATTATTGACAGAGAGAATTTACATGAGCATTGTATTATTCATAATAAATTTATTAAACATAGTGAGGTTGATTATTACTATAATGCTTCTGATTTAGTTGTACTTCCATATAAAGAAATATACCAAAGTGGAGTTATGATGATGGCTTTAAGTTACGAAGTTGCTGTATTATCTTCAGATCTCCCACCTTTAAAAGAAATTATAACTGATAATGAAACAGGGTTTTTATTCAAGTCAGAAAGCTCTGATTCTTTATCTGAAAAATTAAATTACATTTTTTCAGATAAAGACATAATTAATAGAGTTAAAAAAAAGGGTTTTATAAATTGTAAAGAAAAATATGATTGGAATCACATAGGACTCTTAACAGCTAATGCATATTCAACGTTGTAATCTTGTAAGTTTTAAATGTTTTTTAAAACTTATTGAGGGGTAATATTAGTTGCCATTTTATATATTTTGTATTTTAGCATAACTATGAAGAAAAAGGTTTTTAATATTTTAAAGTCCTCACATAATAATATAGAAAAATTGTTATCGGATGAGCTTTTACAGGATAGTATATGTAAAGTAGTAAATCATTGTGTTGCATCATTTAAAAATGGCCATAAACTGTTATTATGTGGAAATGGAGGTTCTGCTGCAGACGCACAACATATTGCTAGTGAATTAAGCGGGAGGTTTTATAAAAACAGACCTCCTTTAAATGCAGAGGCACTACATGTAAATTCTTCTTATATGACAGCAGTAGCTAATGATTATGGTTATGAAAAAACTTATCAACGTATGTTGCAAGCATCTGGTAAAAAAGGTGATGTTTTATTTGCTATTTCAACATCAGGAAATTCAAAAAATGTAATAAATGCTATTATTGAAGCTAATAATCTAGGAATATTTTGCATAGGTTTAACAGGAAAAGATGGTGGTATGATGAATAATAAATGTGATATATTGATAAAAATACCGTCAGATAATATAGCGAGAATACAAGAGACTCATATTTTAATTGGTCATATTATTTGTCAGCTTATAGAAGATAATCTGTTTGCAGAATCATGATTGTTAATAAGCAATTTGATACTCTTTTTCTTGATAGAGATGGTGTTATAAATCGTCAGATTATTGATGGATATGTAACGTCCATTCAAGAATTTAAATTCATTAATGGTGTTTTTTCTGCAATTAATAAATTAAACAATATTTTTCGCAGAATTATTGTAGTTACCAATCAACAATGTATAGGCAAGGGTATTATTACTCATGAAGAAGTAAAAAAAATTCATGAATTCATGCTTATAAACATCAAAAATAATGGAGGAAAAATAGATGCTGTTTATTATTGCCCTCATTTGGTATCAGATAATTGTTTTTGCCGAAAACCTTTAACGGGTTTATTTATAAAGGCTAAAGATGAATATCCTGAAATAAAATTTGAGAAATCATTTATGGTAGGAGATTCTATTTCTGATATTGAAGCTGGTAAAAAATTAAATCTTAATACAAAAAAAATAACCAAAAATTATACTTTATTTGATTGGGTAAATGATTTTATTGTAGAAATATAATAATAATCATTATTTTTACAATAAATTTAGTTTTATGCTATCACCAGAAATAAAGCTTATTCTTTCTTTTTTCACATCCCTTATAATTACTTTATTTGCAGTTCCTAAAGTGATTACATTTTCAAAAAGTTTAAGATTATTTGCTATACCTGGAGATAGAAATGTTCATGATAGGAGAATTCCAATAGCTGGAGGTATAGCTGTTTTTTCTGCAATTATATTTTCATTATTATTATGGTCAGAATTACAAGCCATACAATTTATATTAGTAAGTTTATTGATTGTTTTTTTTGTTGGTGTTATTGATGATTTACTTTCTTTGTCTCCAACTAAAAAAATAATAGGTCAGATTGCTGCTACACTAGTCTTAATTTTTTTAGAAGAACTTAAGATTAATAGTATGTTTGGTGTTTTGGGAGTTTTTAATTTACCTCAGTTCATTAGTATTTTATTTACCATTTTTGTTGTTATTGTCATTATTAATGCATTTAATTTAATTGATGGGATAGATGGGTTAGCTGCAGGTATTGGTGTTATTTCTTCTATTGCATTTGGTTTTACTGCATATTTAATGAATCAAATTAATATGGCAATGATAGCCTTTACATTAACTGGATCACTTTTGGGTTTCTTAAAATATAATTTTAGTCCTGCACGAATTTTTATGGGAGATACTGGATCATTAGTGATTGGTATGATATTTTCAGTATTAGCAATTAATTTAATTGGTTCAGGTATAGTTTATGAAAAAATATGTTATCCTAATAAAGGACCATTATTAGCTATCGTTTTCTTAGCACTGCCTTTGTTTGATTCATTAAGAGTTTTTTTAAATAGAGTTAAAAAAGGCAAAAATCCACTTTTACCCGGAAAGGATCATGTGCATCATGCTATGTTATTTTTAGGGCTTGGTCACAAAAAAACTTCATTGATTTTATATTTTACTAGCATATTTATTATAATAACCTCTTATTTTATGCTAGATATAAATATTAATAACAGTATAACTATTTTAGCATTTGAATGTTATATTTTATTATTGATACCATTTTATATACTTAGAAAAAAATCAAATGAGATATAAGTATTTAATACTATTTTTAGGTTTTTTAAATTTTGAGGTATACGCGCAAGACAATAATATTTTTATAGGAAGAAGCTATTTTTCATTTCAAAATAAAGGAGATATTTATAATATCGATACTTTAAAATCTAACTTGCATACAACTTTTAAACCTATTGTTAAGCAAGGGTATAATAGTTTTGCTTTAAAAGATTCGTGCTCAACACTTCCAAAAAATAAAAAATGGTTATTTAGAAAATTTTATGAGGAACATTTAATTGTAATAAAAGGAGAAGACTATAGTGTTGTAGCATCACCAATAGTTAATTTAAATTTTGGTAAGGATCTAGTTAATAATAAGAAAACATTCACTAATACTAGAGGATATATTGTTCTTGGTGACCTTGGGAAACGAGTTTCTTTTTTTACTTCATTTAGAGAAAACCAATCAATTTTTCCTTTATACATGCATGAGTATATTTTAAAAACAAGAGTAGTTCCAGGTCAAGGGTATGCTAGAAATTTCAAGGGCAAAGGGTTTGATTATGCTATGTCTTCAGGGCATGTAATAATTGATGCATCAAAATTTTTTAAATTTCAATTTGGTCATGGTAAACATTTTATAGGAGAAGGGTATCGCTCATTACTACTTTCAGATAATACATTTAACTATCCATATTTAAGAATTCAGACTGATTTTTGGAAAGTTCAATACACTAATTTATATGCTGAGTTACAAGATATAAATTATTTTGCCAGCAATGGTATAGATAATTATGATCAGATGGGTTATGCTAAAAAGTATATGTCATCTCATTATTTAAGTTTGAACTTAACTAATAAATTAAACGTTTCTTTATTTGAAACAGTTATATGGAGAATGAATCATGCTCCAGGAGTAACAGGTTTTGATATTAATTATCTTAACCCTATTATATTATTACGCCCTGTTGAGTTTTCAATTAACTCTCCTGACAATATGTTAGTTGGTTTAAATTTAAAATACCTTTTAAAAGATAATTTGAGTTTATATGGTCAGGTTATTTTAGATGAGTTTAGTTTAGAAGATTTAAGAAAACAAAGTGATTTTTGGGGAAATAAATATGGGTATCAAATAGGATTTAAGAACAATCATATTATAGGAACAAGTAGATTGGCTAATTTAATTGAATATAATTATGTTAGACCATATACATATGCACACCATAATCCACAACAAAACTATGCTCATTATAATCAACCATTATCACATCCACTTGGAGCAAATTTTTCTGAATTAATATTTATGAATAAATACAGATTTAAAAAGTGGGAGTTAACTACCAAAATATTATTAATGAAATATGGTGCAGATTTTTCCAATGATACTATTTCTTATGGAAATGATTTATTTCAATCAACAGGTAATTTTCAACAACCAAATGGAAATGTTCAATATGGACGACCATCCGATTATGGTGTAGTAATGTATCAAGGTAATTTAACTAATGTTTTATTTAAAGAATTTAATATTTCTTATATTATTAATCATAGAACAAACTTTAAATTAAATCTTGGAGTAATTCAAAGAGATCTAGAAAATGATGATGGTAAGAAAAGTACTACTTTTTTTAATTTTGGGATTAAGAGTGATTTGTTTAATCAATATTATGATTTTTAATGGGGCTTATTTTAAATATTGAAACATCAACAAAGAGTTGTTCTATATCAATTTATAATAATGGTGATTTTTTAGCATGTAAAGAAGAAACAAAAGAAGAGTTTATTCATTCAAAAAAGCTAATTCTATTTATAGTAGATATAATTAAAGATGCAAATATTAATATCAATGATTTAGATGCAGTAGCAATAAGTAAAGGACCAGGATCTTATACTGGATTAAGAATAGGAACATCTACAGCTAAGGGGCTGTGTTATGCGATGGATATTCCATTAATTAGTGTATCAACTTTGAAAGCTATGGCTTATGGTATAGCAAAAAAATATAATTACAATTTATTTTGCCCTATGATTGATGCAAGAAGAATGGAAGTTTATTCTGCTATATATGATAAAGATAATAATACTATAAGAAAAATAAACGCGGATATCGTTGATGAAAATACATATAATAAATTTCTAAATGAAAAAATTGTTTTTTTTGGGGATGGTGCAAATAAATGCAAAACGATAATTAAAAGTAAAAATGCTATTTTTTTAGATAATGTATTGCCTACTTCTAAAGATCTAGGAGAACTTTCTTATGCTAAATTTTTAAAAAAAGATTTTGAAGATGTTGCGTATTTTGAGCCATATTATTTAAAGCCATTCATGTTAGGAAAGAAAAGCTAATAATTATTTTTTAAATGCTTTGTATCTATTTTTAAACGAAGATTTTTCACCTAATTTTTTTCTTCTTTTATTTTTTCTATCAGCAAATTTAATAGAGCTTTGTTTTTTAGGCACTTTTGAAATCTCAACATTTACTTTTTTATCATGCCATTTATAATTTTTAAATCCACTTAATATTTCGTTTTTGAATTCATTTGGAATTTCAAAAAATGAAAACTTTTTCATAATATCAATTTTGCCAACAGGAATATTTCTATTTCTTGTACGCTCATTTATTAGTCCGATAAGATTATGTGTAGCGATACCAGTTTCTTTTCCAAGGTTAATATAAAATCTACTGTAGCCTTTTTCAGCAACACCTGTTTTTTCACTATTTATTTGTTTTCTTTTCTTTTCTTTTTTTGAAGTGTCAAGGTCTTTAGCATTTTTATAAAATGATAGAAGTCGATTAAATTCCACTGATAACAATTGTTTAATTAAATCATTTTTTTTAATTTTTTTAAACTTATTTTCAATTTCAGGTATATATTGATCAATCTCTGTATTGATTTCAGTATTAATTATGTTATCAATTAGATGCATTAACTGTATTTTACAAATATCTTTACCAGTAGGCACGTTTTTTGCAAAAATCTTTTGTTTTATCATTTTTTCAATTGCATTAATCTTTCTCCCTTCTCTACTATGAGCTATTATAATAGAAATGCCTTTTCGACCTGCTCTGCCAGTTCTTCCTGAACGATGAACATATACCTCATTTTCATCAGGAAGGTTATAATTAATTACATGTGTCAAATTATCGATGTCAATTCCTCTTGCCGCTACATCTGTTGCAACTAATAGTTGAATGTTCCTGTTTCTAAATTTACTCATTACATGATCTCTTTGAGATTGAGAAAGATCTCCATGTAGTGCATCAGCATTATAGCCATCATTCATTAATTTATCTGCAACATTTTTTGTATCTCTTCTTGTCCTACAAAATATAATGCCATATATTTTGGGATTAATATCACATATCCTTCTCAATGCATTATATCGATCCTTTGCATTGACCATATAGTAATGATGATCTACATTTTTTGCCCCCTCATTTCTGCTTGCCACTTCAATAGTTTTAAACTTATGCATATAAGTTTTGCTTAGTTTCATAACTTCATTCGGCATAGTTGCTGAAAATAAAAGTGTTTGTTTATTTGATGGAGTTTCTGAGAGAATAGCATCTAAATCTTCTTTAAAACCCATATTTAACATCTCATCAGCTTCATCTAAAACAACAATTTCAATTGTTTTTAATTTTAAAACTTTTCTATTTATTAAATCCTTAACTCTACCTGGTGTACCAACAACAATTTGAGTTCCAGATCTAATTGATTTTATTTGGGGTTGTATATTAGACCCACCATATATAGCTGTTATATTTATGTTTTCAAAATATTTTGAGTATGCAATTAAATCTTTGCTAATCTGCAGGCATAATTCTCTTGTTGGAGAAAGTATAATTGCTTGCGGGTATTTTTTATCACAATCTATTTTATGTACTATGGGGATACCAAAAGCAGCAGTTTTTCCAGTGCCGGTTTGTGCTAAAGCAATGAGGTCTTCATTTTTATCTATTAGATATGGAATTGCTTTTTCTTGTATTGGAGTTAGTTTTTCAAATTTTAAGTCAGTGATGGCTTTTAGTAGCCTATCACTAATTTTTAAAGAATTAAAGTTCATAATATTAGTGTGATTTATGCAAAATTAGTCCACTAATTAATATAAATACTACAATGTTTAGTTATTTATTATTCTAATTTGTTGAAAACAATATATAAAAAAGTATTTTTCTTTGAATTTTTGTATTTACAGTAAACTATCAATACGTATTTTTGTAAAAATTTTGATAAATGAGTGTAAAAAACTTTTCTGATAGACATATTGGTGTATCCACATCTGATTTAGAAATAATGTTGGAAAAAATACAAGTTAGCTCTATTGCGGAATTAATACAACAAACAGTTCCAGATAAAATATTCTTAGATAGAGAAATGAATTTACCTTCTGCATTAACAGAAACGAGATGTTTAGAGCAAATGAAATCAATAGCTCAAAAAAATAAAAATTATAAATCATACATAGGTATGGGATATTATAATACTGTATTACCTGGAGTAATTCAAAGAAATATTTTAGAAAATCCAGGTTGGTATACTGCATACACTCCATACCAAGCAGAAATTTCACAAGGAAGATTAGAAGCATTATTGAATTTTCAAACTATGGTTTGCGAATTAACAGCTATGGAAATAGCAAACGCATCATTACTTGATGAAGGAACTGCTGCTGCTGAGGCTATGATTATGCTATTTAATAATAGAGAAAGATTACAGAAAAAAAATGGGGTTGTTAAATTTTTTGTTTCAGAAAGTTGTTATCCTCAGACAATAGAAATTTTAAAAACAAGAGCAAAACCACTAGGAATTAATTTGATTTTTGATTCTCATAAAAACATTGATCTTTCAGATGAATTTTTTGGTGCGATTCTTCAATATCCAGCAAAACATGGAGAGGTATATAGTTATATTGATTTTGTAAGTTCGGCGAAAGAAAAAAATATAAGAATTGTAGTTGCCTCAGATATATTAAGTTTATGTCTTTTAAAACCACCAGGAGAATGGGGGGCAGATGTTGTTGTTGGAACAACACAAAGGTTTGGAATACCCATGGGTTATGGTGGTCCACATGCTGCTTTTTTTGCCACTTTAGAAAAATATAAAAGACTTATACCAGGTAGGATAATAGGAGTTTCTCAAGATAGAGAAGGAAAACGGGCACTTAGAATGGCTTTGCAAACAAGAGAGCAGCATATTAGAAGAGAGAAAGCTACTTCTAATATTTGTACTGCTCAAGTTTTATTAGCTGTAATGGCAAGTATGTACGGCGTCTATCATGGTCCTTATGGATTAAAATCGATAAGTAAAAAAATACATTCTTTAACTGCAATTCTTTGTGAAGGTCTTACTCAATTAGGTTATAATCAATTAAATAATATTTTCTTTGACACTTTAAAAATTAATATTGGTAATGTTTCTATAGATAATATTAAAACTTATGCGGAGGATGCAAAAATGAATTTTAATTACATTGATGAAAAGAATTTATCTATTAGTATTGATGAAAAAGATGATCTTGAGAATATTAATAATATTTTAGAAGTTTTTGCTAAAAGCTGTAATCATTCAGATTCCTTAGATTTAATAAATGAAGTGTTAACGGGTAGCTATGTAGAAACATCAGCAATCATCCCTGATGAAATATATAGAAATAAAAATTTTATGATGCATGATGTGTTCAATAAATACCATTCTGAAACTGAAATGATGAGATATATTAAAAGTTTAGAAAAAAAGGATTTATCACTAACACATTCGATGATTCCTTTAGGATCATGTACTATGAAATTAAATGCTGCTAGTGCATTATTTCCACTTAGTTGGCCTGAGTATGGAAATCTACATCCTTTTGCTCCTTCAAATCAGGCAAGAGGATATCATATAATGTTTCACGAACTAGAAGAAATGCTTTGTGAAATCACTGGTTTTGCAGCGATTAGTTTACAACCAAATTCTGGAGCTCAAGGTGAATATGCAGGATTGATGGTTATAAAAGAGTATTATGAAAGTAGAGGTCAAGAAAATAGAAAGATATGTTTAATACCTTCCTCTGCACATGGAACTAATCCTGCTTCTGCTATTATGGCTGGCATGGAGGTAGTGGTTACTCCTTGTGAAGAAAACGGTAATATAGATATAGAACTACTAAAATTAAATGTTGAAAAATATTCAAATGAACTTGCATGTTTAATGATAACATATCCTTCTACTCACGGAGTTTTTGAAGATAATATTATTCAAATTACTAATTTGATTCATGAAAATGGCGGTCAGGTATATATGGATGGCGCAAATATGAATGCTCAGGTTGGCTTAACAAATCCTTTTATTATTGGCGCAGACGTATGTCATTTAAATTTGCATAAAACTTTTAGTATACCTCATGGTGGAGGTGGTCCAGGAGTTGGTCCTATTGGAGTAGCTAAACATTTAAAGGATTTTTTACCAAATAATTTTCATGTAAAGATGGGTGGAGAAAAAGGTATGGCAATATCTTCAGCACCATGGGGAAGTGCTTTAGTATGTACAATTTCATATGCTTATATTCGAATGTTAGGCTCCAAAGGTTTAAAAAAATCCACTGAGTTAGCTATACTTAATGCAAATTATATTAAAAATTCACTTTCAGATTATTATACTATCTTATACGTAGGAGAGAATAATCGAGTTGCTCATGAAATGATTATAGATTTAAGAATGTATAAAAAACATGGTATAGAAGTAAATGATATTGCAAAAAGACTTATGGATTATGGTTTTCATGCTCCAACTGTTTCATTTCCAGTAGCAGGAACCTTAATGATTGAGCCAACTGAAAGTGAAAGCAAACTAGAGATGGATCGTTTTTGTGAGGCGATGATAAGTATTAAAAGTGAAATAGATGAAATAATAAATGGTGAAATTGAATTTAATGAAAGTGTTTTATCTAATTCACCTCATACAATTGATTTAGCTGTTTCAAAAGAATGGAATTTTAAATATTCTAGAGAAAAGGCAGTTTATCCACTTCCATGGGTTAAAGAGCATAAGTTTTGGCCTACAGTTAGAAGATTAGATGATGCATATGGAGATAGAAATTTAATGTGTTCATGTGCGCCAGTTTCAGAATATATTTAAATAATAATATTTTTTTTTACTGATTTCTTATCTTATATTTGCATATAATCATTTGTATTACGTTTAACTAAAATATTTATATATGAAAAAAGTAAATTTACTATTATTTTGCATGTTATTTTCTTTTATAACTTATGCGCAACATGCTAGAATGAGTAACTTATCAAAGTCTCCAGTTTTGGAAACTCAATCTAGTATTTTTCCTATCATTCCGGCTTCTGTCAGTTCATCATCAGCACCTCCGCTTAGTGTAATATGGTCAGATGACTGTTCCGATCCTTCTACATGGGTTTTTACGCAAACAAGTACATTGACAGGACCTCAATATGGATGGCAACATGAGATGGACCCTAATGCAATCCCACCAAACTCTAATGGGCCAATGTTGTCAGCGACTGCTTCAAATGGTTACATGTTTATTAATTCTGATGCATATGGTTCTCCTACTCAAGTAGACTTAGATGGAACTTTTATGATTGCAGAATTTACAAATGCTAATCCAGTTGATTGTTCTAATTATCAATTTGTCCAACTTAAATTTTCACATAATTATAGATGGTGGAATGATACAAGGGGAGTTAGAGTTTCTGGAGATAACGGAGCTACATGGACAGATTTTGAAATAACTAATCAACAAGGCTATCCAAATGATCAAAATTCTTTGAACCCAGAGATTGCGACTTATGATATTTCTTCTATTGCTGGAGGGCAATCACAAGTATTAGTACAATTTTATTATAATGACAATGATTATTGGGCTTGGTATTGGGCAGTAGATGATGTGTCTATTGAAGAGATGCCAGATAATGCAATTACTTCTTCAAATGAAGTAATAGGTGGATATTGGGTAGATTATTTAAATTACTCAGCGTCAGGAAATAATATAATGATTGGATTAGATTATAGTCAAACACCAATTTCACAACTAACAAATCATCCTTTTTCTTTTGAAGGATCAATAAAAAATGCAGGATTATCAATTCAGCATGCTAAATTAAAATATGATGTTAGTGGTCCAGTCTCTGCTTATGGAGAATCAAATGTTATAATATTAAATCCAGGAGAAGATTCAATTTTTGCTGCTACACCTACATTTGGAGATGCAAATACAGCGACAGGAAATTATACAGTTGATATTTGGGGAGAGGCAGACTCTGCTGGTGCAGGAATAGTAACTACTATGACAGATATTGTTTCAAAATCTTTTGAAGTTACAGATCATATTTATGCAAAAGATTTAGGTGAAGATACTTTGTGGGGTAATTATTTACTTGCAGGAATGCAGGATCAAAATCACCTTATTACTAGATATGAAATGTATGCTAATGAAAATTTATATTCACTTAAGGTTTATATAGGATCAAATACACTTATTAATTCAGAGATTAAAGCTATTGTTTACGATATTGACACTACCGCAACTAATGATAGAATTTACAATACTGAATCTGACTCATATGTTATTACAGCTAATGATATAGGCGGATGGATAGATATACCATTTCTTAATCCAGTGCAATTATATAATGGTTATGCATATCAAGTTGGGGTTAAAGGTGTTCAAGGTCCAGACAGCGTATACATAGGATTAACTAATAATTCCATGTATAATGGGGAACATAGTGTTTTTGATGAGTTAGGATTAAGCACACAATCAGCTGGAGCACCAACATGGTACTATACTACATATTGCCCAATGGTAAGAATGAATTTTGAAGCTCCTCCTAATTCTATAAATGAAAATTCATCTATTTTTAATATTTATCCTAATCCTACAAATGGAATTATTAGTATTGATTTATCACAGATGCTTAACTGTTCTATAGTTGTTAATAATGTTTTAGGTCAAACTGTATATACAAGTACAGTAAAAGATTTAAGAAATACTATTGATTTATCTTCTTTAGAAAAAGGGTTGTATACTGTAGAGTTAAGAGATAATGAGCTGCTTTATTCAGAAAAAATTATTTTAGAGTAGTTAACAAAATTAATTAAGTTACAAAAGCCCCTAATCGGGGCTTTTTTTTATTTTTACCACAAACTAAATTAAATTATGAAAACAAAATATACTTTATTCCTCTTACTATTTTCATTTGTTTTTTCTTATGCTCAAGAA
Organism: Flavobacteriales bacterium; assembly: GCA_002715565.1. Taxonomy (GTDB): domain Bacteria; phylum Bacteroidota; class Bacteroidia; order Flavobacteriales; family BACL11. The sequence continues at coordinate 78,480 of PAZP01000004.1, forward strand.
GTAGAAAATAGGTTTTTACAAAATAAAATATTGTCTAAAGAAGTTTGTTATTTAGAATCACAAGTAAAATCTTTTAGAACTGCTCCTCCAATTTGGGAGGAAGATTTTGGAGGAGGTTTTCCTGCAGATTGGACAGTATATACATCAAATACAGCTGGTGGAGTTTCATTATGCCCATGGGTTTGGAGTAATGATGGTTCCTGGGGATATTGGAATACTAACCAAGGAACTTCTGCTGCTGCAGCAATTAATTCTACTACCGCATCAAATGGCTTTTTAATTTCAGATGCTGACTCAGCTAATCATTATGCCTATGGACAGCCTTCAGGCACAACATATCAATATATAGATTCATATTTTACAACTACAGCAATTGACTTATCTTCCTACTCTGCTGTAAATTTAGAATTTGAGCATGTTTTTAGATATAATAATTTAGGAAATACTGCATTTACGCCACCTACAGTTTCAGTTAGTTCTGATAGTATAAGTTGGACAAATTATTTAGTTAACGGCTCTATTACTAATAATACTCAATCATTAAATCCTGAGATATTAAGTTTAAACATTTCATCTGTTGCAGCTAATCAATCAACTGTATATATAAGAATAGGCTGGACAGCAAGATGTTATTTTTGGATGATTGACGATATGAAAATAGTAGAATCACCTGACAATGCTATTAGTTCATCAAATGAAGTAATAGGAGGTTATTGGGTAGATTATTTAAATTATCCTGCATTAGGCCCAAATACAATGATAGGATTAGATTATACACATACTCCTATAACACAATTAACAAATCATCCTTATTCCTTTGAAGCTTTCATTAAGAATGATGGGGTTGCAACACAGCATACGGTTTTAAAATATGACGTTTCTGGTCCGTCAACAGCATCAGGAACTTCACCTGTAATAGTATTGGATACACAAGAAGATTCAATTTTTGTTGCTACACCACCATTTGGAGATGCAAATACACCTATTGGTAGTTATAAAGTTGATATATGGGGAGAAGCTGATTCAGCTGGAGCTGGACAAGTGATTACCATGACAGATATTTATTCAAAGGATATTGATATTACAGATTATATTTATGCTAAAGATTTAGGGGAG